>JACMOZ010000268.1 GCA_014377785.1 Aeromicrobium sp.
CCCTGGCTCGGTCTTGTCGGTCAAGCCTTAACTCAAACGGACGGAAATCTCTCATGAAGAAATCTACGAAGGGCGCCGTAGCAGCTGCTGCTGCTGGCGTTTTGTTGCTTGGCGGAGCCGGTTCACTCGCTTTCTGGTCCGCGACCGACACGGTTGCCGGTACTGACGTCACGTCGGGTGAGCTCAAGCTGAGCGCCCCGACCTGCACTGGCTGGAAGTTCGATGGCAATGAGCTCACGGCCAACAAGGCCTATGTCCCGGCCACGGACAAGATCGTTCCCGGCGACGTGCTGACGCAGTCGTGTGACTACACAATCACCGCCATCGGCGAGCACCTCCGTGCGACCCTCACGGCTCCGAACTCCTCGCTGACCGGCACTCTTTCGTCGTTCATCACGCCGACCTCGACCTTCAAGTACAAGGTGCCTTCCGCGGCGAGCGGTGCAATTGCCGGTGACACGGTTAGCACGATCACGGAATCTGCCAATGGCTCGACTGTCACGGCACTGCTCAAGGTCGCGTTCAACTCGGCCTCGAACAACACGTCGCAGTCCACGACCGCCACACCGTTGTCCGCGGCTCTGGGCGACTTCGTCGTCACGTTCTCGCAAATCCACGACTGAGTCAGACACCCCGTCCATGAGGGGACGTCGGCTCGGGCCGGCGTCCCACCGGGACACGAGAGGGAAAGACATCTCACATGAGTGAACACACTCGCGTACGAAGCGGCGTCGGATGGACCGGCCAGGTCATTGCCTGGTTCGTCATCACGGCGGTCGCAGCAATGCTTGCGGTCTGTGTTCTCGTTCCTCGTCTCGTCGGAGCGACGCCCTACACGATCCTCACCGGATCGATGCGACCGGATCTCCCCGTCGGTACCCTCGTGGTCATGAAGTCGGCCGACGTCAGCAACATCGGTGTCGGCAACGTAGTGACGTACCAACTCAAGTCGGGTGAATCGACCGTCGTGACCCACCGGGTCGTGGCAGTCGGGTTCGATTCTGACGGCACCCGCATCTTCACGACGCAGGGCGATGCCAACAACGGGCCTGACCCCAAGAAGGTCATCCCGGCACAGATCAAGGGCAAGCTTTGGTATGCCGTTCCGCACCTGGGCCGGATCAGCAATCTGATCGACAACGCACAACGGCACGCGATCAGCGTCGTGATCGTCGGTGGGCTTCTGGCCTACGCCGCCTACATGTTCGTGACTTCGGCCCGCGAACGCCGCTACACCAAGACGAAAGAGGAGGTCAGCGTATGAAGCATTACTTTGCTGTCCTCTTCGCCGTCCTCATCGCGATGTTCTCAACGGCTGCACCCGCGGCCGCCGCCGGCGAGCTGGGTATCAGCAGCGACAGCGTGACGTACGCGCCGACTTTCCACGGTCCGCTCTTCGGCACTGCGATTCGCTGGGTTCCCGGCGACTCGCGCACGGCCACGTTCTATGTACGCAACCAGAGCCCGGATCTGGCCAGCCTCGCGATCACCTTGCTGGGCAACCACATCGGCGACCTGCTCGAAAGCGGCGACGTCACCGTCACCGCGACGGGTGGGGGCGGCGCTGTCTCGCCGGTCTCGAACGGAAACGAGCAATTGCTCCTTCTGGCGTCCGGCATCACGGGAGGCGAAGTCGTCCCCGTGCACGTCACGGTCGACTTTAACGAGAGTTCGCCCAATGACACCCAGATGCGATCGACCGACCTGAATTTCAGAATCTCTCTGACGCAGTCCTCGATAACGCCTCAGGGCAACGGCGGCGGAAACGGCAACAACGGTTCCGCCAGCCCGCTCCCCAACACCGGAGCACCAAACATCACCTGGATCGTCGCCCTCGGCTCGATCCTTCTCGGAACAGGCATCGCGATCGTCTCGCGCCGCCGTCAAACCCACCAGGGAGAATCCCATGTCTAATCACCTGCCGCCGCGCCTGACCTCCGGCCTGGACCGAATCAAGTCGACACGCGTACGCGCACTTTTGAGCATTGGCATGGTGTTCGGCCTCGGTGCGGTGGGGACCCTTGCCTACTGGACGGACTCTGCGACCGTGGCCGGTGGCACGTTCACGTCCGGAACCCTCGACATCAAGCTCAACGGTTCTGACGGTACGGCCGCAAACCCGGCGAGCTTCACGACGAGTCTTGCCTTGGCCAACATGCAGCCCGGCAACTCCAAGGCCGCATTGGTCAACGTCCAGAACGCCGGCAATATCGATTTCACCTATACGGCGACAGGTCTTGCGGGCGGTGCCCTGGCGCCGTTCCTCAGTTTCAACGTGAGGGTTGGCGGATCCGTCGCCGGCACAGGCAGCGCTCAGACCTGCACGGGTGGAGCAGCCCCGTTTTTCACCGGCACGCTTACCGCCTCGTCCCAGCCGGTCATCGCAGCCAACCAGCCGCTGAATGCGGGTGCGAACGGTGATGTGTGCGTTTCCGCCACACTCCCGACGGCTGAGGCCGGCGGACAGGGTCTGTCGACGACGTCGACCTTCAGCTTCGCAGCCAAGCAGGTCGGAGCCCCGTAATGTCCCGCCGCAAACTGGCGAAAGCCAAAGCGAAGCGGGTCTCCAAGGCTCGTGTGGCCCAGGCCGCAAAGCATGACGCAATTGAAGCGAAGACCTTGCTGACCGTTGAGAAGCCGAAGAGTGGCGCCCGTCGAGTGTTCTCGCTCAAGGGACTGCGCGAGAGCTTGTTGACCTTCGGTGCGATTGCCGGTGTGCTCTGCATGCTTATGGCCGTTGCTGCCTTTGGCTTCGACATCAAGCCGGTGATCTTCCGCTCAGGATCGATGTCCCCAGCCATCGACACCGGCGCTCTGGCCATCTCTCATACTGTCAAGGCCAAGGATCTGGCGATCGGTGACATCGTCACGGTCAAGACGAGCACAGGTGTTCGTGTCACCCACCGCATCAAGGACCTGACCCTCATCGACGGCAAGGCCTCGATGGTGCTCAAGGGTGATGCCAACAAGCTTCCCGATGACAAGGTCTATGTGGTCCCTTCGGCCGATCGCGTCCTGTTCGACATCCCCAAGGCCGGCTATGTCGTGAGTTGGCTTTCCGGATCGATCGGCATCTTCGCCGGTGGGTTGCTTGCCGGACTACTCGTCCTCACGGCCTTCGGCCCGGGCACCGGCAATCAGAAAAAGCCGGGAGCGAGGAAGATCTTCGGCGTCTCGGTCGCGACCCTGACGGTCGGCCTGATCTCCAGCGGCGTCGCGGGCACCGGCAACACCCAGGCGTACTACACCGACACCGCTTCGGCAGTCTCCGGAACGTTCTCGCGTCAAGCTGCTGCCGTACCCGTCGCGCCCGTCATCAACACGTGCACTCGTGGTACCACTGGCATCGCCAAACACTCCATCACCTGGACTGAGGCGGTCAACCCGACAACGTTCGAGATCAGGTACACCGGTTCCAGTCGCCCGGTTCAGAGCATCGTCGGCACCAGCAGAGGGCCGACTCCGCTTACCCAGGATCTCAATAATGAGATCGGGTCATTCTTCCTGGTTGCGATCAACGCATCCGGCACGTCTCTCTCTTCGAATCTCGTGAACTACGGGGGAGAAGGAAGCAACAAGTACTGCACGGTCCAGCCGTGACCCCCTCCTGAGGCAGACTGTTCCCATACGGATTGATTGCGCCAGGGAGTGGCGACGGTAGGCATGCGTTGAGCAGTACTACTCCCTCTGCGTTGTCTGCCGCTGCCCACTGGGCCAACCGTTGACCCTCCCCGAATAGGCTTGCAGGGTGTCTACCAACCCCACAATCGGCGTCTTTGCGCTGCAAGGCGACGTCCGCGAACACCTCCGCGTGCTCACCGACCTGGGTGTCAACACGCTGCCCGTGCGTCGTGCCGCTGAGCTGGACCGGTGCGATGCGCTGATCCTGCCGGGCGGCGAATCCACGACGATGTACAAACTCGCGCGGATCTTCGACTTGTTCGAGCCGTTGCGGGAACGCATACGTTCAGGTATGCCCGCCTTCGGCACGTGCGCCGGGATGATCATGCTGGCCGACCGGATCGAAGACGGTGCCAAGGATCAAGAAACACTGGGCGGACTGGACATCACGGTCCGCCGCAATGCCTTCGGGCGCCAGGTCGCCTCCTTCGAGGGCGACATCGACTTCGACGGTTTTGCCCAGCCGGTCCATGCCGTGTTCATCCGCGCACCCTGGGTCGAAGCCGTCGGCACGGGCGTGCAGATTCTTGCCACCGTGAAGGTGGGCGAGGCCAGCGGTAGGATCGTGGCGGTCCAACAGGGAAGCCTTGTCGCGACGTCCTTTCATCCCGAAATTGAGGGCGACAATCGCATTCATCGTTACTTTGTCGATCTCGTACTGAAGTCATAACGAAAGGGTCAGCCAGATGTCAGGCCACTCCAAATGGGCGACAACCAAGCACCAAAAGGCAGTCGTCGATGCCAGGCGCGGCAAGATGTTCGCCAAACTCGTCAAAAACATCGAGGTGGCGGCACGCACCGGCGGAGCCGATCTCACCGGTAACCCGACACTCTTCGACGCGGTCCAAAAGGCAAAGAAATCCTCGGTCCCCATCGACAACATCAACCGCGCGGTCAAGCGCGGCGGCGGCCTCGACGTGGGCGGTGCCGACTACATCACGATCATGTATGAAGGCTATGGACCGGCCGGCGTCGCCTTCCTCATCGAATGTCTGACCGACAACCGTAATCGGGCGGCGATGGAAGTTCGTACCGCTATGACCCGCAACGGCGGCACGATGGCCGAACCAGGATCGGTGTCCTACATGTTCCACCGCAAGGGCGTCATCATGGTCCCCGCCGAACACGATGGCGCGACGACGACCGAAGACGACATTCTAGTTGCGGCCCTCGATGCTGGCGCCGATGAAGTCAACGATCTGGACGGTTCCTTCGAAGTGGTGTGTGAGCCAACCGATCTCGTCGCCGTGCGCACTGCTTTGCAGACAGCCGGCATTGAATACGACTCGGCCGAAGCTTCATTCCTGCCGACGGTGACCGTCGAGGTCGATGTCAATGCCGCTAGAAAGGTCATCCATCTGATCGATTCGCTCGAAGACTCCGACGAGGTCCAAAATGTTTTTGCCAATTTCGACGCCGCGGACGACGTGATGGCCCAACTCGACCAGGACGAATAGCCCTCATCCCCGAGATTTGGCCGATTTTGCCCCTGGTTTCAGCCGGATCTGGTGGTTCGGGGTGCTTTCGCCGCCAAACCTTGGAGATTCGGCGAGTCTCCCTTGTCCTGACGGTCTCCTTGAGTAGGCTGTCGAACACATGTTCGGTCACGAAGTTGGTTGATGAGGGCGAGGGAGGCAAGATGCAGGTTCTCGGAGTCGACCCCGGCCTCACCCGTTGCGGACTCGGCATTGTCGAGGGCACGGTCGGCCGCCCGTTGACGATGATCGACGTCGGTGTCGTACGCACACCCGCGGATCTGCCGATCGAAAAGCGTCTCTTGTCGATCGAACAGGCCATCGACGAATGGGTCGTCCGTCACCGGCCGGACGTCGTCGCCGTCGAACGGGTTTTTGCCCAACACAACGTCCGCACGGTCATGGGCACGGCTCAGGCCAGCGCTGTCGCGATGCTCGTCGCCGCCCGGCACGGCCTGCCCGTTGCCCTGCATACGCCCAGTGAGGTCAAGGCTTCGGTGACCGGAAGCGGCCGTGCCGACAAAGCCCAGGTGACCGCGATGGTCACGCGCCTGCTCAAACTGACCGAAGCTCCCAAACCGGCTGACGCCGCCGACGCTCTGGCCCTCGCGATCTGCCATATCTGGCGCGGCGGTGCCGAAGCGCGCATCGCGGCCGCTGTCCAGGCCAATCACGCTCTCGCCTCCGGCAAGGGAACCGCAAGATGATCGCGTTCGTCCGCGGCAAGGTCGCAGCCCTCACCCTCAACTTCGCCGTCATCGACGTCGGGGGAGTCGGTATGCAGGTCATGTGCGCGCCCAACACCCTCGCCAATCTGCGCATCGGCCAGGAGGCTCAAATCTCTACGTCGATGGTGGTGCGCGAAGACTCCTTGACGATTTTCGGTTTCGCCGACACTGACGAACGCGACATGTTCGAACTCGTGCAGACCACCAGCGGCGTCGGACCCAAAGTCGCCCAGGCCATGCTCGCGGTGCTTTCGCCGGATCGCTTGCGCTCGGCCATCGCCGGCAGCGATCTAGCCGTCCTGACATCCGTGCCCGGCATCGGCCGAAAGGGCGCCGAACGCATAGTGCTCGAACTCAAGGACCGCATCGGACCGGTTTCCTATTCGCAGCAGGCCCCCGAGTCGTGGCGCGGCCAGGTCCAGGAAGCCCTTCTTGGCCTTGGGTGGCCCGCGCGCGATGCCGACAGGGCCGTCGACACCGTGGCCGCCGGGCTTCCACCGGATGCCAAGCCCGACATTTCTTCGCTCTTGCGCGATGCCCTGCGTACGCTGTCCAGGGCATGAGTATGGAAAACGATATGCAGGACGAGTTTGAGGGTGTGCTCGCCGAAGCCGGCTCCGAAGAGCGCGCCTTCGAGGCCGCGCTCCGGCCCAAGACGCTCGAAGAACTCATAGGTCAGGAGCGGGTACGCGAACAACTCGCCCTCATGCTCGACGCCGCACAAGCCCGCGGCCGGGCCCCCGACCACGTCTTGTTGTCGGGACCACCCGGACTGGGCAAGACCACCATCGCGATGATCATTGCCAACCAGATGTCGGCGCCGTTGCGCATCACCAGCGGACCGGCGATCCAGCACGCCGGCGACCTCGCCGCGATTCTGTCGGGCATCAACGAGGGGGACGTCCTCTTCATCGATGAGATTCACCGCATGTCCCGCCCGGCCGAAGAACTCCTCTACATGGCGATGGAGGACTTCCGGGTCGACGTGATCGTCGGCAAGGGTCCCGGTGCCACCGCCATACCGTTGGAAATCCCGCCGTCCACCGTCGTCGGCGCCACGACGCGCGCCGGGCTGCTGCCGAGCCCGTTGCGCGACCGCTTCGGATTCACCGCGCAACTCGAATACTACGAAGCCGCCGAGCTGCACCGCATCGTCGAACGTTCAGCCGGTCTCCTTACCCTCGAAATCACGCACGCCGGCGGCTTCGAGATTGCTTCCCGATCCCGTGGCACACCCCGCATCGCCAACCGTTTGCTGCGACGCGTGCGGGACTTCGCCGAGGTCCGCGCCGAGGGCGTCATCGACGTGGCGTCCGCGCACGCGGCGCCCGCCTTGTATGAAGTCGATGCGCTCGGGGTCGACCGGCTCGACCGGGCTGTCCTCAACGCTCTGTGCAAAAGCTTCAGCGGGGGACCGGTCGGCGTCCAGACGCTCGCTGTCGCCGTCGGCGAGGAACGCGAAACTGTCGAAGAACTTGCCGAACCCTTTCTGGTTCGCCTCGGTTTCCTGGCCCGAACACCGCGTGGCCGCATCGCCACCGCTGCCGCCTGGCAACACATCGGACTCGTCGCGCCACAGGGTTTCGAACAACTTCCGATCGAGCAATCCGATCCAACCGAGTGAGTCGGGTCACCGGTCGCAGAAAACATCGGTAAACTACCCGGTGGCGCTTTCGCCGAGTCTGTCCTGAACGGGCAGAAAACCCCATATCTTCGGGAGAATTCAACGTGAAGCTGGCTGAAATCCTACCCTTGGTCCTGCTGGTCCTCGTCTTCTGGTTCCTGATCCTGCGTCCCATGCGCAAGCGTCAGCAACAGTTCGCCAAGACGCAGGGGGCCGTCGAGGTCGGCACGAGGGTTATGCTCGCCAGCGGAATATTCGGTGACGTGGTCTCGGTCGGCGACGAAACCGTTGAATTGAGGATCTCGCCCGAAACTACCGTGACCGTGCTCCGCCAGGCCATTGCCCGTGTTGTTGCGCCCGAACAACCAGAAGGTAATTGACTCCGTGGCCAGCCCAAACTCCAATAGGAATCTGCCGAAGCCGCGGCGGACCCTGATTATTTTCCTCGCCGTGGTCATTGCCCTGTACGGAATCATTGCGCTGATTGACGTCAACGGCAAAAAAGGCGACTCGAGTGCCTGGCAACCCAAGCTGGGTCTCGACCTGCAGGGCGGCACTCGCATCACTCTTGAAGCCAAGGACGCCTCGGGCAACCCAGCCGCGACCAAACTTGCCGAGGCCCGCGACATCATCGACGCGCGAGTCAACGGCACCGGGATCACCGAAGCCGAAGTCACCACGCAAGGCGGCAACCAGGTCATCATCGAAATTCCCGGCAAACAGGAGCAAGGCATCGCCGATAAAGTTGGCAGGACCGCTCAGTTGAGGTTCCGACTCCTGTGGGCGGTGGGTTCACCGGCCGCCACGACTTCTAAACCCGCGGATCTGCAAAAGGCCGTCGACGCCGTGGACTGGTCCAAACTGACCCTCAAGCAGATGATCGACGCCGAAACCGTGGGCGCCACGTCGTTGCCGAAGGAATACCAGGCCGGTGTCGCCGCGCTGAAGGAACAGGCAAGTGCTTTCCAATGCACCAAGGCCGGCGTGGCTGCCGTCGACGACCAATCGGATAAGCCCCTGGTGAGTTGTGAGATCAAGTCCGGTGAGATCCAGGTTCTCAGTCCGACCGTCATCGAGGGCACCCAGATCAAAAGCGCCAACGCTGTCCTCGACACACAGAGTGGCAACCAATGGGTTGTGGCACTTGCGCTCAAGGGTCAGGGCAAGCAAGCCTTTGACACCATCACCGAAGCTCTTTTCGCGCAGTCGACCAGCAATCCCACGGCGAGCCGCTTTTCCATCGTCCTCGACGGCGAAGTGCTGAGCGCACCGACCACCAACGGCCACTTCACCGACGGCAAGTCGCAGATCTCCGGCAACTTCACCGTCGCGACTGCCAAGGATCTCGCCAACTCGCTGAAGTTTGGCGCGTTGCCGCTGACGTTCACTCTTCAGGGCTCCAGCGCTGAGGGCCCGTCACTGGCTGCCAGCCAGCTGAAAGCCGGCCTGATCGCCGGTCTCATCGGACTGATCCTCGTCGTGGTCTACAGCCTGATCTATTATCGCGGTCTCGGTCTGGTGGTGGTCGCCTCGCTCGGCGTTGCCGCCGCCATCGCGTATGCGATGGTGCTGCTCCTGGGCAAGGGTGCGGGATTCACGCTGACGTTGCCAGGTATTGCCGGTCTGATCGTGGCGATCGGCATCACCGCAGACTCGTTCATCGTCTTCTTTGAGCGTTTGCGCGATGAGGTCCGCGAAGGCAAGTCGTTGCGACTCGCCGTCGAGACCGGCTGGGTTCGTGCCCGGAGCACGATTCTGGCCGCCGATGCCGTGTCCTTCCTCGCGGCCCTTGTGTTGTTCATCTTCGCGATCGGCGTGGTCCGCGGCTTCGCGTTCGCCCTCGGCCTGACGACCATCATCGACGTCTTCGTGGTCTTCCTGTTCACCAAACCTGTTGTCTCGCTCCTGGCCCGTACGAAGTTCTTTGGTCAGGGTCACAAACTCTCAGGTTTCGACGCGGCCCACCTTGGCGTCGAGGGTCGAAAAGTCACCGAAATCGCACGTAAACCTGAACTGCATACCTCTGGAGCACCTACCCCTGGAGGGAGGCAATCATGAGCAAACTCGGCAATTTTGGCCATAACCTCTATGAAGGCCGTATTTCGTTCGACTTCGTCGGTCGCCGCAAACTGTGGTATTCGATCTCGGTCCTGATCGTCGTGTTCGCCGCCGCCGGCTTTGTCGCGCGCGGTTTCAACATGGGCATCGAGTTCAAGGGCGGAGTGGAGTTCACCGCAAAAGTACAGACGGCCAACAGCCAGTCGGTCGACGCTTTGACTCAGGCTGTGCGCGACGCCAACGTCCCCGAGGCGGGCGACCCACAGGTCACGACCTCGGGCAGCAGCTCCTTACGTATCCAGACCAAGGCGCTTAGCCAGGATCAGGCCACTACGATCGGAGCCGCACTCACCAACGCCGGCGCCACCGAGGTGAGCCAGAACCTGATCGGCCCGACTTGGGGCCAGCAAGTGGCCAGCAAGGCATTCACCGGACTGCTTGTCTTCCTGGTCCTGGTGGTGCTGTTCATCTGGGCATACTTCCGTGAATGGCGAATGTCGGTGGCCGCGATTGTCGCGCTCGCCCACGACCTCATCATCACCGCCGGAGTCTATGCCTGGTCCGGATTCGAGATCACCCCCGCAACGGTCACCGGTTTGTTGACTATTTTGGGTTATTCGCTCTACGACACGGTGGTCGTTTTCGACAAGGTACGCGAAAACACCCGCAATTTCCTCAAGACATCGGTGCGTACGTACTCCGAATCGGCCAACCTTGCAATCAACCAAACGTTGGTCCGCTCTATCAACACGTCAATTACCGCGTTGCTGCCCGTTGGTGCGTTGCTCGTCGTCGGCATCGCCGTGCTCGGCACCGGTCCGCTCAAGGACCTCGCACTCGCGTTGTTCGTCGGTATGGCGGCCGGCACGTATTCGTCGATCTTCATCGCGACGCCGCTGGCAGCTCAGCTCAAGGAAACCGAACCAGCAACCAAGGCCCAGGCCGCACGGGTCATGGCCAGACGCGCCAAGGCCTCCGCTCCGGTGGTCGCCGTCACGCCAACGGGCGAAACCGTTCGCCCGGTGGCCGTGTCCGGCGCATCCAAACGCACCCAGCCCAAACGTGCACCTCGTTCACGACGGGGCAATGGACAGAAATAGACGGCGTCCAAACATGGGATGCTGGCAGTGCCGCTCGAACCAGATGATGGAAAGTGACAAATCATGATTAAGCGCAGAATGAAGATCTCGGCAGCAATTGCCGGGGCCGTGCTTCTCGGCAGCGCTGTTGCCGGTTGCGGTGGAAGCAGCGAAGCAAGCGCCTATTGCGACGATATGAAGAGTGCAAACAAGGACTTCGGCGCGATCAATGCCGGTGACTTCACTAAGCTCGACGCTGCCTTCGCGACGTTCCATAAACTCGCTGCCGAATCCCCGTCCAAGATCGAGGCCGACTGGACAGTCCTTGAAAGCGCCATCACCGCAATAGAAAAGGGATTCAAGGACGCCGGCATAAAGTTCTCCGACCTTGCGGGACTACAAAATGGCAAGGTCCCCGAAGGCGTAGACGCCGCCAAGCTCACGCAACTGTCCGCGACTATGGGCAAATTCGGCGATGCGAAGTTCAATACTGCTTCAGACAACATTGCCAAGCACGCCAAGGACGAATGTAAAGTCGACATCGCCAATTGATCAATGCCATCGGGACCCAGTCCTTCACGGCGCCCAAATTTCTCGAAAGGTAAGCGTGCCCGACATCGCCGGTCTCATCGATACACTCGTCCGTCCGATCGAGGACTGGCCCGAACCGGGTGTGACGTTCCGCGACATCACACCGCTGCTTGCCGATCCCAACGGTCTTCGCGCTGTCATTGACGCTTTTGCCGACAAGGCCCTCGAGATCGCCGGCGGCCCGATCGACTCGGTGCTGGGCATCGAAGCACGGGGATTCATCTTCGCGCCGGCGGTGGCCTTGGCGCTCGGCGCCGGTTTCATCCCGGTCCGCAAGGGCGGCAAACTGCCCTCAACGCTCTACAGCGTCTCCTACGACCTCGAATACGGACAGGCAACCGTTGAGATGCATACCGATGCAATCGAGCCCGGTGACCGGGTTTTGGTCATCGATGATGTCCTCGCCACCGGAGGCACCATGGCAGCGGTTGCCGATCTGGTCAACCAGGCAGGCGGCACCGTTGCCGGCAACCTTGTCCTGATCGAGCTTCTTGCCCTTGGCGGCCGCGATAAACTTGGTAACACCTCAACTGCGGCACTGCGCAGCTATTGAACATCACCGCCTGACCATCGACGAAAGACATCATGAATCAGCATCAGATCCGCGTCACAGCCCTGATCCTCGTCGGCACTCTCATTTTGGCGGCCGCCGCAACGATCATCAGTTCGCTCTAGACGCACGCCGATTGTGCCGCAGCCCTACCATGGGGTTGAGGGTGAGGAGCGCCAGTGGCTGACCGCGTAGAAGCTGCATCGAAGTCGGCGGAGTCGAAGTCGACCGAGTCGGCTTCTACATCCGCGCGCGTACGCACCCGCCTGGCCCGTATCGGCGGGAAGTCCAGTTCGACTAACCCTGTCCTCGACCCGTTGTTGAGGATTTATCGGACCACTCACGCCAAAGGTGACGTCGGCTCGATCCAGCGCGCTTATGACACTGCCGAGCGCATGCACGACGGGCAGAAACGCAAGAGCGGCGATCCCTACATCACTCATCCGCTGGCTGTCGCCACCATCCTTGCCGAACTCGGTATGACCGCGCCGACGTTGTGTGCCGCCCTCCTGCATGACACTGTCGAAGACACTGCCTACACGCTCGATGAGCTCAAACGGGACTTCGGCGACGAGGTGCTTCACCTCGTCGACGGCGTGACCAAACTCGATAAGGTCAAATACGGGGACTCGGCGCAATCGGACACGATTCGCAAGATGGTCGTCGCCATGAGTCGCGATATCCGGGTGCTCGTTATCAAGCTCGCCGACCGGCTCCACAACATGCGCACACTGCGTTATCTGCGGCAAGACAAGCAAGAGCGCATAGCCCGCGAGACGATCGACATCTTCGCCCCGCTGGCCCACCGACTTGGCATGAACACCATCAAGTGGGAACTCGAGGACTTGTCGTTCGCGACCCTGCACCCCAAGGTCTATGACGAGATCGTGCGTCTCGTGGCCGACCGGGCGCCGTCACGGGAGGAGTTCCTGGAAAAAGTCATAGCCGACGTCGAGAAGGATCTGCGCCCCACCAAGATCAAGGCCAAGGTGTCCGGCCGACCCAAGCACTACTACTCGATCTATCAGAAAATGTTGGTGCGGGGCCGCGACTTCGCCGACATCAACGACCTCGTGGGCGTCCGCATCCTCGTCGACTCGATCGCAGATTGTTATGGCGTCCTCGGCGTGCTGCACGCCCGGTGGAATCCGATCCCGGGCCGCTTCAAGGACTACATCTCGGTCCCCAAATTCAACATGTATCAATCGTTGCATACGACTGTCATCGGTCCGCAGGGCAAATCGGTCGAGCTGCAAATCCGCACCTTTGCGATGCACCGTCGGGCCGAATATGGTGTTGCCGCGCACTGGAAATACAAAGAGGATGCGCTCGCTGCCGTCAGCGGCCAGAAGCCGTCCGGCGTGGGTCCGGACGGCAGCGAAATGGTGTGGCTCCGCGAACTCCTCGACTGGCAATCTGAGACCGAGGACCCGGGAGATTTCCTGGATTCGCTGCGCTTCGAGATGCTGACGGCTGGCGTTTATGCCTACACGCCCCGTGGCGATCTGATCCAGTTGCCGGCTGATGCCACTCCCGTCGACTTCGCCTACGCCGTGCATACCGAGGTCGGTCACGCCACCATCGGCGCCCGTGTCAACGGTCGTCTGGTTTCGCTCGAATCGGTGCTGGAAAGTGGCGATGTCGTCGAGATCTTCACATCGAAAGCGCCCACGGCGGCGCCGAGTCGTGACTGGCTCGACTTCGTCAAGAGCCCGCGGGCGCGCAACAAGATCCGCCAATGGTTCACCAAGGAGCGCCGCGACGAGGCGATCGAACGTGGTAAGGACTTCATCGCCAAACAAATGCGCAAAGAGGGATTGCCCCTGCATCGGCTGTTCAAACACGAGTCGCTGAACGCGGTGGCGAAGGACCTCCACGTTGCCGACGTGACGGCGTTGTATGCAGGTGTTGGCGAGGGCAACATCGGTGCCCAGAACGTCGTCGATCGTGTCATCGCACTGGCCGGTGGTCGTGAAGGCGCGGCCGATGACATTGCCGAGGCGACTCCGATGCCGGGGCTGCTCGACCGTCGCCGCGCCCACAACCCCGGCGACGCAGGTGTCGTCGTCGATGGTCTCAGCGGCGATGCTTTGGTCAAACTTGCGCGGTGCTGCACGCCGGTGCCCGGCGACGCGATCCACGGTTTCGTCACCCGCACGGTTGGCGTGTCGGTCCATCGCGATGATTGTTCCAATTTCAAGGCTCTTCAATCACAAGCCGAACGCATAGTCGAGGTGCATTGGGCCGCGACGGCCAAGAGCACGTTCCTCGTCAATATTCAGGTCGAGGCGCTCGACCGGCCGCGACTGCTCAGCGACATCACCCGGATCATCTCCGATCAACACGTCAACATTTTGTCGGCGTCGTTGTCGACCGGTCGCGATCGCGTTGCGAAGTCGAAGTTCACCTTCGAGATGGCCGATCCCAAACACCTCGGCCACGTGCTGAGCGCCGTACGAACGGTCGAAGGCGTCTTCGACGTCTACCGCCTCACCCAATAGGGCTCACTGACGGACAAGATGGTTCGTTCAGCAGACGCTGTCGTTCGGTTTGGGATTACCCAGGCCGAACAGCGGGCGCAATTTGAGGCCGACCCATGTGCCCACCAGCGCCGCCAAGCCCCAGATCCAGCCTGACAAGCTGCCGGTGGAGATGCCGCCGAGGTAGGCGCCGATATTGCAGCCGCTCGCCAACCGTGCACCGACGCCGAGCAGGACACCGCCGAGAAGTGCGGCTGTCGCCGTACGAATTGGGATCCGTTGGCGAAGTGAATATGTGCCGGCGGCGGTCGCTGCGAGTGCCGCACCGACAATGATCCCGATGTTGGTCAGCGAGGTCTTGTCTGCCAGCACCGAGGCCTGCAGCTGGGCTGCCTGCGCGGGCTGCTGCCAGTAGGCCCAGGCCTCGGGGTGGAGGCCGATGGCTTGCAACGCCTTCGCGCCCCAGAGCCCGAACGCGCTTGTGACGCCCCAGGTCCCGCCGGAAACCAGAAGGATGCCGGCTGCGAGCACGGCGAGGACGACGGCGCCGACCAGCATCGGCCATGATCCCCGCATTATGCGTCCAAGACCGCGGCTTGTTGCAACGGCGGCGGTCGGGGGCGGGTTGTGCCGTGACTGCCAGGCGCGGCTGCCGAGCACTATGAGTGCCAACACGACGATGGTCACGATCCACGACCCGAGCCACCCGATGTGGTCAGCCATAACGATCGGCGCAAACGATGGCAGGTTGTCAACCAGGGCGAATTGCCAGGCATAGAGGACGGAACCCAAAATGAAGCCCACAAGGGTGAGCACGATGCTCGCCTGCCCCGACCCGACGGCGAACAGCGTCCCGGACGCGCACGCTCCACCGATCTGCATGCCGACGCCGAAGATGAACGACCCGAGGACCAGCCCGACACCGATAGGTGCACCGGCCGGCACTGGCGATGAGCCGAACAGTCCGGTGCTCGTCCCGATCAAAAGGGCGGCAAGGGTCGCGGTGGTCCCGAGCAGCAGCGCATGGGCGCGTAACCCAGAACCGTTGCCGACGGCGACGAGTTGGCGCCACGCGGAGGTGAACCCGAAGCGGGAGTGGAACAGCGCTAGCCCAAGACCGAGGCCGAGTGCCAGCACGGTGGCTTTTTGCGCGCCATACTCGGCTCCGACGACCCACAACAATACTGCGGCCACGACGGCGAACCCCGCGAGCGGGCCAACCTGGACGGGGCCGGCATCTTCGGGAGTTGGACGGGGAGCGCAGGTGGGTGCCGCACTAAGCAAATTCGTGCTGCGGGCAGGTAAAAGGTCGGTCATTGTTGCCATCGTCGAGCTCCAGACGTTGTGTTCACTTCCACGACGTTAAGCGCCAGACAGGGCTCAGGAATTCCCGTCCAGGTTGTGGACGATGAGGGCGAGCGTGACCGAACGGGTGTATGAAACTGGTGGCGCTAGGCCCTCGTACGGAGCCAGGGAATCACGCCGCCGGCAAGCACCATCTCGACTTGTCGTTCCGAGAGGCTGTGCCGCGCCGCATACTCCTCGTTGCGGGTCACATTGCGAACGCGTACATCGGGCCCTTGGGCGATCGATTCGCGCAGGCCCTCGAAGCGGAGTACATCGCCGCGGCTGATCTTCAGTCGGTCCTCCGGGTCCGCGAACTCCAGCGCGAGAACGCCGAAGTTGGTGAGATTCTGCCAATGGATCCGGGCATACGACCCGGCCAATACAACCTGCAGTCCGAGGTAACGCGGCGTAATGGCGGCGTGTTCGCGCGACGAGCCCTGGCCATAGTTGGTGCCTCCGACGATGATGTGCCCGGTAGTGTCCTTGCTCGCGAAGGCGCGCTTCGCATAGTCCTCGTCGACTTGGTAATACGTGAACTCCGCCAGTTTGGGGATGTTGCTGCGGAACGGTAAGACGCGTGCCCCGGCGGGAAGGATTTCGTCGGTCGAGACGTTGTCGCCGACCGCGAGTTCCACCGGTGCCTCGATCACGTCCAACAACGGCGCAAAATCGGGAAGGGACGAGATGTTCGGTCCCTTGACCAGTTCGACTGGTGCAGCCTCGTCCGCCCGAAGAGGCGCTTCCAGCATTGACGTGTTGACGCTCGACTCAGCCGGCTCCTGGAACCTCGGATAGTCGATGCCGAGCAATACGGGGAGGTCCCGTGGGTCGGTGATCACTCCGGTGAGCGCGGCCGCCGTCGCGGTCTCGGGCGAGCACAAATAGACCGAGTCCTCTTTGGTGCCGGAGCGTCCCGGGAAGTTTCGCGGCATGGTGCGCAGGCTGTTGCGGCCGGTCCCCGGCGCCTGACCCATACCGATGCAACCCATACATCCCGATTGGTGCAACCGTGCACCAGCGGCGATCAGGTCGAACGTGGCGCCGATTTTCGTCAGGTCTTGCAATATCTGCCGGGACGTCGGGTTGATGTCGAAGGAGACGCGATCGTGGGTCTGCTTGCCTTTCACGATGCCGGCGGCGATGGCGAAGTCGCGCAGCCCCGGATTAGCCGAAGAACCGATCACCACCTGGTGGACTTCCCGGCCGGCAACTTCGCGGACCGTCACAACGTTGCCCGGCGAACTCGGCAAGGCGATCAGCGGCTCGAGGGTCGACAGGTCGATCTCCTCCTTGACGTCATACGTCGCGTCCTCGTCGGCCAGCAGCTCGGTGAAGTCGTCTTCGCGCTGCTCGGCGCGCAAGAACGTACGGACTTGCTCGTCAGCCGGAAACACAGTCGTGGTGGCACCGAGTTCGGCGCCCATGTTGGCGATCACATGGCGGTCCATCGCGGTCAGGTTGGCCAGGCCCGGTCCGTAATACTCGATGATGCGGTTCACGCCGCCCTGGACGCCGTGGCGACGGAGCATTTCGAGGATGACGTCCTTGGCGCTGACCCAGTCGGGGAGCTCACCGGTGAGACGCACGCCCCAGATCTGCGGCATCCGGATGAAAATCGGCTCACCGGCGATCGCGCGGGCGACCTCGATGCCGCCGAGACCGATGGCGAGCATTCCGAGGGATCCTGCCGCCGGGGTATGGCTGTCGGAGCCGACCATCGTGGCACCGGGTTTGCCGAACCTCTGCATGTGTGTCGGATGGGACACGCCGTTGCCCGGTTTGGAATACCAGAGGCCGAATCGCTGGGCGGCCGAACGCAGAAAGTCGTGATCATCGGCGTTCTTGTTGTCGGCCTGAAGCAGGTTGTGATCGACGTATTGCACCGAAACGTCGGTGCGCGCCCGGTCAAGGCCAAGCGCCTCCAACTCGAGCATCACCATCGTCCCGGTGGCGTCCTGGGTGAGTGTCTGATCGATCCGGATAGAGATCTCCTCGCCCGGCGTCATCACTCCCGATTCAAGGTGGGACTGGATCAGCTTTTGAGCGACATTGAGCGACATGGTGACCTCCGTTTCCGACCTTATCCCCGACGGTGAAAGGCGGCCACTTTGTCGCCCACGGATCAGGTCCCGGGGAAACGTTATGCTCCGACGATGGGGGCACTGGGGAACTTGCTGAGTCGAGTATGCGCAGGGACCGCTGTTGTCTTCGCGGTCGCCGCTTGTGGGACCACCGGCGAAAATGTCGCATCGGATCGCGCTGACAAGATCGCCGATGAACTTTCGGCCGAATTTTCGTCGCCAATCGCGCCGACCATCGAGGCCGCATGGCTGATCACAAACGGCATACCGCGCGTTGCTTCCGGGCCGATAGCAGAGGAAAAAAGCGCGGTCGAAACGCTCAGCGCCCGCGGACGCACCACCGACAAGAACGGTGCGCAGATCGAGGTTCGCATTCACGTCGATGTGCCCGACCACTCCGGGGGAAGTTTCGGCGACTCGACTTACCAAGCGGGTCAGTCAACCAAGTGTTATCACTTCACGGTGAAGTACTCCCAGGTGTCACAGCAAGGCATCTCCTGCCCGAAGGGGCCGGTCCCGGCGTTTGTGAAACCGACCCTGATGCCCCGTTAGGAGAAGTCGGCGAGCGCCTTCTGGGCCTGTTCGAGCCACAACTGGCGGGCCGCGATGGACTCCTGCAGGTCCTTCGCCTTCTTCGCGTTTCCGGCGTCTTCGGCCTTCTTCAGGTCGGTGTTGAGATCGTCGATGGCCTTCTGCAACTTGGCAACAGTCTCGTCGGCGCGGGCGGTCAACTCCGGGTTGCTCTTCGTCCAGAGGTCGTCGCCGGCCGATCGGATGGCGGTTTCGACCTTACGGATGCGGCCCTCGAACTCCTTGACCTTGTCGCGCGGAACCTTGCCTGCGGCTTCCCAGCGGTCGGAAATGTCATGCCAGGCTTTGCGGGTGTTCTCGACATTCTTGATCGGTAGCAGGGCTTCAGCCTCCGCGAGGATGAGAAGTTTCTGCTCGGCATTGACTTCGTACTCGGCATCGAGCTGAGCGTTGGTGGCGTCGCGCGCCTCGAAGAACCTGTCCTGAGCACCTCGGAACTTCTTCCACAATTTGTCGTCGACGCCGCGCGGCGCCGAGCCGGCCTTCTTCCAACGCGCCATGAGATCGCGGTATTTGCCAGCGGTGATGCCCCACTCGGTCGAGCTGGACAAAGCCTCAGCCTCGACAATGAGTTCTTCCTTGGCACCCTGAGCGGCGTCGCGAAGAGTGGACTGCTCACCGAAGTGGGTCTTGCGGCGGCGCGTGTAGGTCGTGCGGGCGGAGGAGAACCGGTGCCACAAGGCGTCATCGGTCTTCTTGTCGATGCGGGGGAGCGCCTTCCACTCGTCGAGCAGTTCGCGCAAACGGTCGGCACCGGCGCGCCAATCGTTGCTCGTGGCGAGCGCCTCGGCAAGGCCGGCGATACGGGACTTTTCGACAACGGACTCTTCTGCCTTGGCGGCGCGGGCGGCTTTGCGTTCGGCCCGCTGCTTTTCGATTGCCGGCGTCAGCGCGTCGAGCCGCTTGGCCAGCGCCTCGAGATCACCCACGGCCTGCGCATCGGTGAGAAGGGCCCGCACCTTGGCTACGGTCTTCACCGCGTCGTCGGGGGAAAGAGTGCCGCTTTCGAGTCGCTTTTCGAGCAGCGAAACCTCGACCTCGAGTCCTTCGTAGCGACGAACATACAAGGACATCGCCTCGGCGGGATCGCCGCCGACCCACTGTCCGATGAGGCGTTCGCCATCAGCAGTGCGGACATAGACGTTGCCTTCGTCGTCGACACGACCCCAAGGGTTGTCAGCAGCAGAGCTCATGGCGACAGTCTATGAGCATGCGCGTTCGCTGTTACCTACGCGTCTCGCGTAACCTGTGCGTCGTGCTTCTCGCGTCTTTTCCTGCAGGTCCGCTGCAGGCCAATTGCTATTTCGTTTCCCGGGGTCCGGGGGCCGGCTGTGTCATCATCGACCCGGGCATGGACTCACTCGACGGCATCGAAAAGGTCATCAAGGAACACAATCTGTTGCCTGTCGCGGTGCTCATCACCCACGGACACTTCGACCACATGTGGTGTGCCGGCGACGTCGCCAGGCGCTATGACATTCCCGTATGGATCCATCCGAACGACCGCCACCTGCTCGCCGACCCGATGGCGGCGATCTCGAATGAGTCGTCGACCATGCTCCGCCAACAACTGGGCATCACCGAAGTTCCCGACTTCAGCGAGCCAGCCGACGTCCGTGATGCCGTCGACGGCGCCAAGATCGAGGTCGACGGTTTGACGTTCACCGTCGATCACGTGCCGGGACACACGCCCGGCACCGTTGTCTACCGCGTCGATTATGACGGCCCCGAAGACGTCTCCCAACTCATGTTTTCCGGCGACTTCCTGTTCGCCGGCTCGATCGGCCGCACCGACCTGAACGGCGGTTCGCACCCCGAAATGTGTGCCAGCCTTGCGTCCCAGGTTCTGCCGCTCGACGACGACATCATTGTGCTGCCCGGACACGGCCCGCAGACGTCGATCGGCCGCGAGCGTGCGACCAACCCCTTCCTGCAGGAGCCGATCGGTGGCTAAGCTCAGCGGTTTTCCCGAATTTCTCCCGGCCGGCCGCAATGCCGAACTGATACTCCTCGATCACTTGCGCCGCGTCTTCGAGTTGTACGGTTTCGCCTCGATCGAGACGCGGGCGGCCGAACCCCTCGATGAGTTGTTGCGCAAGGGCGAGATCGACAAAGAGGTCTATGTGCTCAGGCGACTGCAGGCCGATGCGGGCGCGAGTGATTCCGGAATGGGCTTGCACTACGACCTGACGGTCCCGTTCGCCCGCTACGTGCTGGAGAACGCCGGCAAGCTCGAATTCCCGTTCCGCCGCTACCAGATCCAAAAGGTTTGGCGTGGCGAACGACCGCAAGAGGGTCGCTTCCGCGAGTTCACCCAGGCCGATATCGACATCGTCGCCAAGGATGAACTCCCGTTCCATTTCGACGTCGAAGTTGCCCGTGTCATGGCCGAAGCACTTTCAGGGCTTCCCGTCCCGGCATTGCGTATGCAGGTTAACAACCGCAAACTCCTCGAGGGCTTCTATCTCGGTCTCGGCATCGCAGAAACGGCCTCGGTCATGCGGATCGTCGACAAACTGGACAAATTGCCCGGCGACAAAGTCGTCGAACTCCTCCAGAGCGATGCCGGGCTGGACCTCGAACAGGCACAAAAGTGCCTCGCGTTGGCCGAAGTTTCGGCACCGGACGCGTCATTCGTCGATCGGGTGCGTGCCCTCGGCGTGAGTCACGAACTCCTCGACACGGGCCTTGCCGAACTGGCCGAGGTCGTCGAAGCCGCCTCAGGCATCGACGGCGTCGAGATCGTCGCCGACCTGCGCATCGCCCGCGGCCTCGACTATTACACCGGCACGGTTTTCGAAACCCAGATGGCCGGCTACGAACACCTCGGTTCGGTCTGTTCGGGCGGCCGCTACGACCAGCTGGCCAGCGATGGCAAGAACACGTATCCCGGTGTGGGCATCTCGCTGGGCGTCTCCCGCATTCTCGTCCCGCTCATCAACAAAGGCTTCGAAGCCGACCGCAGCGTGCCTTCGGCCGTACTGGTTGCCCTCATCGACGAAGAGACCCGTGCCGACAGCAACGCCGTCGCTCAGCAGTTGCGCGCGCGCGGCATACCGACCGAAGTCGCAGCGACGGCACAGAAGTTCGGCAAGCAGATTCGCTACGCCGAACGCCGGGGCATACCGTATGTATGGTTCCCGGCCACGGCCGAAACTCCCAACCAGGTCAAAGACATCCGCAGCGGTGACCAAGCCGATGCGCGGCCCGAAGACTGGGCCCCGCCGGCCGAAGACCTCCACCCCCGAATCAAGGAGCAGCACCAGTGATCCGCAGCCACGACGCCGGAAACCTTCGCGCGAGCGACATCGGCCAGCAGGTCACCCTCGCCGGATGGGTTGCGCGTCGACGCGATCACGGCGGAGTTGCGTTCATCGACCTCCGGGACGGCAGCGGCGTCTCGCAGGTGGTTATTCGTGAAGAAGAAGTCGCCCGGCCGTTGCGCAACGAGTTCTGCGTCAAGGTCATCGGCACCGTCGAGGCGCGCCCCGAAGGCAACGCCAACGCCAACTTGCCGAGCGGCGACATCGAAGTCATCGCCGACGTCGTGGAGATCCTCAGCGAAGCGGCCCCGTTGCCGTTCCCGATCGAGGAGTTCCACACCAGCACGATCAGCGAAGAAGTGCGGCTGCGCTACCGCTACCTCGACCTGCGCCGTGAAAATATGGCCAAGAACCTGCGGACCCGAGCCGACGTCACGCGCATAATCCGAGAAGAGCTGACGGCTGCAGACTTCCTCGACATCGAGACGCCCTACCTGACCGCGTCGACGCCCGAGGGCGCCCGCGACTTCCTCGTGCCAGCGCGTCTGCACCCGGGCAGTTGGTACGCCCTCCCGCAGTCGCCGCAACTCTTCAAGCAATTGCTGATGGTAGCCGGCATGGAGCGTTATTACCAGATCGCGCGCTGTTTCCGCGACGAGGATTCACGCGCCGACCGGCAGCCAGAATTCACTCAACTCGACATCGAGATGAGCTTCCTGGAAGAGGAAGACATCTATGCGCTGACCGAAAAACTGCTCGTCCACATCTGGAAGGACATCGTCGGTTACGAGATCCCGACTCCCATCCCACGGATGACGTTCGAGGAGGCCGTACGCCGGTTCGGCATCGACCGCCCCGACATGCGCTTCGCGTGTGAACTGATCGATTTCACCGATTACTTCAAGGACACGCTGTTCCGCGTCTTCGCACCAAAGGGCCGCGACTGGCACGTCGACGCAGTCGTTATGCCCGGCGGTGCCTCGCAACCGCGCCGCACGCTTGACGGCTGGCAGGAATTCGCCAAGGCCCGTGGCGCCCGGGGACTCGCTTACGTGCTCGTGCAAGAAGACGGAGCGCTTGGCGGACCCGTCGCCAAGAACCTGTCGGAGGCCGAACGTGACGGACTTGTCGCGCACTCCGGTGCCGCTGTCGGTGACGCCATCTTTTTCGGCGCCGGCGAATACAACGACGTCAAGAACCTTCTGGCCGCCGTGCGCGACGAGATCGGCGAACGTTGCGATCTGATCGACCAGGACCGCTGGGAATTCCTCTGGGTCACCGATGCGCCGATGTTCGAACGCATCGAGGGCGAAAACGGGGAGGACGCCTGGACCTCCATTCACCACCCCTTCACCGCTCCGGCACCAGAGTTTGCCGACAGCTTCCATACCGATCCCGCTTCGGCATTGAGCCAGGCCTACGACATCACTCTCAACGGCAACGAACTCGGTGGCGGTTCAATTCGTATTCACCGCTCCGAGATGCAGGAACGGGTTTTCAAGACCCTCGGCTTGACCGAGGAACAGACGCAGGGTCAGTTCGGTTTCCTCCTCGAGGCCTTCAAGTTCGGTCCGCCACCGCATGGCGGAATCGCGCTCGGCATCGACCGGGTGCTGGCGCTGCTCACCGGCGCCGATTCGATCCGTGACGTCATGGCGTTTCCCAAGACTGCCTCGGGGGCCGACCCGCTGACCGGTGCGCCGACGCCGATCACCGCGGCCCAACGCAAAGAAACCGGCGTCGACGCGGTGCTCAAGAAACACGTGCCCGAAGCTTAGGCACCGAGATTTGGCGGACAAAGCACCGTATTCAGCGAGAAACCGATGATCCGAGGTGCTACAGCGGCCAAATCTTGGTGACAGTGGGGACAGTTAGGGTGGGGGCGTGAGTTCTGACGGACTGTTCAACCTCCCTGACACGCCTGAGCTTGCGCCGATCGTGTCCGGCAGCGGCAGCCTGAGCGGCTCCGATCACGCTTCCGCACCATTGGCGGTCCGTATGCGGCCGAAGACGCTGGACGAACTTATAGGCCAGGAGCATCTCCTCGCCCCCGGCTCGCCGCTGCGCCAGGTCATTGACGGCGACCAACCGTTGACGATCCTCTTGTGGGGGCCTCCTGGCACCGGCAAGACGACTATCGCTTCGCTCATCAGCGGCCATACCAACCGGCGCTTCGTCGAAGTCTCAGCAGTGTCCGCCGGCGTCAAGGAAGTTCGCGAAGTCATCGCCGGCGCCCGAAGGGCATTGGCCGCCAGCGGCACCGAAACCGTGTTGTTCGTCGACGAAGTTCACCGTTTCAGCAAGGCTCAGCAGGATGCACTTCTGCCTGGCGTCGAAAACCGTTGGGTGTCGCTCGTGGCGGCGACCACCGAAAACCCGCACTTCAGCGTCATCTCACCGCTCCTTTCACGGTCGCTGCTACTGACCCTCGAATCCCTCGAAGACGAAGACATCGCCACACTGATCGACCGGGCCGTCGCCGACGAACGGGGCCTCGACGGTGCGATCACCCTGACCGATGAGGCCCGCGACCACTTGACCAGGCTGGCTGGCGGTGACGGCCGCCGCGCGTTGACCTACCTCGAAGCGGCCGCCGGGGCCGCCAAAGCTCAGAACAAGACCGAGGTCGACGTCGGTGATGCCGCCCTCGCCGTCGACAAGGCCGCCGTCCGCTACGACCGCCAAGGCGATCAGCACTACGACGTGATCAGCGCCTTCATCAAGTCGATGAGGGGTTCGGACGTTGATGCGGCTCTGCACTACCTTGCCCGGATGATCGAAGCGGGGGAGGACCCGCGCTTTATCGCGCGCCGCCTCATGATCTTGGCCAGCGAAGATATCGGTATGGCCGATCCGACCGCATTGCAAACCGCAGTGGCCGCCGCCGAAGCCGTCGCGATGATCGGATTCCCCGAAGCCCGCATCACACTGGCGCAGGCCGTCATCACCTTGTCCCTCGCGCCGAAATCCAATGCCGTCATACGCGCCATCGACGCGGCGATCGCCGATATCCGCGCCGGAAAGGTCGGAGCGGTTCCGCCGGCGCTGCGCGATGCCCACTACGCCGGCGCCAAGAAACTCGGTCACGGCCACGACTACAAATACGCTCACAGCGATGAGCGTGGAATCGTCAGCCAGCAGTATGCGCCGGACGAGGTAAACGGTGCCAGATACTACGAGCCGAGTGAGCACGGGGAAGAAGCGATGCTCAAGAAACGGCTTGCGATCATCCGCAAAATACTTGCCGACGAAAGCGGCTGAGCGAAAGGCCCGTTTCTCCTGGACTTTGTCTGGCGACCCAGCCGGCGAAGGATTGACGATGAACCGATCGAAGCCCAACGTCTCGGGGATGAATCATCCCGGAGGCGTGCATATAGTGAAAGGCAATCGCACGGAAGTCGTGTTCTTCGCCAAACCCAGATGGTGATCGACAAATCTCTCTCGGCAAATTTCTCTGGGAACAAATCTCTCTGGGAAGTGGACGGGTAGGCTCCTGACCATGTCCTCCGAGCAACTTCTTCTCGTGATGACGGCTGCCTTGGCCGTGATCGCTCTTGTTGCCGCGTTCATCGCCGTAAGAGCCGCGCGCCGCGCCGGATCTGCCAACGGTGCGCCGGTTGATGAGAGCCCATCGACGGGGGCACCCCTTGATTTCAAAGCTCCGCTGGCGCTCCGCACCTCAATCATCGATCCACCGGACCAAGTTGTCGCCATCGTCGAGGGGCGTGTCATCGTCGCGCCGACCCCACGACAAATCGTTGACGCCACGATGAACCGGCCGCTGGTCCGGGTCTCTGTGCTCAGCCACGGGCTGGCCCACGCGCTGCGCCCGGAGAGCCGCGACAAGATCATGGGGCTGATGCGCCGCGAATTTCAGAGCCGTCGTCGGCAGCGAAAACGTGCCGCCAGGCAGGCCGCCCGGATCGAACACCCGACACCAACGCGGTCCATTGACCAGTCGCCTGCAGTCACCGAGGCCTGGCTGGGCGAACTGCCCGCCCCAACCCACGCTCCGACCGGGCAGGTGGAGTCATGAATCCCCGCCTCATCTGGTTTGCCGCCGGCTCGGCCGCCGGTCTCTATGGCTCCTTCAAGGCCAAACGCGCTGCCTACCGATTGACACCGTCAGGACTCGTCGACCAAGCCAGCGCTCTCGGTGTCGGTTGGCGGGCGTTCAGCGCTGAAATGCAGGACGGTATGAACGCTCGCGAACACCGCATTGCCAACGACCTCGCTCTTCCCCTTGAGCTCAGCCCGCTCGAACTCAAAGCTACTCACCTCGACGAAAAGGAACAGCCCTGATGGACACTGCGGAAATTCGCAGGCGTTTTCTCGCACACTTCGAAGCCAACGGACACACTGTCGTGCCCTCGGCGCCGTTGCTCTTCAACGACCCGAACCTGCTGTTCGTCGGCGCCGGCATGGTGCCGTTTGTTCCGTATTTCACCGGCCAGGAGACGCCGCCGTGGGGGCGCGCCACCAGCGTTCAGAAGTGTGTGCGGACCCTCGACATCGAGGAAGTCGGCAAGACCACACGGCACGGAACATTTTTTCAAATGTGCGGCAATTTTTCCTTTGGTGATTACTTCAAGGCTGGCGCGATCGAATTCGCTTGGGACCTGTTGACCAAGTCACAGGATGACGGTGGGCTCGGCTTTGACGGGGACAGACTCTGGCCGACCGTCTATAAGACCGACGACGAATCGATCGAACTCTGGAAGCAGATCACTGGGCTTCCTGACGACCGGATTCAGCGCCGCGGGATGGCCGACAACTACTGGTCGATGGGCATTCCTGGGCCATGCGGGCCCGACAGCGAAATCTTCTATGATCGGGGCCCTGGCTATGGGCCCGAGGGCGGCCCCGTCGTCGATGAGGAGCGGTTCCTGGAGATCTGGAACCTGGTCTTCATGCAGAACATTCGCGGCGAAGGAAACGGCAAGGATGGCTACGAGATCCTGGCCGAATTGCCCGACAAGAATATCGACACTGGCATGGGCCTCGAACGCGTCGCATTCCTTCTCCAGGGCAAGGAAAACCTGTACGAGATCGATGAGGTGTTCCCGGTCATCGAGAAGGCGGTCGAACTCTCCGGCAAGGCCTATGGCACCAACCGCGAGAACGACATACGGTTCCGCGTCGTCGCCGACCATGTGCGAAGTGCCCTGATGCTGATTGGCGACGGCGTCACGCCCGGCAACGAGGGACGCGGTTATGTCCTGCGCCGGTTGCTGCGAAGGGCCGTTCGTTCGATGCGACTCCTCGGATATGAGGACAGTTCGCTGCCCGAACTGTTGCCGGTCAGCCTCGAAAAAATGAAGACTTCCTACCCCGAACTGGCGGCGGATTTCGCCCGCATTTCGGCCATTGCGTATGCCGAAGAGGACGCGTTCGGCCAGACCCTCGTCAAGGGCACGCAGATCTTCGACCTTGCCGCCGGCAAAATCAAGGCGAGCGGCAAAACGCGGGTCGATGGCGATGCCGCTTTCCAGTTGCACGACACGTACGGCTTCCCGATCGACCTCACCCTCGAAATGGCGTCCGAACAAGGCCTCGACGTGGACGAAGAGGGATTTCGCGCCCTCATGGCCGAGCAGCGCACCCGGGCGAAGACCGATGCCAAGTCCAAAAAGGGTCAACACGCCGACACCTCGATTTATCGCAGCGCCCTCGACGCCTTCGGCCCGACCGAATGGCTTGCCTACTCGACGCTTCAGACCGAGTCCTCGGTCAAGCGCATCCTGCTCGATGACTCAGAGGCTTCGGAGGTCGGCGAAGGCAGCATCGCCGAGGTCATCCTCAACCGCACCCCGTTTTATGCCGAATCGGGTGGCCAGAACGCCGATGCCGGCCACCTGGCGTGGGACGGCGGCCGAGCCGAAGTCCTCGACGTCCAAAGGCCGGTGCGCGGACTCGTCGTCCACCAGGTTCGCGTGATCGAAGGCGCATTGAGTTCAGCTGCAACTGTTGAGGCACAAGTCGATCCGCAGTGGCGACTGGGCGCCTGCCAGGCTCACTCGGGCACACACGTCGTCCACGCGGCATTGCGCGAGATCCTCGGCCCGACAGCATTGCAGGCTGGTTCCTACAACCGACCGGGTTATCTCCGGCTCGACTTCGGCTGGAACGGGGCGCTCTCGCCGGAGCAGTTGCACGATGTCGAGGACGCGGCCAATCGGGCGCTGCGACAGGACCTTCCCGTTTCGGCGAACACCATGACGTTGGAGAAGGCCCGCGAAATCGGTGCGCTCGCCCTGTTTGGTGAAACCTATGGCGAGGATGTCCGCGTCATCGAGATCGGTGGCCCGTGGTCGCGTGAACTCTGCGGTGGCACTCATGTCCAACGGTCTTCGCAAATCGGCACGGTCGTCGTCACGTCCGACGGTTCGGTGGGCTCGGGCAACCGCCGAATCGAAGCCCTTGTCGGACTCGAGGGCTTTCAATACCTCGCCCGCGAACGTGACGTTGTTTCTCAACTGACCGAACTCCTCAAGACCCAACACGATGATGTGCCGGCCCGCGTACAGGACGTGCTCGAACGACTCCGTACGGCCGAGAAGGAAATCGAACGCATCAAGGCCAAGCAACTTCTCGGAGCTGCCGGCGACATCGCCGCTGCTGCCAAGGACGTCGGGGAGGTGGCCTACGTCCGCCACCGCGCCGAGGGGGCCGGTGGTGGCGATGTGCGCAGTCTCGCCCTCGACATCCGTGGCCGGCTCAAAGACCGGCCTGCGGTCGTCGTCGTCATCGGCACCGCCGGCGACAAACCGTCGGCGATAGTTGCTCTCAATGACGCCGCTCAAACCAAAGGCCTGTCGGCCAACACCCTCATCGGGATAGTCGGTGCCAAGATCGGCGGTCGTGGCGGCGGCAAGAATGACGTCGCCCAGGGTGGCGGCACCGATCTCAGTGGAATCGACGCTGCTTTCGCGGCCGTAGAAGCCGAAATCGGCCGCTGAGTATGCGCCAAGGTCGCCGGATAGCCATCGATGTGGGCGATGTTCGCATCGGTGTCGCCGTGAGCGACCCTGCCGGAATGATCGCGACTCCGGTCGAGACCGTGGCGGCTGGAAAACAGGCGATGGACCGCCTCGCCGCGATTGTGGCCGAGTTCGAACCGGTCGAATGCGTCGTCGGTTTGCCTTTGTCCCTGTCGGGCCGTGAAGGCCCGGCGGCCGTTAAGGTCCGTGTGTTCGCAGGTCAACTTGCGGAGCGTATTTCACCGGTGCCCATTCGGCTTTTCGACGAAAGAATGTCTACGATTACTGCTGACAGTTTGTTGAGACATAGCGCGAAGTCCCGAGCAAAGAAACGCAGCGTCATCGATCAGGCAGCGGCCACGGTGATTTTGCAAACAGCCTTGGACACCGAACGGACCAGCGGGTCTGTGCCAGGCGAGACCCTGTGAGGAATCATGACTGATAGCGGCCTTGACTTGGTGACGGGCGGCGGTTCGAAACGCCCGCATCCCGGTCGCCGTCGTGCGACGCCGGCCAGAAAAAGAAGGCTGTGGCTCAGGCGGCTGCTCGCTCTGCTCATAGTTGTCGTTCTCGTCTTCGGCGGATACAAGGCGTGGGGCAAGGCTTCGACTTATCTCAACGGCCCGGCTGATTACACCGGTCAGGGTGCCGGCAACGTGGTTTTCGAGGTCGCCTCCGGAGCTGATGGCATGGCGATCGCCAATGCCCTCAAAAAGGCCGGTGTGATCAAGAGCGCCGAGTCGTTCTACCAATTGTCACTCAAGGACGCGCGGTCCCAGTCGATTCAGCCCGGTTTCTACAAACTCCGCAAACAGATGTCTGCCGACTTCGCCCTGCGTGAACTCAGCGACAAGGCCAACCGGGTCGAAGGCAAAGTCACCATTCCCGAAGGCTCACGGGTCGGCCAGATCGTGTCGGCCATCGTCAAAGGCTCGGACCTCAAGCAGGCCGACCTCACGGCGGCTCTCAAGAAGCCCGAAACGCTCGGGCTTCCCGCAGCGGCCAATAACAACCCCGAGGGCTACCTCTACCCGGCGACCTACACGGTCGAACCCGGCACCACGGCGACTGAACTGCTCCAGTCGATGGTGGCCGAGACTCTCGCGGTCGAAAAGGATCTCGACATCGGCACCCGCGCCGAAGCGCTTGGCCTCAGTTCCGAAGAAATCCTCACGGTGGCCAGCATCCTCGAATACGAAGCCAAACAGGATGCGGACTATCCCAAGGTCGCACGTGTCCTCTACAACCGCATCAAAGCCGGTATGGCCCTCCAGCTTGACTCGACGGTGGCGTACGTCAGCCAGCGCAAGGGCGATGTCTTCACGACAGATGCCGAACGCAACAACCAGTCCGCCTACAACACCTACCAGCACACGGGACTGCCACCGGGACCGATCGGTTCGCCGGGCCAGAAGACTATCGAAGCGGCGCTCAACCCGGCTGACGGCAGCTGGCTCTACTTTGTCGCCGTCAACCTCGACACCGGGGACACCATTTTTTCGGACACCTTCGCCGAACACAACAAGGCCGTGGCCAAACTCCAGGAGTTCTGCCGCAGTTCAGAAAGTTGCTGATGAACACACGTTGCGCTGTTCTCGGAAAACCCATCAACCATTCGTTGTCGCCGGTCATGCACCGGGCCGCCTATGCCTACCTCGGTCTCGACTGGACGTATGGAGCCATCGAAGTCGCCGAGTCCGAACTGGCAGCTTTCATGCAGGGTTGTGATGAGTCCTGGCGGGGCCTTTCGCTGACGATGCCACTCAAACGTGAAGTGATAGGTCTCGCCGACGAGGTGACCAAGGTTGCCCGCATTCTCAATGTTGCCAATACGGTGGAATTTCGTGACGGTCAGATCATTGCGAGTAACACCGATTGCGCCGGTGCCCTTTCGGCCATGACTGAACGTGGCGTCCGCAAGACCAAAACGGCCCGCATCCTCGGCGGCGGCGCGACCGCGGCATCGATCGCTTACGCCTTGGCTTCCAAAGGCGTCGAGCACCTCGAATTCGTCGTCCGCGACCCCAGCCGCGCCGAGGAAGCCGTCGCGGTCGCCCGGGAGGCCGGAGTCGACGTCGTCGTTCGCGAGATCGACAAACCGCTGATCGACGTCGTCGACCTGCTGGTATCGACCGTCCCGGAAAAAGTCGTACGCCAGAACGCTCATGACCTGGTCGACTCCGCACACGCGGTGTTTGACGTGATTTATGATCCCTGGCCGACGCCGTTGGCGAAAGCCGCGAAGGAGGCGGGCGTTCCACTGGTTTCGGGCCTCGACCTGTTGGCGCATCAGGCGACGTTCCAGGTGGAACTCATGACGGGCAGCCCGGTCGACGTCGATCTGCTGCGCGATGCCGCGTTGGCTGAACTCGCCGCTCGCTAGGGTCGCTCATGATTGTTTGGTTGGGCGCCGTCGTCGCCGCGGGCTTCATCGGCGCGTGCGGGCCCACTGTCCTCGCCCGGATCCCCGAACCCGAGGAACCCGCGGACGACAAACTGCGCTATGCCGATCTTGCTGCCAGGCCTCGGCTCAGCCTGTGGCTCGGCGTCGTGGCAGCGATCGCGGCAGGCCTCGTGGCCTCTCGGATCGACATTGCCTGGCTGGTTCCCGTCTGGGTCGTCGTGGCCGGAGTCGGCGCCTGGCTGGCTTTCATCGACTGGCATACCCGGCTTCTGCCGTTTGTGATTGTCTATCCGTTCAACTTCGTCGTCTTCGTGCTGCTGATCCTGGCGGCCGTGGTCGAAGGCGATTGGTCGATCCTGCAACGCGGACTCATCGGCGGCGTTGTGGTTTATCTGATCTTCCGGCTCATGTACCGGCTCTACCGACAAGGCATCGGTTACGGCGATGTGCGGTTGTCCCTGGGTCTCGGTCTGGCGCTCGGCGCCCTCGGCGGTTCGGAAGTTATCTGGGGACTGTGGCTCGGTTTCGCCCTCGGTGCAGCCTTTTCGATCGTCTTGTCGCTCTTCAAACTCGTCGATCGCAAGGGTTTCGCCTTCGGGCCCTATCTAATCCTCGGGGCCATCGTCGGCGCATCCTGGTCCCCGACCTTCCTCTAGCCGAGTCACAAGTTTCCCAGCATGACCCAGGTTTCTGCTATCGATAACAGGTTGCAACGTGTTATCAGTAACAGTTTTCGGGGACCTCCTGGGAAACTTGGGGCGGGAGTGGTGGGAGACTTGGGCACATGCTGCGTTGGTTGACCGCCGGAGAGTCTCACGGCCCTGCACTCGTTGCCGTCCTGGAAGGGTTGCCGGCCAGTGTGCGCGTGACCAGCAAGGACATCCAGGCTGCTCTGGCTCGTCGTCGCCTCGGTTACGGCCGTGGGGCCCGTATGACGTTTGAGCAGGACGAACTCGAGATCGTCGGTGGCATCCGCCACGGACTGACCTTGGGCGGACCGATTGCTCTGCGCATCGGCAACAGCGAATGGCCCAAATGGGATCAGGTCATGTCGGCCGATCCGATCGATCCGAAGATTCTCGACGGTCTCAAGCGCAATGCACCGTTGACCCGTCCGCGTCCTGGCCACGCCGACCTCGCCGGCATGCAGAAATACGGCTTCGATGAGGCCCGGCCGATCCTCGAACGTGCCAGTGCCCGCGAAACCGCGGCGCGCGTCGCCCTCGGCGAAATCGCCGCCCAATTCATCGAGCAGGTCACCGGCGCGACCATCGTGTCGCACGTCGTCGAGTTGGGAAAAGCCAAAGCGCCCGCTGGCGTCATCCCGCGCAAAGCCGACCTGGAAGCGCTCGACGCCGACCCGGTCAGGTGTTTCGACCCCGAGACGAGTGCTGCCATGGTCGCCGAGATCGACCTCGCTCATAAAGACGGCGACACCCTCGGCGGCATTGTCGAAGTCGTCGTCGAAGGACTTCCTCCCGGTCTCGGCGCGCATACGCACTGGGACAAACGGCTCGACTCCCAACTCGCGGGGGCATTGATGGGCATCCAGGCGATCAAGGGCGTCGAAATTGGCGATGGTTTCGAACTCGCCCGCACCCGCGGATCGCTCGCCCATGACGAAATCATCAACACAGACGAGGGTATTCGGCGAACCTCGGGACACTCCGGAGGCACCGAAGGCGGCATGACGACAGGTGAATTGCTGCGAGTGCGCGCCGCCATGAAGCCGATCGCCACCGTGCCCCGAGCCTTGCGGACGATCGATGTCGCCACCGGAGAAGAAGCCCGCGCCCACCATCAACGCTCTGACGTATGCGCGGTACCGGCCGCAGGAATCGTCGCCGAGGCGATGGTCGCCTTGACCGTGGCCAACTCGATCCTGGACAAATTCGGCGGTGACTCGGTCGTTGAGACCAAGCGCAACGTCGATAGTTATCTCGCAGCCTTGAGGCTCCGATGAGTCCGATCGTCGTCCTGGTCGGTCCTCCCGGCGCGGGCAAAACCACGGTTGCCACCGCGGTCGCCGCGCGACTCGGAGCCGCAATGCGGGATACCGATGAGGACATCGTGCGCGCCGAATCGATGTCAGTCGCCGAAGTGTTCATCGACAAAGGCGAAGGTTATTTCCGCGAACGTGAGACCGCCGCGGTAAGAGATGCCCTTGCCAGTCACGAGGGCGTCCTCGCCCTCGGCGGCGGTGCCGTGATCAACCGCAATATCCGCGAACTTCTCAAGGCCGAATGTGTCGTCTTTCTCGATGTCGGCCTGACCGCAGCCGTCAAACGTGTTGGAATGAACGCCAATCGCCCGCTGCTGCTCGGAAATGTGCGTGCCCAACTCAAGCTGCTCATGGACGAACGCCGCGTCCTCTACGGTGAGGTTGCCAGCTTCATTATCGACACCGACGACCTCGATGCCGAGCAGGTTGCCGAGAGCGTTGTCGCCTGCCTTCAGGAGAAAATGTGAGTCAGACCCGCCTTAGCGTCGCCACCGCATCGCCCTACGACGTCGTCATCGGCAACGGCGTGCACGCCGAACTTCGGGGGCTTTTGGGCGAAGGCGTCGCCCGTGTCGCGATCATCCACTCGGCAGCGCTCGTCGGTCGAGCCCATGACTTGCGCGATCCCCTCGTAGCCGACGGTATGGACGTCCACCTGATCGAAGTTCCCGAGGGCGAAGCCGCCAAACAGGCGGACGTCGTTGCGTTCTGTTGGGGAATCCTCGGTCAGGCCGGGTTCACCCGCTCTGACGCGGTCGTCGGTCTCGGTGGGGGAGCGACCACGGACGTCGCCGGCTTTGTCGCCGCCAGCTGGTTGCGCGGTGTAAAACTCGTCTCGGTCCCCACCACGGTCCTGGGTATGGTCGATGCGGCAGTTGGCGGCAAGACCGGTATCAACACCGAAGCCGGCAAAAATCTCGTCGGTGCTTTTCATGAGCCCGCGGGCGTCCTGTGCGAACTCGACACGCTGGCAACTCTCCCGATGACGGAGGTGCGAAGCGGCCTGGCGGAGATCATCAAGTGCGGATTCATCAGCGACCCGACGATTCTCGACCTGGTCGAAGCCGCACCCGGGGCCGCTCTTGACGTGTCCGGCCCGATCATGACCGAACTCATCATCAAGGGGATTGCGGTCAAGGCCGAAACGGTTGCCGGCGACCTTCGTGAGTCGGGCCTGGGGCCGGACGGCTCGATCGGCCGCGAAGCGCTCAACTACGGTCATACGCTCGGCCATGCAATCGAGCGACTCGAGAATTACACGGTCCGCCACGGCGAAGCGATTTCGGTCGGTATGGTTTTTGCCGCCGAGTTGTCGGGGCTCAGCGGCCGCATCTCACCCGAACTCGTGGCCCGCCATCGGCACATCCTCGGCCTCGTCGGATTGCCGACAACTTACCGATCGGGTGCCTTCGACGAATTGTTGGCGGCGATGAGGCTCGACAAGAAGTCCCGGGGTTCGCAATTGCGTTTCGTCGTGCTCGAATCGCTCGATCATCCCGTGATCCTCGCCGGTCCCGATGATGAGATGCTGCGGGCCGCATACGCACAGATCACCCGATGACGATCCACGCCGAGCGACGCAACAGTCTCGCCGCCACGCTGCAGGAACGGGACCTGGCCGGTGCTTTCATCGGCAACCTCATCAATGTCCGCTACCTGACCGGTTTCACCGGCTCGAACGGCGCACTCTGGCTGAACTCCGAAGGCAGTGCTGTGTTTCTCACAGACGGCCGCTACAAAGACCAGGCCGCCGACGAAGTCATCGGCATCGAGCATGAGATCACCCGCGAACTGACCAAACAATCCGCCGCTCGGATGCAGTCGGGGCAATGGGCGGTCGAGACCCATGCGCTCAGCGTCGACGCCTATGCCCTGCTCGCCGAGGCTACGCCGGGAGCGACGCTGGTGTCGCTGCAGCGCCGCGTCGAGCAATTGCGCGAAGTCAAGGACGAGACCGAAATCGAAACGCTTCGCCGGGCTTGTGCGTTGTCAACCCGCGCACTCGAGGGGCTGATCGCCGGACCGCTCGTCGGCCGCAGCGAGCGAGACATTGCCCGAGATCTGGAGAGCCGAATGTATGAACTCGGTGCCGAGGCGATTGCGTTCGACACGATTCTGGCCACCGGCCCAAACTCGGCGATCCCGCATCATGCACCGACCGATCGACTCGTCGAAACCGGCGACCTGCTCAAGATGGACTTCGGTGCCCGCGTCGACGGTTATCACGCCGACTGCACGCGTACGTTCGTCGCCGGCAAGGCCGCGGACTGGCAACGGGAGATTTACACGGCCGTCCAGGAGGCGCAAGCCGCGGGCCTCGACCAACTCCGTGACGGCATACCAGTCGCGAAGTCACTGGAGTCAGTTCGAAAAGTCTTGGAAAGTGCTGGCTGGCTCGAAAGCTTCACGACCGGGCTCGGTCATGGAGTGGGACTTCAGATACACGAGGACCCGTTCATAACCAATCGCGACGCAGGTAAGATGGAGCCCCGCACCGTCATGACCATGGAACCGGGTATCTACTTGCCGGGTCGTGGGGGAGTGCGAATCGAAGACACTGTTGTCGTGACGTCGGGGGCCCCCGAGGTACTCACCATGATGACCAAAGATCTGTTGGAGCTCGCCTGATGGCAACCACGAACGACATCAAGAACGGTATGGTCCTCGACCTCGACGGACAGTTGTGGTCGGTGATCTGGTTCCAGCACCACAAGCCCGGCAAAGGTGGTGCGATGGTCAAGACGACGCTCAAGAACGTGTTGAGCGGCAAAACCGTCGACAAGACTTTCAACTCCGGGCTGAAGATCGAGACGGCCAATGTCGACAAGCGCGACATGCAATACCTTTATCACGACGGCGACAGCTACGTGTTCATGGACACCGCGACGTATGACCAGTTGAACATCTCCGAAGCGACAGTTGGCGGCGCGAAGGACTTCCTTCTCGAAAACCAGGAAGCCATGGTCGCGATGCACGAAGGCCTGCCGCTCTACATCGAACTTCCCGCCTCGGTCGAACTCCTCATCGACTACACCGAACCGGGCCTCCAGGGTGACCGTTCCAGCGGTGGCACCAAGCCCGCCAAACTCGAGACTGGCCGCGAGATTCAGGTGCCGCTTTTTATCACGAACGGCGAAAAGGTCAAGGTCGACACTCGTGACGGCAGCTATCTCGGTCGCGTGCAAGCCTGATGGCTGCACGCACCAAGGCACGCAAACGGGCACTGGACATCCTGTTCGAATGTGAACTCCAGAGCATTCCGCTCGGTCAGACGCTGGCCGCTCGCCGGCTCGCCGGCGATCCTCCCGTCAACGACTACACGGTGACGCTGGTCGAAGGTGTTGTGGCCGAACAAACGCGCATCGACGACCTGTTGACCGAGAACTCTGTGGGCTGGACCTTGGGCCGTATGCCCGGCGTCGACCGCAATCTGCTGCGCATCGGTGCCTACGAGATTCTCTACGTTGACGATGTGCCCGATCCGGTCGCCGTCAGCGAAGCCGTCAACCTCGCGAGGGACTTGTCCACCGAGGAAAGCCCGGCGTTCATCAACGGCCTTCTCTCCAAACTCATCCAGCTCAAACCCACCCTCACCAGTTAATATGTTTCCCAGCAGGTCTGTGATAAGTCCGCTCGGCCGGCTCGCCGTTCCTCTCGGGTCCGCTGCGTAGGATGGGACATTGCAGTAGCGTGATGCAACAGACGATGGCCAAAATGAAAAGAGGATGTGTATGGGCGGACTTTCTTTCTTCGAATACCTCAAGACATTCCGATCCCAACTCATTTTCGACACCGAGCAACATCTGCTCCTGTCTGTCTATGTGATCGCATGTGCCGCAGCCTTGGGGCTGGTCATCGCGATCCTCGTTTACCGTTCCGACTTTGCCTCGACGGCAGCCGTCAGCACGTCGTCAGTCATGTTCACGCTGCCATCGATCGCCCTGTTCGGGCTGATGATTCCGATCACCGGACTCGGGCTGCAGACGGCTTTTCCCATCCTCGTCCTGTATGCATTGCTTCCGATCATCCGGAATGCCGTGGTGGGCCTGCAGGGTGTCGACGCCGACATGATCGACGCGGCGCGGGGCTTGGGTATGGCCCGGTCGCGGATCCTGCTCCAGATCGAGTTGCCCATCGCGTGGCCGGTGATCCTGACCGGCATCAGGGTCGCCGCGCAGTTGACCGTCGGCATCGTCGTGATCGCCGCATACGTCAGGGGGCCGGGACTCGGTGAAGGAATCTTGCACGCGCTGTCGGCTCTCGGGTCGGTGAACACTTTCAACGAGGCGGTGGCTGGAACGATCCTGGTCATCCTGCTCGCTCTCGTGCTCGATCTTGCTTTCGTGCTCATCCGCAAATTCACCACCCCGAGGGGGCTCCGTGACTGACTCGATTCTCACGACATCCACACCTGCCGAAGTTGACAGCACGCGGGCACGAGGTGTTCCCATCGTCCTCGAGAGCGTCACCAAGAAGTATCCGGACACTGAGAAACCTGCCGTTGATTCGCTGAGCCTGGAGATCCCGGCCGGCGAGATCGTGGTGCTGGTAGGGCCTTCGGGCTGCGGCAAGACAACGACCATGCGGATGATCAACCGCCTGATCGAGCCGACTTCGGGCAGTATCACTATTGACGGCCAGGACGTGCTTTCCCTCAATGATGTCAAACTCCGACGTACCATCGGCTACGTCATCCAGCAGGTCGGCCTGTTCCCACACCTGACGATCGCCCAAAACGTGGCGCTTGTGCCCAAGATGCTCAAATGGCCCAAGAGCCAGATTCACGACCGCGTCGACGAGATGCTCGTATTGGTCGGTCTCGAACCGAACGACTACCGACACCGCTATCCGCGGCAGCTTTCCGGCGGTCAGCAGCAGCGAGTCGGTGTGGCGCGTGCGTTGGCGGCCGACCCGCCGATCATGTTGATGGACGAGCCCTTCGGGGCGGTGGACCCGATCACCCGTGGACGTCTGCAGGATGAGTTTTTGTCCCTCCAGGAGGATCTGGGGAAGACGATAGTGTTCGTTACCCACGACTTCGACGAAGCCATCAAGCTCGGCGACAGGATTGCGATCCTGCGCGAAGGCTCGGCAATAGCCCAGTATGCGACGCCCAGCGAGATCCTCGCCAATCCGGCCGATGAGTTCGTCGAGGGTTTCATCGGACGCGGCGCGACGCTGAAGCGGCTCGCACTCGTGCGGCTGTCCGAGATGGATCTTCGTCCGGCGGCAGCGGCGGGCCGCGATCCCTTGGCGATTTCGATCAAGGCGACATTGAACGACGTTCTCGACATGATGCTTGGACAAGGACATGACACGTTGGCGGTCGTACGACGGGGCACTGTCGTTGGAAGCATCACCCTCGACGACCTGCTGTCCCGGGTTCGTGAGCTCCGCGAGGAGTCTGACGGCGTGCCGGGCGCCGGCCCCGAGGAGGGCCTGACGTGAGCGATGCCGTTGGCGTGAATCGCCGGAACGACGGCATTCGGGACGCGCCCCAGATGGAGATGACGCCCGGCGCCAGGCGAGCCGGGCAGTCGGTCTTCACCTGGACCGACTTGCTGGTGCCGCTGCTGTGCGCCGCCGCTGTCGGCGCCTACGCGTCCTATCTTGCCACCGCCAATCTCGACTCGATCGTGCAGAAGGCCGTCGAACCGGGCGCGGTCTTGAGGCAGACCCTTGATCACTTGCAGATCAGCCTGCTCGTCGCAGTGCTCGTTATGGCCATAGCCGTACCACTCGGAGTCCTCGTCACGCGGCGGCCGTTCCAGTGGGTTTCTCCGGGTATCCTCGCCGTCGCGAATGCCGGACAGGCTGCACCCAGCGTCGGACTGCTCGCGATCATCGGCATCTTCTACATCGGATTGTGGGCGGTGGTCGCGATACTCACGTTGTATAGCGTTCTCCCGGTGCTTCGCAACACGATCGTCGGGTTGCAGCAAGTCGACGCCGGCGTGAAAGACGCCGCCCGTGGGATGGGTATGTCGGGAGCCGGTATTCTCTTTCGGGTCGAACTTCCGCTCGCGATCCCCATCATCGGAGCCGGCGCGCGCACGGCCCTGGTGCTGGCCGTCGCCACCGTGGCCTTCGGCGACTACATCGGTGCCGGTGGGCTCGGGGGTCTGTTGTTCGGAAGCATCAAGCTCGGTCGCAACGAGGTACTCGTGCTGGCCAGTCTCTTGATCGCCGTACTCGCACTCCTCGTCGACTGGGCCGCTGGTTTGATCCAGCGAGGGTTCACGCCGCGCGGCATCCGCTAGACCTGCACATACCTGATAGACAATGGAAAGGCACGACCATGAAGATTTCGACCTTGAAGATGCTTCGACACCGAACATCACTGACCGCCGGCGCCGCCGTGATTGCTCTCATTTTGGGGGGCTGTGGCCTCGGGGCGAGTAACGACGGCGGCGGCAAGAGCATCAAGGCCGGATCTGTCGATCCGGCAGCACTGAAGGGCGCGAGCCTGGTGGTTGGTTCGAAGGATTTCGACGAGCAACTTCTGCTCGGCCAGCTGACCATTCAGATGCTGCGAGCTGCCGGGGCCACTGTCAGCGACAAGACAAACATCCAGGGCAGCACGGCAACCCGCAATGCTCTGAAGTCCAGCAAGATAGACGTCTACTGGGACTACAACGGGACCGGCTGGATCACCTATCTTGGCCATGACACCCCGATTCAGGATCCGCAAGCGCAGTTCGACGCGGTCAAAGCTGAAGACTTGTCGAAGAACGGCCTTGTCTGGGGCAATCCGGCGCCGTTCAACAACACGTACGCGTTCGCCACGACGGATGAGTTCGCCGAGAAAAACAATCTCCAGACGATGTCCGACATGGCAAAATACGTCAACAGTAATGCCGACGCCACAATTTGCGTGGAGAGCGAGTTCGCCGGCCGGCCCGACGGCTACTCCGGCGTCGTGAAGACCTATGGGATGAACGTGGAGGGCAAGACCAAGAAGCTGGGCACCGGCGTGATCTACACCCAGACCGACAAGGGCGCATGCGACTTCGGCGAAGTTTTCACCACCGATGGACGGATCGCAACCCTTGGGCTGAAAGCATTGGAGGACGACAAGAAGTTCTTCCCGCTCTACAACGGTGCGGTCGTGTTGCGTGAAGACACCGCGAAGAAGTACCCGGCGATCCTTGAGGTGCTCAAGCCGCTCAGCGACATACTCACCACTGACGCCATGGCTAAGCTCAATGCCAAGGTCAGCTCAGATGGGCTCCCGCCGGAGCAGGTTGCCGAGACGTTCCTGAAGGACGAGGGCTTCATCAAGTAATCCCTGCCAACCAGCCCTGGGGGTTTCCCACGAGGCCTCGGCAAGCTGTCATGTCACGGGGGAAACTTCCCGCGTGGTGTGACAGTTTGCCGCGGTGCGTATGCCGTTGCGATCTTCTGGGAAACTTGTGACGGGGGAGGCGAACGGGGTCAGGAACACGTTGGCCGTCCGCAAACTGGCGGGCGGCGTCGGGTAGACTCGCCGACGAACGACATCCTTTAACCACCGTCCAGTGAGGCGGAGAAGGAGGTCACCTATGGTCCCGCCCAGCGGTTCCCCGGTGCCTGGCTACGACCAATCGACGGCGCGCACAGTCCTTGACGATGGGGACATCGCCCGCGCATTGGTGCGCATCACCCACGAAATCCTCGAACGTAACCGCGGTTCGGCCGATGTGATCCTTCTCGGCATACCGACCAGGGGGGTTCAGATAGCCAAGAGGATCGCCGCCCGTATGGGCGAAGTCGAGGGCCGCACCATCACCGCCGGTGCGCTCGACATCACGATGTACCGCGACGATCTGAGATCGAAACCGGCCCGGCCGCTCGAACACACAGACATCCCCGACGACATCGAAGACAAAATAGTCGTGCTCGTCGATGACGTGCTGTTCTCCGGGCGGACAATCCGGGCGGCTCTCGATGCGCTCACCGAACTCGGCCGCCCACGCGCCGTGCAACTCGCCGTCCTGATCGACCGCGGACACCGCGAACTCCCGATTCGCGCCGATTATGTCGGCAAGAACCTGCCGACCTCGCTCGCCGAAAAGGTCAAGGTCAGCGTGCAGGAAACCGACGGCAGCGACAGCGTCACCATCTATGGAGGCACTGGCGGAGGCACTGCTGGTGGCATTGGATTGGGGGAGGACACGTGATCAAACATTTGCTGAGCGCCGGCGACCTCAACAAGGAGGACGCCATCTCGATCCTCGACACCGCGGAGGAAATGCTCTCGATTGCGAGCCGGCCGATCAAAAAACTCCCGACCTTGCGCGGCCGCACCGTGGTCAACCTTTTCTTCGAGGATTCGACCCGCACCCGCATCTCTTTCGAGGCTGCGGCTAAGAGGCTTTCCGCCGATGTCATCAACTTCTCGGCCAAGGGTTCGAGTACTTCCAAGGGCGAAGGGCTCAAGGACACCGCACTGACATTGCAGGCGATGGGGGCCGATGCCGTTATCGTCCGGCACCACCATTCGGGTGCCCCGCATCGTCTGGCCCACGCCAAGTGGACCAAGGGTGTCGTCATCAATGCCGGTGACGGCACGCACGAGCACCCGACGCAGGCGCTGCTCGATGCGTTCACGATGCGCCGCCATCTCGGTGACATCGAGGGCAAAAACGTCACCATCGTCGGCGACGTCCTTCACAGCAGGGTTGCCCGCTCCAACGTGCTTCTACTCCATACGCTCGGCGCCAATGTCACGCTCGTCGCGCCGCCAACGCTTCTGCCTGTCGGCATCGAGCAGTGGCCCGTTGAGACGTCATACAGTCTGGACGACTCGCTCGAAAAGGCCGATGCTGTCATGATGTTGCGAGTCCAGCAAGAACGCATGAATGACGCATTCTTCCCGAGTGCCCGCGAATACAGCCGCCGTTATGGCCTTGACGCCGCCCGGATGAATCGCCTGCCCCAAGATGCCATCGTGATGCACCCGGGCCCGATGAATCGCGGCATGGAAATCACCGCCGACGTCGCCGACCACGAACGCTCGGTCATCGTCGAGCAAGTCACCAATGGTGTGGCCGTGCGCATGGCCGTGCTCTACCTGTTGCTCAGCGGCACCACCGAAGAGACAGAAGACCCCATGGCTAAGGACAGTGCATGAGCAACTACGTGATCCGCAATGTCCGACTTCTCGGCGACGCCGTCGTCGACATCGCGATCGACAACGGACTGATCTCGGCGATCGGCACAGGGCTCGATGTCGCCAAACAAATTAAGCAGGGCGCGACCGAAATTCCCGCGGACAACCTGATCGCTCTCCCCGGCCTCGTGGACCTGCATACCCACGTGCGCGAGCCCGGTCGCGAAGACGCCGAGACGGTGCTGACCGGTTCGCGTGCCGCGGCCCGTGGGGGCTTCACCTGCATCCACGCGATGGCCAACACCGATCCGGTGGCTGACACCGCCGGCGTCGTCGAGCAGGTATGGCGACTCGGCCGCGAAGGCGGCTACTGCGATGTGCAGCCCGTCGGTGCGGTGACGCTCGGACTCGCAGGGGAGCGGCTCGCCGAACTCGGCGCGATGGCCGACTCCGCCGCCTGCGTCCGGGTGTTCTCTGACGACGGCAAATGTGTCTCCGATGCGGTCCTGATGCGCCGGGCGCTGGAGTATGTCAAGGCTTTCGACGGCGTCATCGCTCAGCACGCCCAGGAGCCGCGGCTCACCGAGAACGCGCAAATGAACGAAGGCCCGCTGTCGGGCGAACTGGGCCTCACCGGTTGGCCCGCCGTTGCCGAGGAAGCGATAGTCGCCCGAGACGTGCTGCTCGCCGAACATGTCGGTTCGCGACTGCACGTGTGCCACGTGTCGACGCGGGGTTCGGTGGAAATCGTGCGCTGGGCCAAGAGTCGCGGCATCAACGTCACCGCCGAAGTCACTCCGCATCACCTGCTGCTTACCGATGACCTCGTGCGCAGCTACGACCCGATCTACAAAGTCAATCCGCCGCTGCGTTCGGCCGACGATGTTGCCGCAGTTCGCGAGGGTCTCGCCGACGGCACTATCGACATTGTCGCAACCGACCATGCGCCGCACCCGATGGAGGACAAGGAATGTGAATGGTCGGCCGCGGCCTTCGGCATGCTCGGCCTCGAAACCGCGCTGTCGGTCGTGCAGCAAACCATGGTCGACACGGACAGGTTCACGTGGGCGCAGGTCGCCGACGCAATGTCGGCCAAGCCGGCCGACATCGGTCGCGTCTCCAATCAGGGGCGTCCGCTTGCGGTCGGGGAACCGGCCAACATAGTGCTTTATGACCCGGCGGCCACGCGCCTCATCAAGGCCCATGAGACGGCTTCGCTTTCGCGCAACAACCCCTATGCCGGTCTGACCCTCCCGGGCAAGGTCGTGGCGACGTTCCTGCGCGGCAATCCGACCGTCCTCAATTCCGAGCTCGCAAAGGCTTCCGTATGACGCAGCGCAATTTACCCGGGCAAGCCATCCTCGTGCTCGAAGACGGCCGCCTGTTCCGCGGCGAGTCCTACGGCGCCATCGGCCAGACTGTTGGCGAGGCGGTGTTTTCGACCGGCATGACCGGTTATCAGGAAACCCTGACCGACCCGTCCTACCGCCGTCAGATCGTCGTGATGACGGCCCCGCACATCGGAAACACCGGTGTCAACAACGAAGACAGCGAGTCTCAGCAGATCTGGGTCGCCGGCTACGTGGTTCGAGACCCTGCGCGAGTGCCCAGCAACTGGCGCGCAACGCGCTCCCTCAACGAAGAACTCGTCGCTCAGGGCATCGTCGGGATCAGCGGGATCGATACCCGTGCGCTGACCCGGCACTTGCGCGAACGCGGCTCGATGAGAGTTGGCATCAGTTCGGTCTCCGACAACGTCGAGGCGCTGCTGGCCATCGTGAAGGGATCGCCGGAAATGGCCGGTGCCGACCTGATGGACGAAGTGACCACGGCCGAGCCCTACGTCGTCCCGGCAATCGGTGACAAGAGATTCGTCGTCGTCGCGGTCGACCTCGGCATCAAGGGCATGACCCCCCAGCGCCTGGCCGAACGTGGCATCGAGGTGCATATTTTGCCGGCGACAGCGACCATCGAGGACATCGAAGCGGTCAAACCCGATGGCGTCTTTTTTTCCAACGGGCCCGGCGACCCCGGCACGGCCGATCGATCGGTTGCGCTTCTCAAAGAGGTACTCGACAAACGCATTCCCTATTTCGGGATTTGCTTCGGCAACCAGATTTTCGGCCGCGCGCTCGGCCTCGGCACCTTCAAGCTCAAATACGGTCACCGCGGCATCAATCAGCCGGTCCAGGATCTAACGACCGGCAGGGTCGAGATCACCAGCCACAATCATGGTTTCGCAGTCGATGCTCCGATCGAGGGCACCTTCGAGACGCCATACGGCCCGGGCCGGGTGACCCACGTCGGTCTCAACGACCAGGTTGTCGAGGGACTCGCCCTCCTCGAAGCGCCTGCCTTCAGCGTCCAATATCACCCCGAAGCCGCGGCCGGACCCCACGACGCCGCCTACCTTTTTGATCGTTTCGTCGACCTGATGAACAACTCGAAAGTGACTGCCTGATGCCAAAGCGGCAAGACATTTCCTCGGTCCTCGTCATCGGCTCAGGGCCGATTGTGATCGGCCAGGCCTGCGAATTCGATTACTCCGGCACCCAAGCCTGCCGCGTCCTGCGCGACGAAGGCATTCGTGTCGTCCTCATCAACTCCAATCCGGCAACGATCATGACCGATCCCGAATTTGCCGACGCCACGTATGTCGAACCGATCACTGCCGAATTCGTCGAAAAGGTCATCGCCAAGGAACGTCCCGATGCGTTGCTCGCGACCCTCGGCGGCCAGACCGCCCTCAATGCGGCCATTCAGTTGCACGACAACGGAGTCCTTGAGAAATACAACGTCGAACTCATAGGTGCTTCCGTTGAGGCCATCGAAAAAGGTGAGAACCGCGAATCCTTCAAACGGGTCGTCGAGGGATTGCCTGCCGAGTGGGGCGCCGAAGTCGCCGATTCGGTCATTTGCCACTCGATGGACGACTGTCTCGCCGCGGTCACGGAACTTGGTTATCCGGTCGTCGTCCGCCCCTCCTACACGATGGGCGGCTCCGGTTCGGGCATGGCCTACAACGAGGAAGACCTGCACCGTATCGCCGGTTCGGGTCTCGCGCTGAGCCCTACCACCGAAGTGCTGCTCGAAGAGTCGATCATCGGCTGGAAAGAATACGAGCTCGAAGTCATGCGCGACAAGGCCGACAACGTCGTCATCGTCTGCTCGATCGAGAACTTCGATCCGATGGGCGTACACACCGGCGATTCGATCACCGTAGCCCCGGCCATGACGTTGACCGACGTCGAATACCAGCGACTTCGCGACATCTCGATCGGCGTCATTCGCGAAGTCGGCGTCGACACCGGCGGCTGCAACATCCAGTTCGCGGTCAACCCCCAAGACGGCCGCATCGTCGTCATCGAGATGAACCCGCGGGTGTCCCGTTCGAGCGCCCTCGCGTCCAAGGCGACCGGCTTCCCGATCGCCAAGATCGCCGCCAAGGTCGCAATCGGCTACACCCTCGACGAGATCCCCAACGACATCACGCAGGAGACACCGGCAAGTTTCGAGCCCACGCTCGACTATGTCGTCGTCAAGGTGCCGCGTTTCGCCTTCGAGAAGTTCCCGGCCGCCGATTCGACCCTCACCACCCACATGAAGTCCGTCGGCGAGGCCATGGCCATCGGCCGCAACTTCACCGAGGCTCTCAACAAGGCGCTTCGTTCGCTCGAACGTCCCGGAGCCTCCTTCAGCTGGGCCGGCGAGCCTGGGGACAAGGCCGAACTCCTGTCTGACATCGCCCGACCCCACGACGGCCGGATCAAGCTCGTCATGGACGCAATTCGCGCCGGGGCAACCCCTGATGAAGTCTTTGAATTCACCAAGATTGATCCGTGGTTCGTCGACCAGCTGTTCCTCATCAACGAAGTCGCCACCGAAGTCGCCGAATCCCGCGAACTCAGCCCGACGGTCTTGCGCAAGGCCAAGCGCCACGGCTTGTCCGACGCGCAGATCGGCGAGATCCGCGGCATGCGCGAAGACGTCGTGCGCGGAGTACGCCACGCGCTCGGCCTGCGGCCGGTCTATAAGACGGTTGACACGTGTGCGGCTGAATTCGCGGCCAAGACGCCCTACCACTACTCATCCTATGACGAGGAAACCGAAGTTGAACCGCGCACGAAGCCGGCCGTGCTGATCCTTGGCAGCGGTCCCAACCGTATCGGCCAGGGCATCGAATTCGACTACTCCTGTGTCCACGCCGCACTCGCACTTTCCGAGGTCGGCTACGAGACCATCATGGTCAACTGCAATCCCGAGACGGTCTCGACTGACTACGACACCTCGGACCGTCTTTACTTCGAACCGCTCACGCTCGAAGACGTGCTCGAGATTGTGCACGCCGAATCTCAGGCCGGCCCGATTGCCGGCGCCATCGTGCAACTGGGTGGCCAGACTCCGCTCGGTCTCGCCGCCGGCCTCGAAGCCGCCGGTGTCCCCATCGTCGGTACGTCGCCCGCGGCCATCCACCTTGCGGAGGACCGCGGTGCGTTCGGCAAAGTACTGGCCGCCGCCAATCTGCCGGCACCCAAACACGGCACCGCCACGACCTTTCCGGCGGCCAAGGCGATCGCCGATGAAATCGGTTATCCGGTGCTGGTCCGGCCGTCCTTCGTCCTCGGCGGCCGGGGTATGGAAATCGTCTACGACGAAGAGACGCTGAAGGAATACATCAACCGCGCGACGACGATCTCGCCGGCGCACCCGGTTCTGGTGGACCGATTCCTTGACGACGCCATCGAAATCGACGTAGACGCACTTTATGACGGTGAGGAGCTGTTCCTCGGCGGCGTGATGGAACACATCGAGGAAGCCGGCGTACATTCGGGCGACTCGTCGTGCGCCCTCCCGCCGATCACCCTGGGCAGCGCCGACATCGAACGCATCCGCGAATCGACCCGGGCCATCGCCGACGGCGTCGGGGTGCGTGGACTTATCAATATCCAGTTCGCGATGTCCTCCGACGTTCTGTATGTCCTCGAGGCCAACCCTCGGGCGTCCCGCACAGTTCCGTTCGTCTCCAAGGCCACCGCAACCCAATTGGCAAAGGCCGCGGCCCGGCTCATGCTCGGCGAATCCATATCCGAACTCCGCAAGGCCGGCGTCCTGCCCGAACACGGCGACGGCGGACATATGCCCGAACACTCGCCGGTCGCGGTCAAGGAAGCAGTCATGCCGTTCAACCGTTTCCGCACCTATGACGGTAAATACGTCGACACGCTCCTCGGCCCGGAAATGCGATCGACAGGTGAGGTGATGGGCATCGATTCCGGCTTCGGCATAGCCTTCGCCAAGGCACAGGCCGGCGCACAGGACGGATTGCCGACTTCGGGCAAGGTATTCGTGTCCGTCGCCAACCGCGACAAACGGCACATGATCTTCCCGATCAAACGGCTTGCCGATCTTGGCTTCGAAATTCTCGCCACCAGCGGGACTGCCTCGGTGCTCCGGCGCAATGGTGTCAATGCCACAGTAATCCGCAAACTCACCGAGGTTGCCGTCCCAGGCCAGGACGCCGACACTATTGTCGAGAAGATCCACCACCACGATGTCGGCCTGATCATCAACACTCCGCACGGCGTCACGACCGGTGGCAGCCCGCGCATCGATGGCTACGAGATCCGTACGGCCGCCGTTGCCGAAGGCATCCCGTGCATTACGACTATCCAGGGCCTGGCGGCCGCGGTCCAAGGTATTGAAGCCCTGATCTCGGGAAGTATTGGGGTCAAATCGCTGCAGGAATGGGCGCTGCACTTGGCAGGGGAGACCGCGTGAGTTTTGGTTCCCGCGCCCGCGCCGCGATGACCGCATACGGGCCGGCGTGTGTCGGCATCGATCCGCATGCGTCGTTGCTTGATGACTGGGGCTTGACCGATTCGGTCGAGGGACTCGACCGTTTTGCCGCCACCGCTGTCGAGGCCTTCGCCGGACACGTGGCGTTCGTCAAGCCGCAGTCGGCCTTCTTCGAGCGCTTCGGCGCCAAGGGAGTGGCGATCCTCGAACGCACCATCCAGGACTTGCGGCACACGGGCACGCTCGTCATCCTCGACGTCAAACGCGGTGACATCGGCTCCACCGCTGCCGCGTATGCCGATGCCTACCTCGACGAAGACGCGCCGATGGGATGCGACGCCATCACGGTTAGCCCGTTCCTCGGCTTCGGTTCGCTGCAACCGTTTTTCGACGTTGCCGAACGCAACGATGCCGGCGTCTTCGTCCTCGCGTTGACGTCCAACGAAGAGGGGCACGAAGTGCAGCACGCCCGCTCCGGTGGCGAGACCGTCGCCGGCAGCATCCTCGCGCAATTGGCCGCCCTCAACTCCGGTGCGTCGCCGATGGGTTCCTACGGTGCCGTGGTCGGTGCGACGATCGGCGCTACCGAAGAAGACCTCGCCATCAACGGGCCACTGTTGGTGCCCGGTTTCGGAGCGCAGGGTGGCACCGTTGAGGACATCGGCCGGTTGTTCGCCGGTGTCCTCGACAACGTCATACCCGCCACGTCCCGCGGAATACTGGCCGCCGGACCCGATGTGCAGAAATTGCGCGAAGCAGCCCGCGAAGTGAACCGGATCCTTGTAGGGTCGTGAGCGGGCGCCCGCGCTTGTTCATCGCCGTGGCCAGCCATTAGGCTGGGCGGGATTTGATGCTTTAAATGCCGAGGAGTTCGTGGATGAAACGTGCAAGTGTCGCAGTGGCCGTCGTGATGACTGCAGCAGTCACACTGACTGCATGTGGCGGCAGCAATGCCTATTGCGACACCGTCAAGGGCGGGGAGAAGACGCTCAACACGTTCGGCCAGACTCGCACAGACAAGGCCTATCAGGGCTATGCCGATCTGTTGAGCAAGATCGCGAAGGTCGCACCCACCGGCGTCAAGAGCGACTGGACCACATTGTCGGCAAAGACGGACGGCGTGCTCAAGGCGCAGAGCGCCGTGGGCTTCAAACTCGAAGACATGACCGACACCAAAAAGGTCGCCGCAACTCTCAAGGCAGCCGACCTCAAGATGCTCAATGGCGCCTACACGGCTTTCAACGGCACGACTAAAGAACGCGCCGCCGTAGTGAAAAATGTCAAACAGGAATGCAAGATCACGCTGAAGTGACAGTGCTTTCCGATCTAGATGAGGTGATGTTGTGGCACTTCCCATACTGACTCCCGAACAGCGTCAAGCCGCCCTTGTGAAGGCAGCCCACGCGCGGCAATTGCGCGCCGAGGTCAAGAATCGGCTGAAACATTCGGGCGCGACGCTCTCCGAGGTGATTACCGAATCTCGGGTCAACGAGATCATCGCCAAACTCAGGGTGATCGATTTGTTGCAGTCGATGCCCGGCGTGGGCAAGGTTCGCGCCAAGGAGATTATGAGCCGCATCGGCATCGCCGACAGCCGCCGACTTCGTGGGCTGGGCGCTAACCAGATTTCTGCGCTGTTGCGCGAGTTCAAAGATCGTGGTTGACCAGGCTGCCCTGGTCGTTCCATCTCGCCTGATCGTCCTCGCTGGCCCTACCGCCGTTGGCAAAGGCACCGTTGCTGCGTGTGTGCGTGAATATCACCCCGAAATCTGGATCTCGGTGTCAGTCACGACGCGCAAACCACGACCCGGCGAGGTCGACGGTTATCACTACCATTTCATCGACGATGACGCTTTCGATGAGTTGATCGCCAGCGACGGTCTACTCGAGTGGGCTGTCGTCCACAAAGCCGCCCGTTATGGCACGCCTCGGTCCGCGGTCGAAAAAGCCCTCGCCGCCGGTAAATCGGCGCTCTTGGAAATCGATCTGCAGGGTGCACGCCAAGTGCGTCGTCGTATGCCGGGGGCCTTTCTTTGTTTTCTTGCGCCGCCGAGCTTCGAGGAACTTGTACGTCGTCTCATTGGCCGCGGAACCGAGGATTCGGCCGAACGTGAGCGACGCTTGGAGACCGCCCGGGAGGAAATGCGGGCCGAAAGCGAATTCGATGTCACCATCGTCAACACCGATGTCCGCATTGCTTGCGAAGAATTGGTAGACTTGTTCAGTTCCGGCAGCAGCCGGTTGTGAATCTCTAAAACTTTGTGAGGCCAAGTGTCTGGGACCCGTTCTGTCGCTGAAGGCATAACCAACCCGCCGATCGATGATCTGTTGTCCAAAACAGACTCGAAGTACAAACTCGTTCTCTACAGCGCCAAGCGTGCTCGTCAGATCAACGCCTACTATTCTCAGCTCGGCGAGGGCCTGCTGGAGTATGTCGGTCCGCTGCTCGAGACCCACGTCCAGGAAAAGCCGCTGTCCATTGCCTTGCGCGAAATCGATGCCGACTTGCTGACGTGTGAGGACATCGAGCCCGAGGAGTCCTGACTCCTCGCTTCGGTGCAGTTGTGATGAGTGCAGTTGTCATGAGTGGGGGGTTTTGTCATGAGTGAGATCGTCCTCGGTGTCACCGGTGGAATCGCCTCATACAAAGCCGCAGAGCTTTTGCGGCTCTTCACCGAATCCGGCCACAGCGTCCGTGTTGTCCCCACCGAGTCGTCGCTCAAATTCGTTGGAGCGGCGACATGGGAGGCACTGTCTGGCAAACCCGTCCAGACCGGTGTCTTCGACAACGTCGATCAGGTCGCCCATGTTCGGATCGGACAATTGGCCGACCTGATAGTCATTGCTCCGGCGACGGCCAACACGCTGGCCAAGGCCGCACACGGCCTTGCCGACGATTTGCTGACCACCACTCTTCTCACAGCCCGTTGCCCGATCGTGTTTGTGCCGGCGATGCATACCGAGATGTGGGAACACGCCGCGACCCAGGCTAATGTCTCCACTCTCCGTTCCCGTGGAAATCTCGTGGTCGAACCGGCCGTTGGCCGACTGACCGGCAAGGACAGCGGCAAGGGACGGATGCCCGATCCGCAGCGGATCTTTGAATTCGCACTACAAGCCTTGGAACGCCGCGCGCACGATCTTGCGGGTAAACATGTATTAATCTCGGCGGGCGGCAGTCGTGAGTACCTCGACCCGGTGCGGTTCCTTGGCAATCGTTCGTCAGGTCGCCAAGGTTTCGCACTTGCCGAAGCCGCGATTGCCCGCGGGGCCGTTGTCACGGTCGTCGCCGCCAACGTCAAGCTTCCGGCACCTGCCGGTGTCGAGATGGTCACGGTAGTGAGCACCGAAGAGCTGCGTAGGCAGATGCATCGTCTGGCGCCCGATGCGGACGCGATAGTGATGGCGGCCGCCCCCGCGGACTTCCGTCCCGCCACGTGCGCCGAGGCCAAAATCAAGAAAAACGCCGAAGGCATCGCGCCGGTCATCACCCTCGTCGAAAACCCCGACATCCTCGTCGAGCTCGTCACCGCGCGGATGAGCAAACGTCCCGTGATCGTGGGCTTCGCCGCTGAAACCGGTGACGCAAATGCCACCGTCATCGAACATGCTCAGGCCAAACTCGTCCGCAAAGGCTGTGACCTGCTCGTCGTCAACGACGTCAGCGGTGGCCGGGCATTCGAGCAGGCCGACAACGAAGCGGTCATCCTCGGCGTCGACGGATCGGTCGACCATGTGCCGTTCGGTCCTAAAATTATCCTCGCCCATGCGATCTGGGACGCCGTTGCCCAGCGTCTGGACTAGTCACCTTGTGGCGTTTCATGCGTTATAGAATCAATAGTCGTCCAACTCAGGAGAAATAGTGAGCCGCTTCTTCACGTCCGAGTCCGTCACCGAAGGACATCCGGACAAAATCGCCGACCAGATCAGCGACAGCATCCTCGACGCCCTGCTTGCGCAGGATCCCAAAAGCCGCGTGGCCTGCGAGACGTTCATCACGACAGGCCTTATCGTCGTCGGCGGTGAGGTGACGACCGAGGCTTATGTCGACATCGCCAAGATCGCGCGTGATCGTGTCCTCGAAATCGGTTACGACTCGTCCGTCAAGGGCTTTGACGGTGCCTCCTGTGGCGTGCAGGTCACCCTTGACGCACAGTCGCCCGACATTGCTCAGGGCGTCAACACTGCGTTCGAGGGCCGCACCGAGGGCTCGGCCGATCCGCTGGACCTTCAAGGTGCCGGCGATCAGGGACTCATGTTCGGCTTCGCCGTCGACGAGACTCCTGAACTCATGCCATTGCCGATCACGATCGCGCACCGCCTTGCCGAGCAGTTGACGGCAGTTCGCAAAGACGGCACGCTCCCTTACCTCCGGCCCGACGGCAAGACCCAGGTCACGGTCGAATATGACGACAACGACAAGCCCATTCGCATTGACACCGTCGTGGTTTCGTCGCAGCACGAAGACGGCATCGACCTCGACACTCAGCTCGCCGCCGACGTCAAAAAGCATGTTGTCGACGTCGTCCTCGATAATTTCGAGATCGACCACTCCGACTACCGACTGCTCGTCAATCCGACCGGCAAGTTCGTCATCGGCGGCCCTATGGGCGACGTCGGACTGACTGGTCGGAAGATCATTGTTGACACCTACGGCGGCTACGCCCGCCACGGTGGCGGCGCCTTCTCCGGCAAAGACCCCTCAAAGGTCGACCGCTCTGCTGCCTACGCGATGCGTTGGGTTGCCAAGAACATCGTCGCTGCCGGCCTCGCCAGCAAGGTCGAGGTCCAGATTGCCTACGCCATCGGCAAGGCGCAGCCGGTTGGCTTCTATATCGAAGCCTTCGGCACCGAGACGGTGCCGGTCGACAAGATCCGTGAAGCCGTCCTTGAGGTCTTTGACCTGCGTCCGGCCGCGATCATCCGCGATCTCGATTTGTTGCGACCGATCTATGCCCAGAGCGCCGCTTACGGCCACTTCGGTCGTGAGCTCGACGACTTCAGCTGGGAAAAGACCAACCGCGCCGAGGCGCTCAAAGCCGCAGTTTCCGCTTAAAGGTTCGGCGCCGCCTCGCTGAGCGTGTGCCCAGCGAGGCGGTGCTTGCCTGAAGGGCAGTTCTAGCCGCGCCGTCTGCGCTTGGGCCACACGGCCACGACCGAGGGCCGGGGCACCGATCCGGCGCCGTCGGGCCATTGCGATGCCGGGTTTTGGACAGATGCTCCGTCGATCTCACCAGGGTGTTGTACACACACCATGACGCGTTGCCGGTCGATCCACGGGCCGCACGTCTCGGCGCCGTTGGGAACGGTCAGGAACTGTTTGACCTGACCGCGGTACTTGCCTTCGACGGCAACTCCGAACAGCCCGTCGTGTGAGCCGAGCTTGTTGCCGTCGGTGGAAATCCACAGGTTTCCATAAGGATCGAAGGCAAGGTTGTCCGGGCAGGAGATCGGCGATACCTGGTCCTTGTCGAAGCCGCCAAAATAGCTGCCAGCGTCGTTCGGGTCTCCGCAAAGCAAAAAGACTCGCCAGGCGAATGAGGTCGAACCGGAGTCATTGCGCTCTTCGACGACCTCGAGAACGTGTCCGTGTTTGTTGCGACTACGAGGATTGGCCTCGTCGGGACCCGCAGCCTTACCGAGGACGCCACGATCGGTGTTATTGGTCAGCGCCACATAAACCGTGCCAGTCCTGGGGTTCGGTTCGATGTCCTCGGGGCGGTCCATCTTGGTGGCGCCCATTTTGTCGCCAGCCTGCCGGGTGAACAGCAGCACCTCCTCGGCCGTCATTCCGGGAACGAACGACGTATTGCCGTGGACCAGCTTGATCCACTCACCTGTGCCGTCGAACGCACCGTCGTCAGGCAGCGCGCCGCTGCCGTCAATTTCGGCCGTCGGCGAATTGCCGGTGAACTTGGCAACGTACAACGTTCCGTGATCGAGCAGCTCGGCGTTGTGCTTACGCGCCCGGCGCCCCTTGCCGGCGACCACCTTTTCATCGGAGACGAATTTGTAGAAGTAGTCGAAGCGCTCGTCGTCGCCCATATAGATAGCCACCCGGCCGTCTTTGGTTATGCGGGGTTGTGCGGCCTCGTGTTTGAAGCGGGCCAGCGCGGTGCGCTTCTTCGGCGTCGAGGTGGGGTCGTAGGGGTCTATTTCGACGATGAAACCGAATCGGTTGGCCTCGTTCGGCTCCTGGGCAAGATCGAAGCGCGCGTCATACTTTTCCCACTGGCGATCCGAAGCCTGTCCGGAGATTCCATACCGTTTGAGGCGCGCCGCCTGAACGGTGTCGCTCAACTTTGAGGCGTTGGCGAAGTACTGGTTGAAGTTCTCTTCAGCGCTCAGCCAGGTGCCCCAGGGGGTGAGGCCGCCTGCGCAGTTGTTGAGGGTGCCAAGGACAGTCTTGCCCTGCGGGTCCGCCGTTGTCTTGACGTAGGACGAACCCGCGGCCGGCCCGGTGAGTTCGAATTCGGATCCCGTATGGAATCGGCGGTTCAGCACGTGGCCGACGACCGGCTTCAACGCCCCGGTGGTGTGACTTTCCTTGACGGTGACAACGGTGAGCCCGTGGGCTGCCCACGCCACCTCAACTTGTTCGCGGGTGGGGTTTTCCTCGTCGTAACCCGGCAGCATGAGGATCTCGTCGGTGTACTCGTGATTGACCATCATCACCTGGGTGTCGCGCCCGAGGGGCAGCAAACCAAGGAAGTCGTTGTTGTAGCCGAACTGGCTCTGCTGCGTGGCGCCAGTCTGATTGTTGACGTCGAACTCCGGAGAGCCATGGAACAGCCGGTCTCCCCAGCCGATCACGACGTCTTGATTGAAACCGCTGGGGATGACGACCTCGTCGAGCGTGTTGGGGGCAACGCTGGCGAAATCCAGGCCGCGAGCCGAGCCGGGCCCCGAACCCTTGACGGGGGGCGCGACCTTGAGGGTGGCGGCGGCAACAGGGGATTGACCGACGGCGATAGCGGCGAGACTCGTCGCAGAAATCACGGTTCCGGCGCGCAGCAGCCCTCGGCGGGATACCGAAGCGGCGAGGATGTCGCCGAAATATGAATTGTCGGACTCATTCGGAGCCTCGTGCGCGCAAGCGTTGCCGCAGCGGAAACGACAAGTGAGTGCTGCGCGACCTGAGTGGCGCGCCGGCGAGTCGACGATGGGTAGAAGCGATCGCGGTGTTAGTTGTTCGGTCACGGGTGTCTCCTCCAGATAAATGGCATACGACTGCACGCTATTTAGGCGCCTGCTCCGTTGTACAAACGCGGGATGAACACCAAACAGACATTGACCGAAATGGGTCAGCACGGTCGCCTGACCATGCGTGTCGGCTGCAACTGATACAACTTCAGCGTGGCCAAAGACAACGCTCCGCTCAATGTGGGGGAGGGGACTGAGCAGCTCGCTCTGGTCCCCACTGTGGTTGCCAGGGTTCCGCCCGTCGCTGCCAAGACCCGGAGAAGGCCTGCCGCCAAGGTCATCGAGCTCGCTTTCGACCGTCCGGTGGCAAGGGTCGCCGTCGACATCGCTCACTCGCACCTCGACCGGCTGTTCGACTACTCGGTGCCTGCTGACCTCGACGCCAAGGCCGTTCCCGGTTGCCGGGTCAAGGTGCGCTTTGCGGGCAAACTTGTCGACGGTTTTCTGACCGAGCGCGTTGATTCGAGCAATCACGACGGCAAACTCGGCCTGATCGTCAAGGTGGTCTCAGCCGAAGCTGTCCTACGCCCCGACGTCCTCGACGCTGCCCGGTTGGTGGCCGACCGCTATGCGGGGACTCTCGCCGATGTCCTGCGACTCGCCATCCCCCCGCGCCACGCCCGTACCGAAGCGCTGAAGACCGTTGCCGAGGTTTCAGACCTACCCGACGTCGATTTGTCGGTATGGGCGTCCTACGACGCGGCGGCCGGTTATTTCGATGCGCTGACCTCGGGCAACGACTCGCGTCGCGCCTGTTGGTCCGCCCTTCCCGGCGACGATCCGGCTGTCTGCCTCGCGCAGGCCGTCCTCGCGATGCTCCGATCGGGCAGGGGAGCGGTGGTCTTGGTCCCCGACATTCGCGATGTCGCCCGTTTCGACGAGGCATTCCGGGCGGTGTTGGGGGCGGGCAACCACGTCGTACTCCACGCTTCGCAAGGGCCGGCCGAGCGCTACAAATCCTTCCTCGCGTTGTCCCGAGGTCAGGTCAAAGCGGTTGTCGGCACGCGTGCTGCCGCCTTCGCGCCGGTCCACGACCTCGGTCTGGTCGTGATCTGGGATGACGGCGACGATCTCTTTGCCGAGCAACGCTCGCCCTATCCTCACGGGCGCGAGATTCTCCTGACTCGCGCCCTCGACCGAAATGCGGCGGTGTTGATCGGCGGTCACGCCCGTACGGCGGAGGCACAACAACTCGTCGAGAGTGGTTGGTGCCTGGACATCGTTCCGTCACAATCGGTCCGGCGCGAGTCGTGGCCGCGCATCGACATCAGCGATGGCACTGTCGCCGGCGGTGCACCGGCCCGTCTTCCGCACATAGTCTTCGCCGCCATACGCGAATCCACGGGCGCAGTCCTGGTTCAGGTCCCTCGACGCGGTTATCGGGCTGTCCTGGCCTGTCAGGATTGTCGGGCCCGGGCCGAGTGCGCGTTGTGCCACGGCCCCTTGACCCAGTCATCGGCCGGCAGCGCGCCCGTATGCAGGTGGTGCGGCGCCAGCGTCGAGTCGTGGGAATGCGCGCATTGCCGCGGCCACCGTCTTCGGGCGCCGGTCGTGGGAGCGTTGCGGACTGCCGAAGAAATCGGTAAGGCCTTTCCCGATATCCCGGTCCTGACCTCGGGCGGATCGGCCGTACTCGACATCGTTCCCGCCGAACGCTCGATCGTGCTGGCCACGCCGGGAGCTGAGCCAAGGGTCCAGGGCGGTTATGACGTAGTCGTCCTGCTCGATACCTGGCTGATGCTCGGCCGGCAGGAACTCCGGGTCGAAGAAGAAGCCCATCGCCGCTGGTTCAACGCCCTCGCTCTGGCTCGCCGCGGCGGCAAGGGAGTGATTGTGGGCGAGCCGTCTCAACTTCAGGCTCTTGTCAGGAGCGACCCAGTGGGATTCGCCCGCCGCGAACTCGCCAGCCGAGCCGAGGCGCACATGCCGCCAGTAGCACGGATCGCCACAGTCGAGTCAACACCTGAGGTGATTGCGACTCTCATGGCTGAGCAATTCGGTCATGGCGATTGGCCGCCTGACACCGAATTTCTCGGCCCGGTCCCTCTTCGCGATCTTCACAACGGCCAAGGGCAGGAACGACTGATCCTGCGCACGCCGAGGAGGGGCGGAACAGCGTTGTCCGAAAGACTCAAGGCCGAGCAGTCGAAACGAAGTGCCGCCAAACTCCCGCCGCTTAGGGTCCAGATCGACCCCCTCAACTTTTGAAGCCATACAGTCAACGAATCGCGCGGTCGCTTGTCGATAGGGCTACAAAAGTTGAAGGGCTCTAGACTCGACGGCGTGAGATTGGTCTTTGCCGGAACCCCCGAAGTCGCCGTACCCGCCCTCGACGCCCTGGTCGCCAGCCGGCACGAGGTCGTGGCAGTCCTCACCCGGCCTGATGCGCCGGCCGGTCGCGGTCGCACACTGGTGGAGTCGCCGGTCGCCAAGCGCGCCGCCGAACTCGGTATCGAAGTTCTCAAGCCGGCCAAGCCATCCGAACCCGAATTCCTCAAGAAGCTCGCAGAACTCAAGCCCGATTGCTGCCCGGTCGTCGCCTACGGGGCGATCCTTCGCCGAGAAGCGCTCGACATCCCCGAATTCGGCTGGGTCAATCTTCACTTCTCGGTGCTTCCAGCCTGGCGCGGCGCGGCTCCTGTACAGCGGTCGATCATGGCCGGCGACGAGGTCACGGGGGCTTGCGTGTTCAGCATTGTGGAAGAACTCGACGCCGGACCGGTTCTCGGCCTGCTCACCGAACGCATACTTGACACCGACACCGCTGGTGACCTCCTCGATCGGCTCGCCCAATTCGGTGCGGGACTGCTGACGGACGCGATCGACCACATCGAAGCCGGTGACATCTCGGCCATTGCTCAAGCCGAGAACGGCTTGTCCTATGCTCCCAAATTGAGCGTCGACGACGCTCGCATCGACTGGGACCGGCCCGCGTTTGCGATCGACCGCCAGATCCGCGGCTGCACACCGGAGCCCGGCGCCTGGACCACCCTCGGCGATGACCGCTTCAAGATTGGGCCGATCACGAACTCCGAAGGGGACACGCTGAAACCCGGTGACATCGCTGTCGGCAAAAACCAAGTCAGTGTGGGCACAGCAACGACCGATGTCATCCTCGGCGAGGTGCAACCACACGGCAAAAAACGTATGAACGCTGCCGACTGGGGCCGCGGCGCCAAACTCGGCGACGGAGCGCGGTTCGCATGATCGACCCGGTCCGCACCGTCGCCTTCGACGTCCTCCGCGCCATCGACGATCGGGACGCCTACGTCAACCTGATTCTGCCCGGAATGTTGCGTGAACGCGGGATCGAGGGCCGGGACGCCGCCTTCGCCACCGAGCTCACCAACGGCACGTTGCGCCGGCGTGGAACGTACGACGCAATCATCAATCTTGCTGTCAGCAAGGGCATCGCGACGGTCGATCCACCGGTCCTCGACGTTTTGAGGCTCGGCGCCCACCAGATCCTGTCGATGCGGGTGCCGTCGCACGCCGCCGTCTCGACCTGCGTTGACCTGGTCCGTTCCTCGGTCGGCCACAAGCCGGTGGCGTTTACCAATGCGGTTCTGCGCAAAATTTCCCAGGGCGACCTCGACTCCTGGCTGGCCCGTGCGACCCGCGGCAAGTCGAAGATCGAAGCGTTGTCGATCGTCCATTCGCACCCGGTATGGATCATCGAAGCGCTCAACGAGGCCCTCGGCGGTGACTGGGCCGAGACTGAAAAGCTGCTCGCCGCCCAGAACGAGTCGCCGAAGGTCACTCTTGTCGCACGACCGGGCCTGTGCGAACCCGAAGAACTCCCCGGCGAGCCCGGCCGTTTGTCGCCCTATGCGCGTTATCTGGACGCCGGCGACCCCGGTGCGATTCCCGCAATCGTCGAGGGCCGTGCCGGTGTTCAGGACGAAGCCTCCCAACTCGTCGCGATCGGCCTTGCCGAAAGCCCGATCGAGGGCCACGACTCGCGTTGGCTCGATCTGTGCGCGGGCCCCGGCGGCAAAGCGGCCCTTCTCGGTGCCATCGCTGCCCAGCGCGGTGCCGAACTCGTTGCCAACGAGGTCCAGCCGCACCGCGCGAGACTGGTCGAACAGTCGCTGCGCAAATTGCCCAACACCACGGTCACCATCTTTGACGGTCGCGAAGGTCCCTGGGAGTTGGAGAGCTTCGACCGCATACTCGTCGATGCGCCGTGCACGGGTCTTGGGGCGCTGCGTCGGCGACCCGAATCACGCTGGCGACGATTGCCGTCAGATCTCGATCAACTCGTGCCGCTGCAAACGGCGTTGCTGGCAAGAGCCCTCGAGCTCGTCCGTCCAGGGGGAGTCGTCTGTTATGCCACCTGTTCGCCCCACCTCGCCGAGACCCGCGCCGTTGTCGACGCCGTACTCGCAGGCCGTGACGACGTGAGCGCGGCCGCGCCGGTCAACTGGTGGCCACACATCCACGGCACCGACGCCATGTTCTCGATCATCCTGACCAAAACCGTCTGAACCCGCCCCAAGATTTGGCCGCTAAAGCACTCCGAAACGGTCAAAACCCTCTTTCTCAGGTGCTTCAGCGGCCAAATCTTGGCGGGTACCTCGGCTGGGAACGGGTTCGTTAGGATCACGGCCATGGGAATCCAGATTTCGCCGAGTATGTTGTCCGCGGATTTTGCCAACCTCGAGGCCGAGGCAAAACGTATTCCCGGCGCCGACTGGTTGCACGTCGATGTCATGGACAATCATTTCGTTCCCAACCTGACATTGGGCGTGCCGGTGCTCGAGGCTCTCGCTAGGGTCGCCGAACAACCGATCGATGCACATCTCATGATCGAAGACCCCGACCGTTGGGCGCCGGCGTTCATCGACGCCGGTGCCACCAGCGTGACGTTTCACATCGAGGCAGCCAAGGATCCGGTTCGCCTTGCCCGCCAGATCCGGGCCAAGGACGCCCGGGCAGCCATGGCTCTCAAACCTGCGACGCCGATCGAGCCCTATAAGGACCTTCTTCGCGAGCTCGACATGGTGTTGATCATGACGGTCGAACCCGGTTTCGGCGGCCAGAAGTTCCTCGACAACTGCCTGCCCAAGATCAGACGCACCAGACAATTGCTCGACAAGACTGGCGGTGACATCTGGCTGCAGGTCGACGGGGGAGTGTCCCTCGAAACAATTGACCGCTGCGCCGAAGCCGGTGCCGATGTTTTCGTCGCCGGATCGGCGGTCTTCGGCGCCGACGTGCCCGATGACATGGTGACCGAATTGCGGACGCGCGCCCAGCACCACAGCTGCCTGGGTTAATATCGACCTACGAGACATTGTTGGAAAGAACAGTGCTCGCGTGCTCCGGGGTCGGTGTAATTCCGAGCCGGCGGTTATAGTCCGCGACCTGCAGTCTCATTTCGGTGAGGGCGCAGTTGAGTTGGTGAAACTCCAGCACCGACGGTGAAAGTCCGGATGGGAGGCGCACGCAAATGTTGTGACGCTGCGAGGCGTCCCGACGTTTGAAGCCCCGGAGTCCGCGTGCCCGGACACGGAGGCGCAAGCACGATGGCAAGCCCCATAGAGATCGAGGCAATGCGCCGTGCGATCGACGCTGCACGCTTTGTGGTGCGCACCTTTCCCAATCCCCGAGTGGGCTGCGTCCTCCTGGACACCAACGGCAACGAGATTGCGATCGGCGTCCATCAAGGCGCTGGCACTCCTCATGCCGAAGTCGACGCCCTGACTCAGGCGGGCTCACGTGCCGCCGGAGCGACGGCCGTTGTCACGCTTGAACCCTGCAACCACACCGGACGTACCGGCCCCTGCGCTCAGGCCCTGATCGATGCTGGCGTTGTCCGAGTTGTCTTCGCGCAGTCCGATCCCAATCAGCAAGCCGCCGGTGGCGCCCTGACTCTCCGCGCAGCCGGTATCGACGTCGAAGCGGGCGTCCTTGCCATTGAAGCGGCCGAGATCAACATCGCCTGGAGCCATGCCGTGACAACGGGGCGCCCGTTCGTGACGTGGAAGTATGCTGCGACTCTCGACGGACTGAGCGCCGCCCCCGACGGCAGCAGCAAATGGATCACCGGCACCGAAGCCCGCCGCGACGTACAAAAGTTTCGTGCCGGCGTTGATGCCATCGTCGCCGGCACGGGTTCGGTTCTGGCCGACGATCCGCGTCTGACGATCCGTGACGAGGACGACAATCCGCTGCCTTATGCACAGCAACCGCTGCGAGTCGTCGTGGGCCAGAGGACGATCCCGCGTTTTTACCGCGTCTTCGACCAGACTGCGCCGATGCTGCTGATTCAGTCGCGCGACCCTGACACGGTCTTGAAAAAACTCGCCGAACGCGAGATCAGGCACGTATGGCTCGAGGGCGGACCGCGACTGGCCGGAGCCTTCTGGAATGCCGGCCTCATTGATCGCGTTATTGGTTATATCGCCCCCGCGTTGCTGGGGGCCGGGCTGCCGGCCCTTGAGGCCTCGGCGACGACTTTGGCCGATCTGCGACCGATCGATTTGAGCGATCTCACCATGATCGGCAAGGACATCCGGCTGATCGGCACGCCGCTGAAAGCACCACGAGAGGACTTCGACTGATGTTTACCGGGATTGTGGAAGAACAAGGGCGCATCGAGGCCATCGCCGACCTCGGCGACTCGATCCGGCTCACGGTGCGCGGACCGCTCGTCGTGTCCGATGCCGGCCACGGAGACTCGATCTCCGTCAACGGCTGCTGCCTCACCGTGTCGGACCAGTCCGGTGAAACCTTCGACGCCGATGTCATGAAGGAATCGCTCGACAAGACCAATCTCGGCGACCTCGTCGTCGGGGATGCGGTCAACCTCGAACGCGCTATGCCGGCCGGGGCGCGACTCGGCGGTCACATCGTTCAGGGACACGGTGACGGCACCGGCCGCATCCTCGACCGCACGCCCAGCGACAACTGGGAAGTCGTGCGCATCGCGCTCGACGCCGACATCGCCAAATATCTTGTCAACAAGGGGTCGGTCACGGTTGACGGCACGTCCCTCACCGTCGTCGAAGTGGTCGGTCGCCCCCGATCGGGCACCGGTGAGCCCTGGTTCTCGGTTTCGCTCATCCCCACAACCCTCGAGGAGACGACTCTCGGCGCCAAAGTTCCCGGCGACCGGGTCAATCTCGAGGTCGACATACTCGCCAAATACGTCGAGCGACTGCTCGGCCAGGCACAGCAGACAGGTGGCAACGCATGAAAGTTCGTCTTGACAGTATCGAAAGGGCCATCGCCGACATCCCCGAAGGCAAGGCCATCGTGGTCGTTGATGACGAGGGCCGTGAAAACGAGGGCGACATCATCTTCGCCGCCAGCAAGGCAACGCCCGCACTCATGGCGTTTCTCGTGCGCTACTCCAGCGGCTTGGTGTGTGCGCCGACTACTGGCGAAATCCTCGACCGGCTGGGGATTCCGCTCATGACGCCGCACAACCGCGAAAAGATGCGTACCGCCTACACGATTTCGGTCGACTCCCGTGATGGCATCACGACAGGAATTTCGGCCACGGATCGCGCCCGTACGTGCCGGGTCCTCGCCGATTCGGCCACCGAACCCTTTGAGTTGGTGATGCCCGGCCACATCCTCCCGCTGCGCGCCAAGCCGGGCGGAGTCCTCGAGCGGGCCGGTCATACCGAAGCCGCCGTCGACTTCACCCGACTCGCCGGGCTCACTCCGGCAGGCGTCATCGGCGAGGTCCTGCGCGACGACGGCACCCTGATGCGAGCACCGGCGCTTCGCGAATTCGCCGACGAACACGACGTGGCGCTGGTTTCCATCGAGGACCTCCAGGTCCACCTGCGCCTCCACGAAAGCCAGGTCCAACGACTCGCCGAGACCAGGCTTCCGACCGAATTCGGCGAGTTCATGGCCCTCGGCTTTCGTGACCAGATCGACCAGGCCGAACACATAGCTCTGGTTTATGGCGATCCCGGCACCGAAAACGTCCTGACCCGGTTGCATTCGGAATGCCTCACCGGTGACGTGTTCGGATCACGGCGTTGCGACTGCGGACCGCAATTGGCCGCCTCGATGGCAGCCATTACTGCCGAAGGCGCGGGTGTGATCGTCTATCTCCGCGGCCATGAAGGGCGTGGCATCGGCCTGCTGCACAAACTGCAGGCTTACGGACTCCAGGATCAGGGGCGTGACACGGTCGACGCGAACCTCGAGCTCGGCTTCGGCGAGGACGAACGCGACTACGCCGCCGGCGCGCAGATCTTGCGTGACCTTGGCGTGACGTCGGTGCGGCTGCTCACCAACAACCCCGACAAGACGACAGCGCTTGAGGCTTATGGCGTCAAGGTGGCCGAGCGGATCCCGCTGCACATCGCCCCGACGCCCGACAGCCTGCGTTATCTGCAGACCAAGGCCGAGCGCATGGGCCACGACTTGCCTCACCTCGGACTGAACCCGTCGGAAAAGCCGGCATGAGCGGCGCCGGAGCACCTGACCTCAGGACCGACGCCACCGGCGCCCGGGTTGCGGTTGTGGCCTCGAGTTGGCATACCGAAGTCATGGATGGGCTCATTGCCGGGGCCCAACGAGCCCTCGCCGATGCCAACGTCACCGATGTGACGCTTGTACGGGCACCCGGATCGTTCGAATTGCCGATCCTCGCACAGGCCTACGCCAAGGCCGGTTTCGACGCTGTCGTCGCGCTCGGTGTCATCATCCGCGGAGGTACTCCGCATTTTGAGTATGTTTGCGCCGCGGCAACGGACGGCCTCAATCGGGTCGCCCTCGACACCGGTATTCCGATCGGCTTCGGACTTTTGACATGTGACAACGACCAGCAGGCCCTCGACCGCGCCGGCCTGCCAGACAGCAAGGAAGACAGGGGCCGCGAAGCCGTCGAAGCGGCATTGGCGACGCGGGCGCTGCTCTCCGCGGTGGAGGACCGATCTTGAGGTTTTTGGGCGGTGGTGGCTGCCGCAATCAATCAAGATCGAGCCAACCCGAGTCGTCGCCGAGAAGCCAGCCGATAGGCTAGGCCCCGATGAAGACCTTTGATCAGTTGTTCGCCGAGTTGGCCGACAAGGCTGCCAGCCGCCCCGAGGGCTCGCGCACCGTCGCCGAGCTTGATGCGGGGGTGCACGCCATTGGCAAGAAACTTGTCGAGGAGGCCGCCGAGTCCTGGATGGCCGCCGAGCACGAAAGCGCCGATCGCGCCGCCGAAGAACTCAGCCAATTGCTCTACCACGTTCAGGTCATGATGCTGGCCAAGGGAATCGCCCTCGAAGACGTCTACGCGCATTTGTGACGGATGGCCCTTCGGGTCCGTCCGTGCCTTCGCCCGTACGCACGTCTCCACTGAACTGAGGAATCATGTTAAGAATCGCTGTCCCGAACAAGGGTGTCCTTGCCGAATCGGCCGCACAAATGCTGACCGAGGCCGGCTACCGCCAACGCCGTAATTCCCGTGACCTCGTGACCCTGGACACCGACAACGACGTCGAGTTCTTTTACCTCCGGCCCCGCGATATCGCCATTTATGTGGGGGAGGGCACTCTCGATGTCGGTATCACCGGCCGCGACCTGCTGCTCGACTCCGGTGCTCATGTCGAAGAGTCGATTGCCCTCGGCTTCGGCGCTTCGACGTTCCGGTTCGCCGCTCCGATCGGCACTATGAGCAAGATTGAAGACCTGCAGGGCAAGCGCATTGCGACGTCGTACGACGGAATCGTGGAAAAATTTCTCACCGATCATGGCATCGACGCCTCGGTGGTCCGCCTCGACGGGGCCGTCGAATCCTCGGTGCGCCTCGGTGTTGCCGATGCGATCGCCGATGTTGTGGAGACCGGCAGCACTCTTCGCCAAGCCGACCTCGAGGTGTTCGCCGATCCGATCCTTTCCTCCGAATCGGTCCTCATCACCCGTCTCGGCGCTCCGAACCCCGAAGGCTTCGATGTCTTCAAACGACGCCTCGACGGCGTCATCGTGGCACGCACCTACGTGATGATGGATTACGACATCCGGGTCGAGATTGTCGAGCAAGCCATCGCCTTGACGCCGGGAATCGAGTCGCCGACGGTGTCGCCACTTCATCGCGAAGGCTGGGTCGCCGTACGCTCGATGGTGCCGCGTGATGCTGCCCAGAAAATCATGGATTCGCTGTGGGAACTCGGTGCCCGCGGCACCCTCGTCACCGACATCCTGGCTTGTCGGATCTGATGATCTTCCGTCCGATCGGGCCTCGTGTGGTCGCGTATGGTTCGATCGCCGTCCTGACCGTGATCACCGTCGTGATCGGTATCGAACTTCCCAGTTTCATAGTTTTCACAGCGGCGGAGCTTGTCACGATGGTGCTGCTGATTATCGCCGTCTTCGGCGGGCTGCACGGCGTTGCCCGGAGCTACGTCGAAGCCACTGACTCGGGCCTTGAGATCCTCAACGGTTATCGCCGGCACCATCTCGAATGGTCGGAGATCAAGGGGATTGCCATGAACACCGGCGCCCCGTGGCCCACGATTGTGACAAAAGATGACGAGCGAGTTGTCATCTTTGCCATTCAGGGCACCGATGGCGCGGCCGCCGCTGAGGCGCTGAGGTACATCCGGAGTCGCATCGGATGAGCCACAACCGTTCCTTGGCGGAACCGGCATTTCCCGACGACGACGGTTCGCTCGACGACGTGCTCGCGACGGCCTTCGCCGAATTTGCCTCCCATGACGAACCCGCGGCGATCATCGGCGCGCTGTGCAGCGTACGGGTGTTCGTCGCCGTCATCGCGTTGCTAGGCGAGATTCCATCTGATGGCGACAAAGACTCCGAAATGGCTGCGGTGTTCATGACCGGCGCCGACGGGCGAAAAGCACTGCTGGCCTTCAGTTCGCTCGACAGCATGAAGAGTTGGGATCCGCAGGCCAGGCCCGTCCCGGTCTACGGCTATGACGCCGCCCGCGCTGCCCTCGACGAGGGTGCAACGGCTTTGTTGCTCGACCTCGGAGGTCCACATTTCGTAGTTGTGGAGACCTATGACCTCGAACATCTGGCCGCAGGTGACCAATTGGTGAACACCGAAGCCGGTACCGCCTGGGTCACCTCGTAACGTCATCCCCAACTGACTCTATGGACTCCGTCCAGGAGGGGGCACCTCCCACGAGCGCAGCGAGGAGGGAAACGCTACGACCAACTGACGGAGTCGATTTCACAAGCGGAGGCCTGCGCTGTTATCGTTGAGGATGAAGTGGAGGTCCACCTCCCACCTGCTCGGTTCTTGACCTTGAGGTATCCCGGTCGGCAGTGTTTTTTTGTCGAGCGAGTTGACGTGTCCGCGCGTGCGTGGAATATGTCGTTGGTGGCTTCCGTTTTATACGGTGGCCACATTTTTTATGTGCCACCAAGACCATACTTTCGACATCAGGAGGACCCATCACCACAGATTTGCGCGTCAACGAGCGGATTCGTGTGCCAGAAGTGCGACTCGTTGGTCCCAACGGAGAACAAGTTGGCATCGTCCGTATTGAAGATGCCTTGCGTCTGGCTGAAGAAGCGGACCTCGATCTTGTCGAGGTTGCTGCGACCGCCCGACCGCCTGTGTGCCGACTGATGGACTACGGCAAATACAAATACGAAGCCGCGCAAAAAGAACGTGAATCACGGCGCAACCAGACCAACACGGTCATCAAAGAAATGAAGTTGCGGCCGAAAATCGATCAGCACGACTACGAGACCAAAAAGGGTCACGTCGTACGTTTCCTCAAAGCCGGCGACAAGGTCAAGATAACGATCATGTTCCGCGGACGTGAACAACACCGCCCCGAACTGGGTTACCGGTTGCTGCAGCGCCTCGCGGCTGACGTCGAAGACCTGGGATTCATCGAATCCAATGCTCGTCAAGATGGCCGCAACATGACGCTGGTCCTCGGCCCGCTGAAGAAGAAGTCCGAAGCGCAAGCCGAAGTCAAGGCCGAAAAGGTCAAGGCAGCAGGCGTGCTCGCCGCCGAACGAGAAGCCGACGCGGCAGCCGACAAGGCTCACCGCGAAGAATCCGAAAAGACTGCAACACCCAAAAAGCCGAGGCGACGCTCGGAGAACCTCGACCCAGACATGGAGGCATAAAGTGCCGAAGTTCAAGCCCCACTCGGGCATGAAGAAGCGCATCAAGATCACCGGCAAAGGCAAACTGCGCCGTGAGCAGACCAACCGCCGTCACCTTTTGGAGTACAAGTCTTCTCGACGTACTCGCCGGCTTGCAGGCACCACCGATGTTGCCAAGGCCGACACCAAGCGCGTGAAGAAGATGCTCGGTCTCTGACCAGAGCTGACCCCAATCAACTGACTTAAAGGAGACATCAGATGGCACGCGTCAAGCGGTCTGTCAACGCACAGAAAAAGCGCCGGGTTATTCTCGAGCGGGCCTCGGGTTACCGTGGCCAGCGCTCGCGTCTTTACCGCAAGGCCAAGGAGCAAGTCACCCACTCGCTCGTCTACTCCTACCGTGACCGCAAGCAACGCAAGGGCGATTTTCGTCGCCTGTGGATCCAGCGCATCAACGCTGCTGTCCGCGAGCAGGGTATGACTTACAACCGCTTCATCCAGGGCCTCAAGGCAGCCGGTGTCGAGGTCGACCGCAAGAACCTTGCCGAGCTGGCCGTCAATGAGCCTGCAGCGTTCGTCGCGCTCGTCGAGGTCGCCAAGGCAAACCTGCCTGCCGACGTCAACGCGCCGAAGGACGACGCTGCGGTCTGATCCGCAGCAGCAACGGTTAAAGAACGATTCGCGTGGCGAGTCCCGACCAGCCCGACGGGCTGACTATTCGATCTGCAAAGGTCAAATATGCGTCGAGGCTCGCCACGCATTCATTTCGTACTCGAAATAAAGAGTTTCTCGCCGAGGGCCCGCAAACGGTCCGCGAGGCGCTGAAAGTCCGTGGCGCGGTCATCGAGATTTTCGTGACCGCCGAGGCCGCTGAGCGGTACCCAGAGTTGGTTCCACCAAATGTTGACGTGCACCGTGTTGATGAGCGAGTCCTCAAGGTCATCGCCGACACAGTTCAGCCGCAAGGCATCATCGCGCGCTGTCATTTCGTCGACGGGGCAATGACCGAAGTCCTCGCGGTCAAGCCCAAACTCGTTGTGATTTGTGCCGACATACGTGATCCGGGAAATGCCGGCACCGTCATACGGTGCGCCGATGCCGCGGGAGCCGACGCGGTTATCTTCACCGGCAACAGCGTTGACCCGTTCAACCCGAAAGCCGTCCGGGCCAGCGTGGGCAGCCTCTTCCACCTTCGGCTCGTCCTCGCGAACGACACGGCGGCCGTCGTATCACAATTCAAGACGGCTGGCCTGACCGTTCTTGCCGCCGACGGCGCCGGGTCGCTCGACCTTTTCGCCGACGAAGACGCTCTCGTCGCGCCGACCGCCTGGCTGCTGGGCAACGAAGCCTGGGGGCTGCCCGACGACGTCGCCGCGCTCGCCGATCACACCGTCTCGATCCCCATCTTCGGCCGGGCCGAGAGCCTCAATCTCGCCACCGCGGCCGCCGTGTGTCTGTATGCGTCCGCGCGTGCCCACCGAACACGCTAAATTCGCCGTATGGACCTCGAAGAGTTTCCCGACGGCATCCTCATCGTCAACGAAGAGGGCATCATCGTCAGCGCCAACGCCGCGCTCAAACGATTGGCCAAGGTCCCCGACGAGATGATCCTCGGGCGACACCTCGCCGATGCCATGCCTCTGGACGACCTCAACGGGCACATGTGGTTCGAGTGCATGAAACCCTATGACGGACTCAACACGCGAACGAGGATTTCCGAGCAGTCGTGGTGGTCGCCCCGTGGCAACGAATTTCTGGTCACGGCGTCCCTGATCCGCGACAAACCGCGCGGGACCGTCGTCAAGGTCATTGTGGCTTTACGCAGCGCCCGCGTGCGCAACGTGCGGGACCGCGAACGCTCTGATCTGGTGGCAACGGTGGCGCACGAGCTGCGTTCGCCGCTCACCGGCATCAAGGGATTCGCCTCGACGTTGTTGACCAAATGGGAGAAGTTCTCCGACGAACAACGGCAATTCATGCTGGAAACCGTCGACGCTGACGCTGACCGCCTGACTCGGCTGATCACCGAACTCCTCGATGCCGCGCGCATCGACTCCGGGCGGTTGACGCTCCGGCGCGGTCCGGTGCATCTCGATGAAGTCGTACGACGGGTATTGATCAACGTCTCGGCCGGCACCGGGCATCCCTTCGAACTCACCATTCGCGACGATGTGCCGCTTATCTGGGGAGACGAGGATCGGCTCACCCAGGTCGTCACCAACCTGATCGAAAACGCCATGCGGCACGGCCACAGCCTCAAAGAAGTTATAGTCCAGAGGACCCTGCACCCCGATTTTTCCAGCGGTGTCTCGTTGCAGATCCACGACAACGGTCCGGGTATACCCGTCCAGGAGCGTGAGCGGGTGTTCAGTCGATTTTGGCGTTCGGGTCCGGGCGCGGGCAGCGGGCTGGGCATGTACATCGTCAAGGGCATCCTCGATGAGCACGGCGGCAGGATCCTTATCGCCGACAGCGAGGGTGGCGGCGCCAACGTCATGGTGTGGTTGCCGGTCAATGAGCCGGACGAGTTGACCGACTGACAGGTGCGGTCACGCTGCTCATAGACTTTGACCGATCCCCGCGCTGCAGAATATGAGAAAGGCATCCATGTCGGCCCCCAACAAGGACTACGACCCCGTCGAAGTCACCCCCCTACACGCCGATGAAGTGGAACGTATGCGCGACGAGGCACTCGCCGCGATCGCGTCGGCCGACTCGTTGGAGAGGCTGAAATTGGTGAGTCACGACCACGCGGGCGACCGGTCGGCGCTTGGCTTGGCCAATCGTGAAATCGGTGCGCTTCCGCCGCAGGCCCGCAAGGATGCCGGCATGCGGGTCGGCCAGGCCAGGGGAGCTATAAACAAGGCGCTCGCCGCACGCTCAGAGATCCTCGAAGCCGAATATGAGGCCAACGCCCTTGTCGATGAGGCCGTCGACATCACCCTGCCGTGGGACGCCACCCCCATTGGTGCCCGCCACCCGTTGACCACGATCCAGGAAACCGTTGCCGACATCTTCGTTGCCATGGGCTGGGAAGTCGCCGAGGGACCCGAGGTCGAAGCCGAATGGCTCAACTTCGATGCCCTCAACCTGGGCCCGGACCATCCGGCCCGCACGATGCAGGACACGTTTTGGGTCACGCCCGAAAAGACCGCCCTCGTCCTGCGCACTCATACGTCCCCTGTCCAGGCGCGCACGATGCTGACCCAAGAGCCACCGATCTACGTGATCGTTCCCGGCCGTGTGTTCCGCACCGACGAACTCGATTCCACGCATTCGCCTGTTTTCCATCAGGTTGAAGGTCTGGCGATCGACGAGGGCCTCACGATGGCGCACCTCAAAGGCACACTCGATCACTTCGCCCAGGCCATCTACGGACCGGGCATGACTACCCGGTTCCGTCCCTCATACTTCCCATTCACCGAGCCGAGTGCGGAGATGGACCTGCTCTGCTACGTCTGTCACAACGAGCCCGGTGCCGTTGCGGAGTGCCGCACATGCCGTGGCGAGGGCTGGGTCGAATGGGGCGGATGCGGTGTGGTCAATCCACGTGTCCTGATCTCTTGCGGTGTCGATCCCGGACGTTATTCGGGTTTCGCGTTTGGCATTGGCCTCGATCGAACCATTACCGGCCGCTACGACATTGCCGACCTTCGCGATCTGTTCGACGGCGACGTCCGCTTCACCCAGCCTTTTGGAGTTGAACTCTGATGCGCATCCCCATCGATTGGTTGCGCGAGTATGTCGACTTGCCGGCCGATCTGTCCCCGGCAGATCTGGCGGACCGACTGACGATGCTCGATCTCAAGCTCGAAGAGATTATAAGTTCGGGCATCAGCGGCCCTCTCACCGTCGGCCGCGTGCTCACACTGGTCAAGGAGCCGCAGAAAAACGGCAGGACCATCAATTGGTGCCGCGTCGATGTCGGCGAGGCCCACAACGAAGCTGCCGCCGGCGACGTGGCGGCCAGTCGCGGCATCGTCTGCGGCGCTCATAACTTCGTCGAGGGCGACCTCGTGGTTGTTTCGTTGCCGGGCACGGTGTTGCCGGCATTGGCCGCGATGATTCCAAACGGTGAGATAACCGCCCGCAAGACCTACGGCCACCTGTCCGACGGCATGATCTGCTCCGGTGCCGAACTCGGCATCACCGGCGATGCTGACGGCATCATCGTGCTCGATCCGGGCTCGGCCGAACCCGGCGACGACGCGATCGAGTTGCTCGGGCTGCGCCAGGACGTCCTCGATCTCGAGGTCAACCCCGATCGCGCCTATGCGCTGTCGCTGCGTGGCGTGGCTCGGGATGCCGCGCTCGGCTTCGACAGGTTGTTCACCGATCCCGCCAACATCGACCCCATCATCGAAGCCGGCGGTTTTCCCGTACGTGTCGACGATGCGGACGGTTGTCCCGTTTTCGCGACGGCGACCGTTACCGGCTTTGACCCTTCGAGTCCGACGCCGCGCTGGATGGCCCGCCGAATCGAGTTGGCCGGCATGCGCCCGATCTCTCTTGCGGTCGACGTGAGCAACTACGTCATGCTCGAACTTGGCCAGCCCAACCACGCCTACGACCGCGCCAAGCTCGACGGCTCGATCATCGTGCGGCGGGCGACGGCCGGTGAGAAACTTGAAACCCTCGACAGCGTCGTACGTACGCTGCTGGCGGGTGACCTCGTCATCGCCGATGAGGGCAAGGTGATCGGCCTCGCCGGTGTCATGGGCGGCGAAGACGTCGAGATCGATGACAAGACAACCGACATCGTCATCGAGGCGGCCCATTTCGACCCTCCGACAATCGCGCGGACGGCCAGACACCACAAGCTTCACTCCGAGGCCTCCAAACGATTCGAACGCGGCGTCGACCCCGAACTTCCGGCCCGCACCGTTCGCCGCGCCGCCGAACTCCTCGTGGAGCACGGCGGGGGCACGTTCGAGCCCGGTACGACGCTCGTTGGCGCGGCTCCAGCGCCGACGGCGATCACTATCGAGTCGTCGTTGCCGGCCAAGGTCACCGGCATTGACATCGACCAGGCCACGGCCGTTTCGGCGCTCGAAGCGAACGGTTGTGCCGTGGCGGTCGAAGGCTCCGCGCTGACTGTCACGCCGCCGAGCTGGCGCCCCGACCTCACCGATCCTTACGACCTCGCCGAGGAAGTCCTGCGCATCGTCGGTTATGACAAGGTTCCGTCGGTTCTACCGGCCGCGCCGGCCGGTCGCGGGTTGAGCAATGCGCAGCGACTTCGTCGACGTACGGGCCACGTGCTCGCCGGTGCGGGGCTGATCGAGGTCAAGACCTTCCCGTTCGCCGGTCCGGCCGACTGGGACAAGTTGGGTCTTGCGGCCGACGACATACGACGCCGTCAGGTCCTGTTGGAGAACCCGCTCTCGGCCGAAGATCCTGGCATGACGACGACTTTGCTGCCCGGACTCCTCAAGGCCCTCGTGCTGAACACCGGTCGCGGCCACCAGGACGTGTCGATCGTCGAAACCGGCCGCGTCTTCCTGCCTCGGGCCGATGCCCCGGACGCCCCGATCTACGGAGTCGATCGCCGGCCAACCGCGGACGAACTCGCAGCTCTTGATGCTGCGCTCCCCGAACAGCCGCTCCACGTCGGCATCGTCATGGCCGGCGAGCGCGTTCGTACGGGTTGGTATGGCGCGGGTCGGCCCGTCTCATGGGCCGATTCCATTGAGATCGTACGACTGCTCGCGCAGGCCCTCCACGTTGACATTTCGATCGAGAACGCCGATGAGGCGCCATGGCATCCCGGTCGCTGCGCGGCGATCATCCTCGACGGCTTGGTCATCGGCCACGCCGGCGAGCTTCATCCGCGTGTCATCAAGGCCTACGGCGTACCGCCGCGGACAGTTGCGGCCGAGATCGATCTCGATGCGCTCATCGCGGCGTCTCCCCAAGTCGGCCCGAAGCCGGACTTCTCGACGTTCCCGGTTGCCAAAGAAGATGTGGCACTCGTCGTGGACCGTACGGTCACCGCCGGGGCCGTTTTCGAGGCTCTTGCCGGCGCGGATGACCTGATCGAATCGGTACGACTGTTCGACGTCTACGAGGGTGAGCAGTTGCCCGAAGGTAAGAAGTCGCTGGCGTTCTCGCTGCGGCTCAGAGCACCCGACCGAACGCTCAACGACGAAGAAATAAAAGCCGCACGGGAGAAAGCGGTGACCGCGGCGAACAAGGAAACCGGCGCCACCCAGCGCACCTAGTCACCCCGCTCACGAAGTTAGCTAGAACGAAACCTGGGGTGGGACTTCCTGACCGGCGCGCGCGTCATAAAACTCCCGGGTGCCGACGCTCGCGATACCGGTGAACAGCAGCCACGGGATGGTCTTGACCAAGGTGTTCAGTTTGGCGACCGCGCCGTTGTAATACTGCCGGGCGAACGACAACTTGTTCTCGGTGTCGGACAGTTTGGTCTGTAACTGCTGAAAATTCGCCGATGCTTTCAGATCCGGGTATGCCTCGGCAACGGCAAGGACGTCGATGACGGCCTTGTCGAGTCGGCCCTGCGCCGCGGACTTCTCATCGACCGTTCCGCCCTTGGCCGCCTGAGCCGCTCCCGCACGCGCCGCGGTGACCTCATCGAAAACGGCCCGCTCGTGAGTCGCATAGCCCTTGACCGTGTTGACCAGGTTCGGGATCAGTTCGGCGCGCCGGGTGAGTTGCACGTCGATGCCACCCAGTGCTTCCTGTGCATCGATGTCGGCCTTGCGGAGCTTGTTGAAGCCCATCACCGCAAAGCCGATGAGGGCGACAATCACCACCACGATCACAATCCACATTTTTGTTCCTCTCATAGAAAACTCAATTGGATTTACCGGTCACCAGGAGCCACCGCCTCCGCCGCCACCCCCACCGTCGCCACTCCCGGACGAGGATGAGGACTGGGTGCCCTGGTAGGCGCCGATCGAGGACGACAGTGACGACTCGAAGCTGGAAAAGCCGCCGGAACCACCGAAGCCGGTGCTGGATCCAGGGCCGACAGGGCCGACGAACCATGCCGGCGACTGATCGTCTCGGCCGCATCCAGGCGCCCGTTGGCGTCAACTTTGTAAACAGCCTGGTAATCGGTGATAGTGACTGTGTCGGGAACAGAGACACCACTCGCGGAATCCAGAGACTGCAGGAGCGGCCAAAAAAGTCCCGCCGCCGTTACCAGTGCTACCAGCGTGGACGCCGGCACCCGCTTCATGCTCGAAGACTAGTGGTCAGGGCAGCCCACCGGCTACGAGAAGTCCAGCCGACACCCGGCTTGCATGAAATTGCAGACGTGTGCGAAAATATGCAGATGGGTGTCATCAGAGTCGCAGTTGCCGGAGCCAGTGGCTATGTCGGCGGTGAGGTGCTGCGCACGCTTCTTGCCCATCCCCATGTGGAGATCGGCGCGTTGACGGCGTCGAGCAACGCTGGGACGCCGCTGGGCGTGCACCATCCGCATTTGTTGCCCCTGGCCGGCCGGATACTGGCGGACACCGACGCGGCGACGCTTTCGGGCCACGACGTCGTCTTCCTGGGCCTCCCGCATGGAGCATCAGCTGACATCGCCAGCCAATTGCCGGATGACACTCTCGTCATTGATTGCGGTGCCGACTTCCGGCTCCAAAGCAGCGATGACTGGGAATCGTTTTATGGCGGCAACCATGCCGGCACCTGGCCTTATGGTCTTCCCGAACTTCCCGGTCAGCGCGAGGCGCTAGCCGGCGTCAAGCGAATTGCCGTCCCCGGTTGTTTCCCCACCGTATCGACGCTGACCCTTCTTCCCGCCGTCCTTGAAGGCTTGATCACCGCCGACATCACCATCGTCGCGACGGCGGGCACGTCCGGTGCCGGCAAGTCGCTCAAGCCGCATCTTCTCGGCTCCGAAGTCATGGGTCAGGCCAGCACGTATGGCGTCGGCGGCGTCCACCGCCATACGCCCGAAATCGAACAGAACTTCAGGACGGTCGGGGCGAAGAACCCGATAGTGTCCTTCACCCCGGTGTTGGTGCCCATGTCGCGAGGGATTCTCGCAACGTGTTCGGCGCCCATCGCACCGGGAGTGACCGAACAAGACATCAGGGCCGCCTACGAAAAGACCTATGCCGATGAGCCCTTCGTCCACGTGCTTGCTGAGGGTCAGTGGCCGCAGACCAAGGCAACCCTCGGCGCCAACATCGTGCACGTTCAGGCGACGCTCGACAGCCGGGCCGGAAAACTTGTGGCCATCGGCGCAATGGACAACCTTGCCAAGGGCACAGCCGGCGGCGCGATCCAATCGATGAACATTGCCCTGGGCCTGCCCGAGGGCAGCGGACTGACAACGGTAGGAGTAGCACCATGAGCTGCACCCCACACTGCATCGCTCTTCGGGGTGGCTCGCTGCGCTCACACTCCTGCGGACTTTGCCTGTCCGGGGGGCCAGCATGAGCGTGACAGCGGCCGAAGGATTCAGGGCGGCAGGAGTCGCCGCAGGACTCAAAACCAGTGGTCAGCCCGATGTCGCGGTGATCGTGAATGACGGACCGCTCAGCGCGGCCGCCGCGGTGTTCACCACGAACCGGTGCAAAGCCAATCCGGTGTTGTGGAGCGAGGAAGCCATCAAGGGCGGCAGCGCCAAGGCCGTTGCCATCAATTCCGGTGGTGCGAATTGCTACACCGGATCCGAGGGATTCCAGACCACGCATGCCACGGCCGAGGCCGTTGCGAGAAGCCTCGACATCAGCGCACTCGACGTCCAGGTCGCCTCGACCGGGCTGATCGGCATGCTCAACAATCGCGATGCACTCCTCGTCGGCATGAACAAGGCGCTCGACGAACTCAGTCCAACCGGCGGTCTCAAAGCTGCGACGGCCATCATGACGACCGACACCGTTGCCAAGGAAGCAGTCCAACTGGCTGAGGGCTATGTCGTCGGCGGCATGGCCAAAGGAGCCGGCATGCTGGCCCCGGCATTGGCGACGATGCTCGTTTTCATCACGACCGACGCCGACGTCAATGCGTCCACGTGCGATGCGGTCTTGCGCGAAGCCACCCGTACGACGTTCGACCGGCTCGACTCCGACGGTTGCCAATCGACCAATGACACAGTGATTCTCATGGCCAGCGGCGCCTCAAAGGTGAAACCCGATCGCGCCGAATTCGCCGAAGCGGTTCGCTCGGTCTGCCACAAACTCGCCCTCCAATTACTCGAGGACGCAGAGGGAGCCGACCACGAAATCAGCATCGAGGTCGTCGGCGCGGACACTGAAGACGATGCGCTCGAAGTCGGCCGTTCCGTCGCACGAAGCAACCTCTTCAAGTGCGCGATTTTTGGCAAGGATCCCAATTGGGGTCGCATCCTTGCCTCGGTGGGCACGACCCAGGCTGCCTTTGACCCGGCCAACCTCGACGTCGCGCTCAATGGCGTCTGGGTATGCCGCAACAGTGGGCCTGCCGAATCTCCGGACAAGATCGACCTCGAAGACCGGGCCGTCTCGGTCACCATCGATCTGAAAACCGGTCCCGAAAAGGCCACGATCTGGACCAACGACCTCACCCAGGCCTACGTCGACGAGAACTCGGCGTATTCGTCATGAGCGTCAGCACAGTCAGAATGAGTGCAGTGAGCGTGGTCGCAGTATGAGCATCGATGAGAACGGCCCCTACGTCGAGGGATGGCATCCCGAGGAGTGGAAAAAGGCCCCCGACAAGGCCACGATTCTCGCGCACGCGCTTCCGTGGATGAAGAAATATCACGGCAAGATCGTCGTCGTGAAATACGGCGGAAATGCCATGACCGATGACACCCTCAAGCACGCTTTCGCCGAAGACATTGTGTTCCTGCGCCTTGCGGGTTTCAAGCCGGTCGTCGTGCACGGCGGCGGTCCGCAGATCAGCGCGATGCTCGACAGGCTCGGCATCGAGTCCGAGTTCCGCGGGGGTCTGCGGGTGACGACTCCGGAGGCAATGGAGGTCGTACGGATGGTGCTCGTTGGCCAGGTCGGCCGCGAACTCGTCGGCATTCTCAATCAGCACGGCGACCTCGCCGTCGGCATGTCCGGCGAGGACGGCGGTCTTTTCACTGCGCAGAAGGCCTATCCGGTCATCGACGGCGAGCCGACCGACCTCGGTCTCGTCGGCGAGGTCGTCTCCGTGCGTCCCGAGGCCGTGCTCGATCTGATCGAGGCCGGCCGCATCCCGGTCGTCTCCACGGTGGCGCCCGACGAAAACGGTCAGGTCTACAACGTCAATGCCGATACCGCAGCGGCCGCTCTGGCGGCTGCTCTCGGAGCCGAGAAACTACTCGTCCTGACCGATGTTGAGGGCCTGTACGCCGATTGGCCGGACAGTTCCGACGTGATAGGTGAAATCAGTCCCGAAGCTCTCGCCGTGCTCATACCGACTCTCGCCAGCGGCATGATCCCCAAAATGACGGCCTGTCTGAAAGCCGTCGAAGAAGGCGTCAAGACGGCCACCGTGGTCGACGGACGCGAACCCCATGCCGTCCTCCTCGAGATCTTCACCGACGAAGGGGTGGGAACGCAGGTCGTGCCGGGCGCCGCAACCAAGATCCGTTCGGCGCTTTACACGACGACGGTGGACAAGCCCGCCAAGGATGGAGACAAATCATGAATGGCCGCGCAGATAATGGCTCTGCTGATAATGGAAGTGCTATGACGGAGCGCTATCAGGGCGCACTGATGAACACCTTCGGCCCACCCCAGCGAGTTCTCGTCCGCGGTGAAGGCGTTTATGTCTGGGACATCGACGGCAACCGCTATCTCGATTTGCTGGGCGGCATTGCCGTGAATGCGCTCGGCCATGCACATCCGGCCATCGTCAATGCCGTCACCGATCAACTCGGCACTCTCGGTCACATCTCCAATTTTTTTGCATCCGTTCCGCAGATCGCACTGGCCGAGCGTCTCCTCGCACTTGTGGGGTCGCCAGGCAAAGTGTTCTTCACGAACTCGGGCACCGAAGCCAACGAAGCCGCCTTCAAGGCCACCCGGCGCACCGGCCGCACCAAAATCGTCGCCGCGCAAAACAGCTTCCACGGTCGTACGATGGGCGCCCTCGCGCTGACGTCGAAGAAGGCCTACCGCGAACCGTTTGAACCGCTCCCAGGCGATGTCGTGTGGGTCCCGTACGGCGACGCCGATGCGCTGGCGAAGGCCGTTGACGACACGGTCGCTGCCGTCATCCTCGAACCGATCCAGGGTGAAGCCGGTGTTGTCGACCCGCCGGCGGGCTATCTCAAGGCTGCGCGGGACATCACGACTGCTCATGACGCCCTTCTCTGGATCGATGAAATTCAGACCGGCATGGGCCGCACCGGTGCCTGGTTCGCCCATACCGGGTCCGGAATCGTCCCCGACCTGGTCACCGTGGCCAAAGGACTTGGCGGCGGTATCCCGATCGGTGCCCTCCTCGCGCTGGGGCATGCCGCGACCCTTCTCCAACCGGGCAACCATGGCACAACCTTCGGTGGTAATCCTGTGGCGACGGCGGCCGCGCTCGCAGTCATCGACACCATCGTCGCCGACGACCTTCTCGCCAACGCGAAGGAGGTGGGGGACCGGATCCGGACCGGACTGGCCGCCCATCCGCTCGTCATTGACGTAACCGGCGAGGGATTGCTCATCGGCATCGTGTTGGCGCAGGACGTCTCCGCTGCGCTCCAGCAGTCCGCCCTCGGCGCCGGATTGATCATCAACAATCCGACGCCCAACCGGCTACGCCTCGCGCCGCCGTTGATCCTGACCGCGGATGAAGCCGACGATGCCGTCAAGACATTATTGACACTTCTCGACACGTTGACCCCGCTTGACGGCGAAGCACAATGAGGCACTTTTTGCGGGACGACGACCTCACGCCGGCCGAACAGTCAGAGATCCTGACCCTCGCCGCACAACTCAAGGCCGATCCCTATTCGCTCAAGCCACTGGCCGGTCCCCAATCGGTCGCGGTGATCTTCGACAAGGCCTCGACCAGGACACGTGTGTCGTTCAGCGTCGGCATCGCAGATCTGGGCGGGAGTGCGATCGTCCTCGACCGGGCCACCACCCAAGCCGGTCGTGGCGAGACCGTTGCCGACACGGCCCGGGTGCTGGGGAGCATGACGAGTGCCATCGTCTGGCGCACGTATGCCCAAGACGATCTTGAGGACATGGCCGCGCACGCCGGCGTTCCGGTCATTAACGCACTCAGCGACGATTTCCACCCTTGTCAGATCCTTGCCGACTGGCAGACCGTGATCGAACACAAGGGCAAACTGTCCGGCATCTGCGTCGCCTACCTTGGCGACGGTGCCAACAACATGGCGCATTCCTACCTTCTCGGCGGAGTGACCGCCGGTATGCACGTGCGCATCGGCGCACCGGCATCCCACCAACCCGATGCCGGCATCGTCGCCGACGCAATGAAGATCGCCCAGGCGACCGGGGGGTCGGTGCTCGTGACCACCGACCCGGATGAGGCACTCAAGGGCGCCGATGTCGTTGTCACCGACACCTGGGTTTCGATGGGTCAGGAACAGGAGAAGGCCGAACGGCTCGCACTCTTCGGTGCCTACGCGATCACGGCCGATGCTCTGACAAAAGCCGACCCAGACGCCATCGTCATGCATTGCCTGCCGGCTTATCGCGGTCTCGAAATTGCAGCGGAAGTCCTCGACGGCCCGCAAAGCGTGGTCTGGGACGAAGCCGAAAACCGTTTGCACGCCCAAAAGGCACTCCTCGTATGGCTGCTTGCCAAGGCGCACTTATGACGATTCCCACCAACAAGACGGCACGTCAGCAACTCATGATCGACCTGCTTGGCCGCAACGAGGTTCGCTCCCAGGGCGATCTGGTTGATCTTCTCGGCGCCCAGGGTGTTGTGGCGACACCATCGACGGTTTCCCGCGATCTCGTCGAACTGGATGCGGTGCGTGTCCGCAACCAGGACGGCACTCTCGTCTATGCCGTTCCCGCAGAAGGCGGTGACCGGACACCGCGTGCCGCCGAGGACAGCGCCGCGGCCCACAACCGACTTCAGCGTCTTTCGCGCGAACTCCTTGTCTCGGCTGTCGCCTCGGCAAATCTTGTGGTCTTGCGAACGCCGCCAGGAGCCGCCCAGTTCCTGGCCTCAGCCATCGACCATGTCGCCCAACCCGATCTACTCGGCACGATCGCCGGCGACGACACCGTTCTCCTCATTTGCCGGGACCCCCGTGGCAGCAATGAGATCGCCCACCGATTCACCTCGCTTGCGGATCTTCCCGCTTAACCAGAAAGAAGTACTCACATGACTGCGAAAAGCGACAGAATTGTCCTCGCATACTCCGGCGGACTCGATACCTCGGTCGCCATCGGCTGGCTGTCTCAACAGACAGGCAAAGAGATAGTCGCCGTCGCCGTTGACGTTGGTCAGGATGGCGAAGACATGGACGTCATCCGTGAACGTGCCTTGTCGTGTGGTGCGGTGGAGGCCGTCGTCGTCGATGCCAAGGACGAATTCGCCGAGGACTATTGCCTGCCAGCCGTGCGCGCGAATGCGCTCTACATGGACCGTTATCCCAACGTGTCGGCGCTTTCGCGTCCACTGATCGTGAAGCACCTCGTCGAGGCGGCCCGCTATCACGGCGCATCGACGGTGAGCCACGGTTGCACCGGCAAAGGCAACGACCAGGTGCGTTTCGAAGTCGGCACGAGCGCCCTCGCGCCCGAACTCAAGGTCATCGCGCCGGTCCGCGACTACGCCTGGACTCGCGAAAAGGCTATCGTCTGGGCCGAAGAGCACGATTTGCCGATCGAGGTGAACAAGAAGTCGCCCTACTCGATCGACCAAAACGTATGGGGTCGCGCCGTCGAGACCGGTTTCCTCGAAGACATCTGGAACGGACCGATCGAAGACCTCTACGACTACACGCAGAACCCGGCGACGCCACGTGAAGCCGATGAAGTCGTCATCACGTTCGAGGCCGGCGCGCCGGTGGCCATTGACGGAAAACCGGTCACGATGCTGCAGGCCATCGAGCAGATGAACAAGCGGGCCGGTGCGCAGGGCATCGGTCGTCTCGACATGGTCGAGGACCGTCTTGTCGGCATCAAGAGTCGCGAGATTTACGAAGCGCCGGGCGCAATTGCACTGATCACTGCCCATCAGGAACTCGAAAGCATAACGATCGAACGTGAACTGTCGCGTTACAAGAAGAGCGTCGATCAGCGCTGGACCGAGCTGGTCTACGACGGACTGTGGTTCTCCCCGCTCAAGCGCGCCCTCGACGCGTTCATCAACGAATCGCAGATTCACGTCAGCGGGGATATCCGGATGACGCTGCACGCCGGTCGCGCCGTACCGACCGGCCGTCGCTCCCATGCGAGCCTTTATGACTTCAACCTCGCCACCTACGACGAGGGCGACACGTTCGATCAGAGTCAGGCCAAGGGCTTCATCGAGTTGTGGGGCATGTCGAGCGTTCTCGCCAACAAACGGGACGAAAAGCTGGCAGGGGAGTAGTGGCGACGGTGTCTTCGGGGCAGGACGACGAAAAAACCCGGTTGTGGGGCGGGCGTTTCGCGTCCGGCCCCTCGCCGGAACTCATAGCGTTGTCACGGTCGACCCATTTCGACTGGCGCCTGGCGCCGTATGACCTTGCCGGTTCACGCGCCCATGCTGGCGTGCTCGCGGGTGCGGGCCTCCTGACGCCCGATGAGTTGCAAAAGCTCCTCGCCGGCATCGATAACCTCGATGCCGATGTCGAGTCGGGCGCCTTCGTGGCACAGCCCGACGACGAAGACGTCCATACTGCCCTGGAACGGGGACTGCTCGAACGACTCGGACCCGAGCTCGGCGGCCGCTTGCGCGCCGGCCGGTCCCGTAACGACCAGGTCGCGACGTTGTTCCGGATGTATCTCCGGGACCACGGGCAGACGGTCAAACGTCTCGTTCTCGACCTTGTCGACGCGATTGCGGCCCAAGCCGAAGCTCACAAGACTGTCGCCATGCCCGGCCGAACGCATCTTCAACATGCGCAACCAGTGCTCCTCGCTCATCATCTGCTCGCGCATGCCTGGCCGTTGTTGCGCGACGTCGAGCGCCTCGACGACTGGGATCGGCGCGTTGCCGCCGGTTCGCCTTACGGCTCCGGCGCGCTAGCCGGCTCTTCGCTCGGCCTCAACCCGGAAAAGGTCGCCGCCGATCTGGGCTTCACCGGATCGACACCGAACTCGATCGATGGCACCGCAGCCCGGGACTTCGTCGCTGAATTCGCTTTCGTTACGGCCATGATCGGGGTCGACGTGTCGCGTATGGCCGAAGAGATCATCATCTGGAACACCAGGGAATTCGACTTCGTCACGCTCGACGACGGCTACTCGACGGGTTCGAGCATCATGCCGCAGAAGAAAAATCCCGACATCGCCGAGCTTGCCCGAGGCAAGTCGGGCCGGCTGATCGGCAACCTGTCCGGGCTGATGGCAACGCTCAAAGCCTTGCCGCTGGCCTACAACCGCGACCTGCAGGAGGACAAGGAACCCGTCTTCGATTCGATCGACACCCTGGAGGTTCTGCTGCCGGCCTTCACCGGCATGATCGCCACCCTGACGTTCAATACCGAACGGATGGAGTCATTGGCGCCGCAGGGCTTTTCGCTCGCCACCGACATCGCCGAATGGCTTGTCCGCGAGGGCGTGCCGTTCCGGGTTGCGCATGAGCTCTCGGGAGCCTGCGTCCAGGCTTGTGAGGATTCGGGCAAAGAACTTTGGGACTTGACCGACGACGAATTCACGGCGATTTCCCCGCACCTGACACCGGGGGTCCGAAAGGTGTTGACGGTCGAGGGCTCGCTCGCTTCGCGAAATGCCCGCGGGGGCACCGCGCCCGTACGGGTGCACGAACAGCTCGAAGAGCTGAAGTCCAAGGCGGCCCTGCACCGCTGACAGACACTGCACTGCTGACAAGTGAAGCTGGCGCCCGGGGAATCCTCGGGCGCCGGCTCCTTTGTCATCAGTTGGTGGTGAGGGCGACGTTGTCGATCAGGAACGACGTCTGCAGGCTGGAGTCCTCCGTCCCGCTGAATTTGATGGTGACACTCTGGCCCTTGTAGGCCGTCATGTTGAACGACCTCTGGACGTAGCCGGAGGTCTCGTTCACATTGCTGTACGTGCCCAGGACCGTCAAACCCGAGTACACGCGAAGCAGGTCGTAGGCAGTGGAGCCGGACTCGGCCGAGTCGACGCGCAGCTGGAAGGTCAGCGTCGCCGAGGTGGCCGTCGACGGGATCGCGACGGTCTGGTTGATCGCCTCGGTCGAGGCGCTGCCATAGCCGTTGAGCCACGCCTTTTGGGTGCCGGCGAATGCCGGGTAGGTGCCGCTGCCGATCACGCCGGTGTTGCCGCTCCAGCCGGTCGCGCCGGCCTCGAACGTTCCGTTCGTGACGTTGTCACCGGTGGGCGGCGGGGTGGTGCCACCGCTGGGGTTGGTGAACAGCAGCCTGTTGGGGGATCCCTTCAGGTCGCTTATCTTGCCGGTGCTGGCGCCGTTGACAAGCGCACTCGTGACGGTGGCAGGGCTGGCGGTCGGGTTGCCTTGGAGGTAGAGCGCGGCAGCGCCGGCAACGTGCGGAGATGCCATCGACGTACCTGAGATGGTGTTGGTGGCCGAGGTCGAACCCGTCCAGGCAGACGTGATGCTGCTGCCAGGAGCAAAGATATCGACGCACGATCCCCAGTTGGAGAAGCTCGACCGGGCATCGGAACTGGTCGACGAGGCGACCGTGATCGCGGACGCGGCGCGCGCCGGCGAGACGTTGCAGGCATCCTGGTCCTCATTGCCGGCGGCGACGGCGACGGTGACTCCGGTGGCGACCATGCGGTTGATGGCCGAGTCGGTGGCCGAGTCGGCCGGGCCGCCGAGGCTCATGTTCGCGACCTTCGGGCCGGGTGGCTGGCCCGCCACCCAGTCCATGCCGGCGACGACTCCGTGGTTGGGGCCGCGGCCCTGGCAGTGAAGGAC
>JACMOZ010000269.1 GCA_014377785.1 Aeromicrobium sp.
AGGGATTGATCTCCTACGCCGTCGGCTCTATGTTCGGCCGCTACAGCCTCGACGAGCCTGGCCTGATCCTGGCGAACCAGGCAGAAACCCTCGAGCAGTACCTCGCAAAGGTTCCGACCCCGTCGTTTCTCCCCGACGCCGACAATGTAATACCGATCGTCGACGGCGACTGGTTTCCGGACGACATCGTGGGCAGGTTCCGTCAGTTCCTCCGTACGGCGTTCGGCGAGGAGCACTTCGAAGAGAACTTACGGTTCGTCGTCGACAGCCTGGGTGTGAAGGACCTCCGAGACTACTTCGTGAAGTCCTTCTATAGGGACCACGTTCAGCGCTATAAGAAGCGCCCGATCTACTGGCTGTTCTCGAGCCCAAAGAACTCCTTCAGCGCCCTGATCTACCTGCACCGGTACACCCCGTCGACGATCTCGACGGTGCTCAACGAGTACCTTCGCGAATTCATCAAGAAGCTCGAGGTCGAACGCGACCGACTGGAGTTCATCGTCGCGAGCGGTGCCGACGCGAAAGCCGTCGCCGCGGCACAGAAGGAATCCGACCGCCTGCGTAAGGTACTGATCGAGCTGGACGAGTACGAGCGCGAACTCCATACACTCGCGGCCCAGCAGATCGCACTTGATCTAGATGAAGGGGTGCTGGTGAATTACCAGAAGTTCGGCACTGCGCTGCGCGATATCGGACTCAAGAAGAGTGGCGCTGTTGACTGACACCGACCCACTCACCCGGGTGCTCGCATCCCGGTTCGCCAACGGCCCCAAGGCCGACGGACGCCACATCGCCTTCTGGCATGACCCGGCCGGCGAGCATGAGCAGCGGATTGATGATCTCGCGGCCCAGCTCGGGGTCGCCGTGATCCGGGTCGCCAACGACGAATTCGCTGTCAAACATCGCCTGCTCATCGAAGAGCGGACGCAGCCGTTTATCGTCTACCGCAGGGGAGAGATCCCGACGGGGATCGGCAACTGGCTGCTCGACCTCGAGTACGCCTACGGCGTGTTCTACGCCGACCAGGCCGCCCTCGTCGGTGAAGATCTGAACCTCGACAACGCGGTCGCCCGCCCGGTTGTCGAGAGCCATCCGGCGTTCTTCAAATCGGCCGAACGGCGCGAACGGCTGAAGAAGCGACTCAACGGTGACGACAACGAGACCGTCGTTCGTGCGAAGATGAGCGCCGTGCTGCTGAAGACCGAGCAGCACTCGCTCAGCGAGCTGACCCGCCAACTATTAATCGAGGAGGCCGCGGGAGGACGCATCGGATGGAACCTTCTCGCGGACAACGGGCTTACCGGCTTCTACTTGGACGGCGTGCGTCAAACCTATGGCTACGCTTCGACTGCGCCGACCCTCGATGACTTCACGCTATGGATCTTCCGATCAGCGCACGAAGGGTTCGGAATTGACACCCCCGGCCGAAATATCTACGTGGACTACTCGCTGTGGCGCGACTCGCGGATCAGCAGCGAGGCCATAGCTATCCTGGCCGGCAACGCCGAAGAGGCGCTGCAGATCCCGGCGTCGCTCGAGAACCGCGAGTGGTCGGATCTGCTCGGAAGCGACACCTTTGAATCCATTGAGCGCAAGATCGCCAGCGATCTGGCCGCCGGGGTCGCCACGAAGGCCATCACCGCCCGCGAGGTCGGTGACGCGATACGTCGTCGTCAGACTTCGTTCTGGTACCCACGCTACGAGACGCTATACACGGCAATCCGGTCGGCCAGCGAACTGCTCGCCGCCATCGACGAGTTCGACCCGTCGATGGCCGGCTTCGACGACGGGCTGGCGCGCTACAAGACCGGCTGGTTCCGCATCGACCAGCTCTACCGTCACTTCATGCGTGCCGCGCAGTTGACCGAGCACACCGGACCGCTCGACGCTCTTTCCAGCCAGGTTGAGAACTTCTACTCCAACAAATACGTTGACCCGCTTGCCACAGCGTGGCAGGGCCAGGTGGATGCCGTGGCCGCGTGGACATCCCAGACAGTCAGCTCGCAGCGCGCCTTCTTCACTCACTACGTGAAGCCGTTGCTCGACAAGAAAAAGCGCGTGATCGTCATCATCTCGGATGCGCTGCGGTACGAGATCGCCGATGAACTCGCCGCGCAGCTGCGGCGCTTCCGGGCCGACAAGTCGAAGGTCGGCTTCACCGCCGACCTCGAACCGACGCTCGGGGTACTGCCGAGCTATACGCAGCTCGGGATGGCGGCGCTGCTTCCGCACACCAACCTCGGGTTCAGCGGAACCAAGGCGCTGACCGAGGTCGACGGCAAGCGCACCGACGGGACCGCCTACCGCACGAAAGTCTTGGAGGCATACGGGGGAGTGGCCGTCCAGGCAGCGGACGTGAAGAACCTGCCCGTTAAAGAGCTGCGCACCCTAACTCAGCAGCAGAAGTTCATGTACGCCTACCACAACGAGATCGACGCGACCGGCGACAAGCCCGGTACTGAGCGCGAGGTGTTCAAGGCTGCTGCCCACACGATCGACGAACTGGTCCGCCTCTCGAAGCAGTTCGCGAGCGCGGAGGTCGGTGCGATCCTGATCACCGCCGATCACGGCTTCCTGTTCCAGGACCGCGAGCTCGACGCATCCGGCTATCTCTCGACCGACCCGCAGGGCGACGAGATCCACGACCGCGACCGCCGCCGCGTGATCGGGCGTGGCCTGAAGGCGGACGCCGCCTTCCGACACTTCACTGCCGCACAGCTCGGGTTGTCGAGCGACTACGAGGTGCTCATCCCGAAAGGGACGAAACGACTCAAGCTACAGGGGTCCGGGTCGCGGTTCGTACACGGGGGGGCGACACTGCAGGAGATCGTCGTGCCGGTCATCAGCGTCAGCTATACCGACTCGGGAAAGAGCACCGTACAACCTGTGCCGGTGAAGATTCAGCAGAAATCCCCAAATATCACGACCGGCATTCTCGCCGTAGAGGTGCATCAGAGCGAACCGGTCACCGACAAGGTGCAGGCTCGCGAACTGCGAGCGGGCATCTACCTCCCCAATGACGACAAGCCGCTGTCCAATCAGGTCATGCTTAAGTTCAATTCCGAGTCCACGGATCCGAGAGAACGTTATGTACCTGGCAGAATGGCGCTGAGCTCGGACGCCGACCAGCACAACGGGAAGGATGTCGAGTTCCGGCTCGAGGAGCAGATCCCGAACACTTCACAGTGGCGGATTGTCGAAAAAGCCCTGTATCGCCTGAAGCGGTCGTTTCAGGCGGACTTCTAGGAGGAACCCGACATGACCGATCTCGACGCGGCGCTGAGCGCTCTCGACACCGACGACCCCGCCGAGGTGTACACGCCGGTCGTGGCGCCGGAGCAGTCGGAGCTCGACCAGAAAATCAACAAGCACTTCGAGGGTGTGGTGGTCCGCAAGGATCTCGTGAAGGCTGTTCGTGGCAATGCCGTAGTCCCCTCCTACGTGCTCGAATACCTCCTCGGGCAATACGCCGCATCGGACGACGAGGCAACGATCCAAGAAGGTATCGACACGGTCCGGAGCATCCTCTCCGAGCACTACGTAAACCGCAACGAGCACATGCGGGTGAAGTCGACCATTCGCGAAAAGGGCCGACACCGAATCATCGACAAGGTCGCCGTCAGTCTCAACGACAAGGACGACGTCTACGAAGCCGAGTTCGAGAACCTTCAGATCAAGACCGTTCCCATAGACGCAGACACTGTCCGACGAAACGAGAAACTCCTCGTTAGTGGTGTCTGGTGCATCTGCGATATGGAGTACCAGCACAGCGACGGGCCCGGCGTGCCGTGGGTAATTGGGAGCTTGAAGCCGATCCAGGTCGCAGGCGTTGACTTCGACCAGTTCTACTCGGCTCGGGAATCGTTCACCACTGAAGAGTGGATCGACCTGCTCATGCAGACGATCGGGCTGAACCCGGAGCAGTTCAGCCATCGGGGCAAGCTGATCGCCCTCACCCGCCTAATCCCATTCGTCGAGCGCAACTACAACCTGGTGGAGCTCGGACCAAAGGGCACCGGCAAGTCGCACACGTTCAGCGAGTTCTCGCCGAACGGCATCCTCATCTCTGGCGGCGAGGTAACTGTTGCAAAGCTCTTCGTAAACAACGCGAACGGCAAAATTGGTCTCGTCGGCTACTGGGACTGTGTCACCTTCGACGAGTTCGCGGCCAACAAGAAGACCGACACGAATCTAGTAAACGTGATGAAGAACTACCTCGCGAACAAGACATTCTCGCGCGGTACCAGCGTGTACGGCGCAGAGGCATCAATGGTCTTCATCGGCAACACGTCGCACACCGTTCCTCACATGCTCAAGCACTCTGACCTCTTCGACGAGCTGCCTCCGACATATCGGGACCCTGCCTGGCTCGACCGCATCCATCACTACATCCCGGGCTGGGAGGTCTCGCCAGTCCGCTCCGAGATGTTCTCGAACGGCTACGGATTCGTAGTCGATTACCTCGCGGAAGTGCTCCGTTCGAAGCGTTCGGAGGACTTTTCCGACAAGTACAAGGAACACTTCACCCTCGACGCCTCGATTGCCACGCGCGACCAAGACGGGATTCGAAAGACATTCTCCGGCCTGATGAAGGTGATCCACCCAAGCGGCATCGCGTCTGTTGACGAGATGGAAGAGCTGCTTCGATTCTCGATCGAGGGACGCAAACGCGTGAAGGATCAGATCCTGCGCATCGACTCCACTATGCGCGACAATCCACCCAAATTCGGGTACAGCGACTCGCTCGGCGTATGGCACGACGTGACCTCGCTGGAGGAAAGCCAGTACCCGCAGCTGTATCGGCGCGAATGGACTCTTAGCTCCGATCAAGACCCCTCGCCCGATGGCGAAGAGTCGCCGAGTTTGCCGGTCGTCGAATCGCGCGGCGCAGTTTCCGTGGCACCGCCGCTGCCGATCGTTCCCGAGGGAAGCAGCGAACCAGTTCTGCCCGATGCGATGACGCCTCTCTTCGAAGGCGTTCGTGATGTCAAGGCGGGCCAGACGGGTGTGTCGTTCGAGAACCTCCTGCTTCCCTACCTCATCGGCGCTTCTCGGATCACGATCGTTGACCCATATATTCGGATGCGGCATCAAGGCCGAAACGTCGGAGACCTTCTAGGCCTTCTCGCGCTCTCCAAGGATCCGAGCGACGAAGTGCACATCGATCTCGTCACCACGGAAACCGACAAGGTGCAGTTCAAGCTAGAGCAGCTAATGATGTTAAAAGCCCTCAAGGACGCGGCGGACTCAGTCGGCGTCCTGTTGAACGTGAAGCTTGATGAAACCATTCACGACCGATCCATCGTGACCGATCATGGCTGGCGCATCCTGCTGGGCAAGGGTCTGGACATTTGGCAGCCCCCGAACAACCCTCTTGCGGAGGCGCGCCAGGAATTCCGGCAGATCAAATCCGACACGACTTTTACCTACGTGCGGATGCCCGCCTTGGGCGGGTAACTTGCCAAAGCTGCACCCTACCGGTGCCCTCGCTGCAGGAAGTCATATACGTACCCGGCGGCAATTAGTCCCTCACTGAGCCGCTTGGTCAAGGCGGCCAGCGCGCCACATGGCGAGCGATCTTTCGGGAAAGCCTTCAAACAAAAGAAAGAATGATGGAGACGCTGACACCTGAGGACCGAGCAGCGTTCCTGAAGGAGTGGTCCCTGGATCCAGCGGACTGGCCGGACGAGAAGATTCTGCATGCGATGGCCCTGGTGCAGTTCTAGGTACTGAAGTCGATCTTCCGTGAGGCTCCGTCGCTGAGGCATCGGGTCCCCTCGTCGCCACCTACCGACTTCGCCGCACCGTGTCACCCTCCAGCGAAGTCGGCCGTGCCCGATAGCGTGCAAACATGAAGATCCTCCACACCTCCGACTGGCATATCGGGCGCACCTTTCACACCCACTCGATGCTCGAGTTCCTTC
>JACMOZ010000270.1 GCA_014377785.1 Aeromicrobium sp.
ATCTGCTACTCGAACGAGTGGCCGCAGGTAACGCACTCGCCTTCGGCTCTTTGTATGACGCCTTCGTCGCCGACACCTATGGCAAAGTCAAGTCGTCGGAGCAACGCGGTGTTTTACGCTGCGAGGAGCAGCTGGTTGAGTCGTTGGCCCGGGGTGTCTAGGTCGAGGGTGGGGCGAGGGCGTCGGTTGAGTTTGGCGGCCGTGCGGCGCAGGTCCTCGGGGGTGTGGGTGGAGAGGTCGGAGCCCTTCTCAAACCAGAACCGCAGCAGGCGGTTCGTGTTCTCGTTGCTGCCGCGCTGCCAGGGCGAGTGCGGGTCGCAGAAGTAGAGCGTCGTGTCGAGGGCGGTTTGGACCGTGGCGTACTCGGCCAGCTCGGTTCCGCGGTCCCAGGTGATCGAGCGTCGCAGGTGGTCTGGGAGGTCTTTCATCTCGCGGATCATGGCCGCAGCGACGGTGTCGGCGGTGTGGTCGCCGTCGAGGTGCAGCAGGATCACGAAGCGGGTGGTGCGTTCGACGAGGGTGCCGATCGCGGTCCCGTTGCACCCGATGATGAGGTCGCCTTCCCAGTGCCCTGGGACGGCCCGGTCGGCCACCTCAGCGGGACGTTCGCTGATCTTGAACGCCTCTTTGTAGGGGCTGTTGCGGCGCCGGTCAGCGCCGTGGGAGACGCGCTGCTTGCGCTTGAGAGAGAGCTTCTCGGCCAGATCTGCCCGCAGGTTTCCGCGGGTTTGGACATACAACGCTTGGTAGATCGTCTCGTGGCTCACCTGCATAGTCTCATCGTCAGGGCAGTAATTCGCCAACATCTGCGAGATCAGTTTCGGGCTCCAGCCATCGTCCATTCAGACCGCGATCAGCCGGCACAACGACTCGTTCTCGATCAGCTTCAACACCTTCGGCCGGCGCCTGGTCTGGTGCGCTTTCGCGTGCGCGAGCGAGGCGTAGTAGACCCCGTCCGAGCTGCTATTGCGGTTCACTTCCCGCCAGACGACGGACTTGTTCCGCCCGATCGCTGCGCCGATCGCGGAATAGCTCATGTGGCTTCTCCGGCCCATCTGGATCATCCCCCGATCAGCCAAATTTAAGGTCCGCTCGTTCGGGCTCTCCGGGGACGGCGCGGGGTCAGCAAGACCCCCGGCGCGGCCTTGGTTCAGTGTCATATGACCAGACTGCAGCCACCACTTGCGGCCTGCTGAATTCGACGCCCCGACACGCCGAGCGGCAACCTCCAACGGGAGGCCGCCACACATGGTCACGTCCCGCTGAGTGGTGTAATTCATCGTCACCGTGCGGGTCAGTTGTTTTAGTTTAGGCGGCAGCGAGTTCTGGGAGGATCACCGCCTCGTCGATGACGTCGACGGGGTTGTTCATTGTGGTCAGCTCGAGCATTGATGCTTCGGAGAAGTAGCGTCGTTCGCCGGCTTCCCATTCGTCGTGTTGCTCGATTAGGACTGACCCCGCCAGGCGCAGTAGGGCGGCGGAGTTGGGGAAGACACCGACGACGTCGGTCCGGCGTTTGATCTC
>JACMOZ010000271.1 GCA_014377785.1 Aeromicrobium sp.
CATTTCCGACCTCTACCACAGGGACCACTCGGTAGGCGGTAATGGCGATTTTGACCTCGTCGGTGGTGAGGACACCATCTACGAAGGAATCACCAGCGGGTGCCTCCTCCTCCGGGGCATCAACCTCAACCTCAGTGCCGGTCGTGGGAGCCGCATCCGGCGTTATGGAGCCGCTGCATCCAGAGAGCCCTAGAGCAACTAGGAGGACGAGTGGAGCGACGAGGGTGAGGAGCTTGTTTATAGCTATGATCCTGCCGTAGCCCGCTCACTAAAATCTCCATTACCTGTGACGTGTTCGGGGGCCAATATACGTGCGCGCGCCAGGTCACCAACCAAGCTCGGAGAAGAGCAGGGCTCGAAACCGGTCGAGCACGGCCGAACGCGGAAGCCGCGCTTGGTTTCGACGTCGAGATCGAATAACTCGTGTCATTTTTCGAAGTCGTCTGCACAAATTTTCGTACCCGCCTACACAACCGGTGCAGTGGGTGTCCGCCGAGGTCTTGTCCGCTCAGTTGGCCTCTGGATTGGTCGCCCCGTCGTGGCAACGACCGCAACCGGACCGCCCCGGGGTCGATTCGGCGTCCACCCCGCTGCCTCCCTGTGCAGAGGAGTACGAACAAAAGCGACATTTGTGCAGAGGAGTACGAAAAAAACAGTGTTCACACTCGGCTGCACAACCCCGAAAACTCAAGGGCTGTTGTGCAGACGACTTCGAAAAATGACAGCGGCCTCAGCTGCGCGAGCACGGTGCGACTCTACGCACGCGGCTAGGGGAGACCGAGCACGAACGCGACGGTGCCATTGCGCGCGCCGATGCGGCATCCACCGCGTGGGCCGAAGCCGAGGAACGAGCTCGCGGCACGGTTGCCCGCGCCGACGACGAAGCAGCTCGAGCGCAGCGCGCTGAGACTGACCTCGCGCCCAGATTCGCGACCAGCTCGACCAGGCCCGCATCGCACATGACACCCTGCGAGAGAAAGTCAGCTCGCTGCGGGGGAATATAGCGACGGCCATCATAGAGCGAGAGGCCGCCCGGGCGGAGGTCCAGCGGGAGTTATCCCACGGAGAGCAACGCGTGAGCGATCTTCGCACCACGCAGGAGCAACAGGTCAGTCAGCTTCGCGACGAACTCGCCGAGGTGCGCCAGGAAGGGCGCAGAAACGCGCACAGCCGGACCCAACTAGCGCCGCTGCAAAGCCGGGCTAAGGAGGAGCCGGGACCGGCCTAGTCCTCATGAACTCCTGCAGGATCGGCGGGTGCCGCCTGGGGAGCAAAGAAAGGACAGCATCGACTTCGGCGAGACCACCCAACGGTAAGCGTTGAGGTGACGCGCCCTTTTAGCCGTGGGGGTGAACCTGGCCACACGCGGCGTTCCTGGACTTCCTCTGTGGGGACTGTCTCTTAAACGGTGTTTCCGGCCTGACGCGCTGGACGTGGGTCTGGGGGGAATCGGGGTCGTGGGAGCAGAACTAGGGGTTCCTGCTGTTCTAATCCCGATAGGAGTGGGAATTGACATAGGTGCAGCGATCATCGCAGTCGCCATTGAAATAAATTGCTAGAAACTAGGAGTGTGCTCGTGGGCGGTAGCCTTCTATTTTGGCTGATCTGCGCAATTGTAGTTTTCGTCGTGCTAACCAGTATTTATGCTGCTTGCCGAAGATCGTCCAACGCAATGCGCTCTCGTATTCTCGTATTCGCATCGTGTGTCGCCGCTGCCGTTGTCCTCGTCTTGGCCGTTGCTATCTTGATCGGCGAATTTTAGTTCAGCATCATGGAGCAGTCACAGATGGGCGGCCTCATATACCCGGTCGCGTTGCTCACCGACTTACTCGACCCAGGCGTACGCCTACAGTTACGACCCCTACGGTGCAGCCGTCCTCACCACCGCCGGTGGTGGTGGTGCGCAGCAGAACCCGTACCTGTTCAAGGGCGGCATCCAGGACCGCACTACCGGATGGAGGGTCACGTCCCGCTGAGTGGTGGACTAGCGAACTCCTCCGTCGGTCCCTGCGAGCGCGAGGGTCCCGTAGGGGGTTCGGCTAACGGGCGCTCAACCCATGCTCGACACGTGTCATTTATACGTTCGATTACGTGACAATGCGATCGTACCCTCAGGCTATAAATGTGAGTTGCATCGTTATTTGGCGGTGAATACGGATCGATTAGTGGCGGGAAGGTGTTGCGCGCTACTGATGAGCTTGGGCGATCACGTGGCAGACGCTGCCAGCTTCGCAGTCTCCTGGATCAAGAGATTCGCTCGTTTCGATGAGGTGGTGCAACTCTGATTCAAGAAGTGCAAGCTCCTGCTGGCGGCGGTGCACATCCGCCAGTTTCGCCGAGAGAAGGTCTAAGACGTGCCCGCACGGCACCTCGCCTGCTTCTCTAACCGTGATGATGCTGCCAATTTCGGACAAGGTCAGACCAGCCGTCTGGGCAGACCGAATGAACTGCAGGCGCGAGAGGGCCGCGTCGTTGTACCGCCGGTAACCGTTCCCCGCACGTTCGGCGGGATCCAACAGGCCGCGCCGCTCATAAAACCGTATGGTCTGTGCGGTTGCGCCGCTCGCGGTGGCTAGGTTTCTAATTTGCATATTCCCATTCCACCACTTGACCTTGCACCATGGTGCAACGTTTACGGTGAAGGCATGGATATCACGTTGCAGTACTTCGATGGGTGCCCAAACTGGAAAATTGCCGCTGAGCGGCTGGATCTGATCGCAGTCGAACACCCCGGCAACGTCGTGACCCGGCGGTTGGTCGAGAATCGGGAAGACGCAGAGGCAATCAACTTTCGGGGATCCCCGAGCATTCTGGTGGGGGGAACAGACCTTTTTCCTGACCCGGCAGCGCCGGTGGGGCTGGCCTGCCGCATCTACATGACCCCGACAGGATTGGCCGGCGCCCCCACTCTGGAGCAATTGCGCGATGCGATCACCGCAGCATGAGCGACATGTTTGAGGAATACGACCTGTTTGTGATCGGCGCCGGAATGGCCGGCACCACCGCAGCCAATAGGTGCGCTGCACAGGGATGGCGCGTGGGTATCGTTGATGCCCTGCCCTATGGCGGCACGTGTGCCCTGCGTGGGTGTGACCCCAAAAAGATTCTTCGCCGGGGAGCGGAAGTAATCGATGCCGCCCATCTGATGCAGGGCAAAGGCATTAGCGAGAATGAGCTCACCCTGGACTGGGCGGCGCTGATGCGTCACCAGCGCGGCTTCACCGACGGTGTGCCCCAGAGTATGGAAGACGAACTTCTGCGCAGCGGTGTGAGCACTGTTCACGGTGCCGCTGACTTCACCGGGCCCCATCACCTCGAGATCAACGGCGTACAGCACCAGGCGAAGCGGACTGCAGCCGCACCAGATTTCCGCGGGCAAGCTCAACAACGTGCGCGAAGCCATCGAGGTCTGCCGGGTCGCTCGCACCATCCTCGGCGGGAACGGAATCACCCTGGACTATTCACCGCTTCGTCACGCGAACAACCTCGAGTCCGTGCGCACCTACGAGGGCACGGACGAGATTCACACCCTCATCCTCGGCAACTACATCACCGGCATCTCGGCGTTTCACTGAGCTACGCCGAGCTACGCCCGCCGCGTCGTTCCCGCCGGCGGTCATCGCGCGGTACCGGGCGCGCACCTCTGAGCCCAGGTGTTCGGTCGCGTAGCTGAGCATAGTGCGAGGCATCCGGGCGGCGTGTTCGTCGAGGAACCCGAGGAGCAGCGCGGTCGACGCGCTTGCCGACCTCGCGCAGCATCCAGCCCACAGCCTTCTGGATGAGGCTCTCGCGGTCATCTAACAGCAGGGTCGCGAGTCGAAGCGTCGTCGTGGCGTCCCCGCGCAGCAGAAAACAGCAGGGTCGGGGCGGAGCAGTCGGCGAGGTCCCAGTTGTTGACGTGGCCGCGGCGCCGAGATAGAAGCCGAAGCGCCGCGTGCGCGGCGTGCTCGCGCGGTTGAACTGGGCGACCAGGTCAGCAGGCCTGCGAGGCGGTGCTCGTGCACCGGGCTGGAGAGGAGCACCTCGACCTCGACCAGCGGCAGGGCGGCGTGCCGTTTCACCACCTGGCGAATGGCCGGCACCGTCAGGCCGATGAAGACGTCACCTTCGCCGTACTGGCCGGGCCCGGCCTGAAAGTAACGTGCGACACCGACCGCGCGCGCCGGGTCGGCCATTCCGTTGTCGAATCGACGTGCTCGAGGTACCTTCCCGCGCGGTACTCCCCCGTGTTCTCGATGACTCGGAATTTCGTGATGCCGATACTGCCGGCCTTCACTACTTCGACGTCAGCGGCAAGGTTGCCGGTAATCGTGCGCTGTGTTGACATAGGTTCTGATCCTTCGATTGATCGTGCTGTTATCCGCGGTGCGAGCTAGATGGCTAGTGCGACTGAAACGTGAGGCACGGAGCGAACTACGGTGAACGGCCAGACAGGTTGGCAGGCCAGCGGATCTGGTGACCTGCTTGGCAATCGCTGCGTTGAGCGGCCGGCCACCGGATCATGACGAGCTGTACGCCCTCGTACCAGTCCCCCGGGGTTGTGTGCGGGTACACGGCATCCCCTCTGCCGGTTGCGGCTCGTCGATGACCACTACCTGAAGTTCTTCTTCGAATCCGTTTCACTCGGATGGCCGGTGGCGGCTTTAGCCTGAATCCACCGGTCGACCGCTGATGGAATCGTGATTTCGGTTTGATCTTGTTTCAGGGTTTCGAGCGTGGTTGACGGCTGGGCCTCGATGCCGTGCGTGTTCCACTGGGGTTCCTGGTTGCGCCTGTCGGGCTGGGTGGTTAGGTGGCCGCGGGGCCGGGCGGGCCGCAGGTGCTGGTGCTGGTGAACAGCGTGGTCCAGCCGTCTTCCCAGGGCCAGTGTTCGGGCAAGTGCAGCGTGATGGGGCGGGCCGAGGTGGAGACTCTCGCGGCGACGTTGATGAGTTTGCGGCGAACGGTCGCGGTGACGGCTTTGCCGAGGGTGGGGCTGGCGAGGGTTCCGGCAGCGCGGGTCAGGTTGAACGCGATGCATGCGAGCACGAGCCAGGCTGCGTTGGCGGTGAAAACACCGGACGGGAAGTGCGCAAGCGCTGACGCTTTCATGTCGGCGTTCAGGTTCTCGATGACCGCATGTTGGCGGTGGGTGTTGTCGGCATCAACAGTGTTCAGGGTGCTGGTGGTGAAGAACGCGTGGAAGCGGAAGAGGTCAAAAAGGGTGCCTTGGCCGGCGTCGACGGTCTTGTTCAGCTCTGGGATGCGTCGCACGACGAGGCGCCCCGGGACTTGTTCGCTTTTCTTCTTTGAACCGAAAGCGATGAAGGCAATCTCGGCGACTTCCGCGTCGGAGATCCACTGCCCGGTGGTGTCGTCGAAGATCGCGTTGGTGTATTTAATCGGGGTCCACGCGGTATCGGGGATCGCGGCGATCGCTGCTTTCACCAACGGATTCAGGCGTGCTGTGATCGAAACCATTGCGCCGGTACGAATGGCGGCCTGGATGACGGCACTGACGTAGTAGGCGCTGTCCGCACGTAGGAGGAGTAAACCCGTCGCGGTCGGGCCGCGCAGGCGCTTCACTGTCGCGAGGGTATCGGAAACGAATTTCGCCGCGCCGCGGGCGGAGTTGGTGGGGCCTTTCCGTAACCGGCAGGCGACGATGATCGGTGCGGCCAGCCCGGTGCTGATGATGGCGAAGAGGGCGTTGAGTCCTCGGATACCGGAGTAGCCAAACCCGGCGCCTTGCTTCTTGTGCCCGTGGACTTCCTTGATGGTGTCGTCGATATCGACCAGGGCAAGGTCGTCGATACCGGCGACGATCGGTGTCGCGGCGGTGAGGTTCACCAACCAGCGGGACGCGGCGGCATCGAGCTGGCGGACATGGCTGAAAGCGAAGGCGCGGAGGAACGACCCCAGGGTCGAGGGTGCGTAGGTTCCGGTGAACAATTTTCGGAGCGCGCCGTGCCGGAGAACGGACATATCGTCAATGGAGTCCGCCCCGGTGAGCATCCCCCGCTATCAACGCCATCACTTTCAGACCGGCGTTCGCACCGAAGTATCCGGGTAGTTTCACCCACTCATCGACAAGGGTGCCGAGGCCCGCTTTCGCCGCTAAGGCCATCGCCGGAACGAGCCCAGCCGACGACACGAGATTGGGGTCATCGAAAGATGCAGACAAGGACCGGTGGGTGTGCGAAAGTTACATCTACGAGATGCCTCCCTATTTGGTAAATGGTTTGTCTAAATAACAACTATTTTACCTGATCAGAGGGGCATTCTCGGTTTAACTCGCCGTCACGGAATCAAAGCCACCGGTGGATTGAGGCTAAGAGAGGGCGGCATTCGGGAGTATGCTCTCGACACTGAGTGCATCGGAGCATTCCAGTGCCAAGGAGCTGGACATGGTGAAGTTCGGTACACGTGCGGCATCTGCGGTAGTGGTTCTCGTGCTTCTGGCCGGGTGCTCCTCCGGCGGTGGCAGCATGGCTCCCGAGCCAACGCGCGGCTCGAGTTCCGCGCCGACTGGCGGTTCGAGTTCGGCGGCGACTGGCGGCACAACGGATGCTGCGACCATCACGATCAAGGACTTCGCCTACGCGGGTGCCGCGTCAGTTGCTGCTGGCACGACCGTCACGGTCACGAACATGGATGCTGAGAAGCACACA
>JACMOZ010000272.1 GCA_014377785.1 Aeromicrobium sp.
CACGACAGCAGCCTCGGCCCAGCCCTTGCAGCCACGCGAAGCGCAGCGTTGGTCACAATCCTGTACATCCACGCACGGAACGCGATCGCATCTCGCACGCCGGCCAAGCCGCGCCACGCCGACAACAGTGCATCCTGCACAGCGTCCTCCGCGTCGGCGCTGCTCGCCGTCACCCTATATGCGTGCGCCAGCAACTCCCGGCGCAACGGTGCGACCAACCGCGCGAAGGCAGCCTCGTCTCCGGCGATCGCGTCCTCGAGTACAGTCATACCGTAAATCCTCCCCCCGGCCGGAGTCATTCACCAAGCAAATCCGGCACTGACCACGCCTGTTGATCATCCTCTACCGGCATCGATCAGCCGCGCGAACTTTCCCTTCTGAGTGGAGCGCAAGTGTTCGCCACCATCGGGCGGCGATATCTACGATGTCGGGTCAGCCGTGAACATCGCATTCGAGATTGTCGTTCCATGGAGTATTACGAATAGGAATACCTATCAAACGCTGAGAACGTGCGTCTCTGAGAGCCTGAGCCCCGACATCAAAAGAGCGTCCCGTATACCGTTCGGCTTACGGACGCGAGTGAATTTGATAGCGCATTGCCGTAAACATGGGGCGCTCGGGATCCACAACTTCCTGGAACCCTGCTCGGCGGTATGTTTTCACAGCAGCTGCATTGTCACTGACGACCGCCAGGCGGACTTCGTCAGCTCCAAGGTTGCGCGCCTTCTCCAGAGCCGACCGGATGAGTGTGTGGCCCAGCCCACGGCCACGATATCGGGGGTTAATAATGACTCGTCCAAGACGGGCTGACGTCCCGTGCACGGTCAGATCAAAATGGCCCCACGCGGCCTGATCGTCGTCATCGCCCACCATCCAGGCGCTCAGCCCAGGCCTCCTGGCGATCGCCGCGAACTGTTCCACCGTGGGCGGCCAGTTCAGGCTCGGACCGGCAAAAAGGTACAACGCTGAGGCATCGGGTATCCACAACAGAAGACCTCCGTAGTCGTCTGTGACCAGAGCACGAGTGACCGGCATGTCTCAATATTAGAGAAGGTCGGTACTCTGTGGTGCGTTGTGGGACCCCCTTGCGGCTATCCGGACCCGGTGGTACGGCAACACTTGGCGGACCGAAATTTAGTGATCGGGGTCGGGCCGTGTCTTAATCCCAGAACTGACCGATTTCGACCGCCATCCTCGCTGTCCCATGGCCCGCGGACGGACACTGCGATGAGAGAAAGACCGACGACTAGGAGCACCAGGGAAAAATGGCGTTGTCCGAACGCCACCTGGAGGACACAAGTGAAGATAGCCACAGCGCCACAGCGCCGCAGCGCCACAGGCGCATCGCCCAGCTCACGTTCTACCTTTCCTCGGCCGGCTGGGACCTTGAAGGTTGGGTCAACTAATTGCACTAACCGCATGTCGGTGGGTGCGAGGAGAGTAAGTCTAGAATCACGATCATTGAACATCCCGAGGTGAGGTCATGGGAACGATATCGGCGTATGAGACAGCCTCTGGCAAGCGATACCGCGTGCGGTACCGCAAGCCTGATCGTTCGCAAACCGATAAAAGAGGCTTCAGAACGAAACTTGAGGCTGAGCGGTTTCTCGCGTCTACGGAGGTATCGAAGTCGCGTGGTGAGTTCGTCGACGTCTCGACCGGCCGCATCAAAATCGGGCGGCTGGGTGACGATTGGCTGACGCACCGGGGCCATCTGAAGGCATCTTCTGCTCGGCCACTTGGAATTGCTTGGCGCCTGCACGTAGCGCCGCGGTGGGCGGCCATACCGGTCGCAGACGTGCGCTACAGCGACGTGCAAACGTGGGTCACCGATATGCATCTCGTCCGGGAGATGAGCCCCACATCTGTGCTCCGCGCCTACGGAGTCTTGGCATCGATCCTTGACGTAGCGGTGCGTGACCGCCGCGTGCTGTCCAACGCCGCGCGCGGGGTGAAGCTCCCTCGAAAAGTCGGCAAGGAACACATCTACCTATCTCACCAACAGGTCGCCCTCTTGGCCAGTCACTGTGCCAAGAACAGCACAATGGTCGAGTTTCTCGCGTACACCGGTCTCCGGTGGGGTGAGATGGCGGCGCTGCGGGTCAAAGACCTCGATTTTGCTCGTCGACGCGCCAACGTGTACCAGAATGCTGTGGGTGTCGGTGGGGCTTTCGTGCTCGGCACGCCAAAGTCGCACCAGTCACGGAGCGTCCCATTTCCCGGATTTCTCTCGACACCCCTGAAAGAATTGTGCGTCGGCAAAGCGGCCAGCAGCCTAGTCTTCGGCACGGGAATCGCGTTCGTTCGTCCGCCAGATAGCCGCCGCGGCTGGTGGATGGCGGCGCTCAAGAAGTGTCAGATCGCCGATCCCAATTTTCCATCGATCACCCGTCATGACCTTCGGCACACTGCGGCGAGTCTGGCAATTTCGGCTGGCGCTAACGTAAAAGCCGTGCAGCGGATGCTCGGGCATTCCTCCGCAGCCATGACGCTGGATACCTATGCCGACCTCTTTGACGATGATCTGGATCGCGTTGGCAACGCTCTCGACGAAGCGCGCATGCGTTCCACGGCGATGAGCAGTTCGGCTTCGGTCTAGTTTCAACCCATTCCCCTTCGACATGAAGGGCGGCTGCCGTCTCGATCCTGGACACCGGAAGAAACCAAATTCTCGAGCGTTCACTGGCGCAATCGACGCGAACTGAACCGGCCCGAAACCTCCGTGTGATCACGATGCGGAGTGTTTTCTATGTCCAAAACTTTTTGAAGTGTGGGCAAAATGTGGGCAAAACGACCATCCGGGCAAAACGAAACCCCCTACTCCCCCGTGAAACACTGGGATGTAGGGGGTTTTTCGTGGCGGTACCGGTGGGATTTGAACCCACGGTGGAGTCTCCCCCACACGACTTTTCGAGAGTCGCACCTTCGGCCGCTCGGACACGGTACCGCCGTCGATTCTAGTAGAGACTCGGGGTCGACGCCAATCGGCCAATATGCAGCAGACACACGGACACCGCGGAGTAGCCTCGGCGGGTGACTTCA
>JACMOZ010000273.1 GCA_014377785.1 Aeromicrobium sp.
CTCATTGCCGATGGCGACCCCGACTCGGTGATGAGTAGTAGCCAAGTGCGCGCCGTTTACCTCGGAGGCGTGGTCTGATGAGGCTTCTGGAAACCAACTCGCTTACGGCCGGATACGGAGACTCTCGAGCGATCAGCAGCATCTCTCTTGCTATCGACCCCGGCGAGGTCCTTGCAATCGTTGGGGCGAATGGTGCGGGCAAGTCCACCCTGTTACGAGTGATCGCTGGCGCGCACCAACCAACCGCGGGCCGCGTTGAGTTCAGGGGCCAGGACGTCTCCAAATTGCGCGACTTTCAGAGAAACCGACTCGGAATTTCTCTGGTGCCCGAGGGCCGTCGGTTGTTCGCCAGTATGACGGTCGGCGAAAATCTTGCCGTCGGTGCGGGGTCGGGGCGGAAAGGCCAATGGAATATAGACGCCGTTGTCGAGGCGATACCCATGATCAAGTCGCTCCTCAAGCGAAATGCGTCGACCCTCTCGGGCGGACAGCAACAGGCGGTTGCAATCGGGCGCTCGCTCATGTCAAATCCCGAAGTGCTGCTTCTGGACGAAGTATCGCTGGGCCTTGCCCCGATCATCATTGACGAGCTGTACCGTTCGCTCGCCGTCGTCCAAAAAAGTGGCCTCGGAATCATCTTGGTCGAACAAGACCTGGCTCGCACTGTTTCTGTGGCTGATCGCATCGTGTGCATGCTCGAGGGTCACAACGTTCTTGAAGGAACCCCAGCCCAGCTGACCCACAAGCAAATAACCGACGCATACTTCGGGCACGCGATCGCTTCCTTCGCCGATGGCGGCCCAGCGGATGCTCGAGGAGACTGACGATGGCTCTTCTCAACGCCGTGATCCAAGGCATATTGCTTGGCGGACTCTTCGCGATGGCGGCTCTCGGCCTGTCCATTGCCTTCGGAGTTCTGCGGGTCGTCAACCTCGCGCACGGCGAGCTTATGACCGTCGGGGCGTACCTGGCCTACTTGTCGCTTTCGACGTTAGGCGTCAACGTCTGGGTGAGCCTACTGGTGGTCGTTCCGGTCATGGCTTTCGCGGGCTACTGGGTGCAGCGTCTTGTTCTCCAGCGCGCTCTCAGGATCAGCGAATTATCACCCCTGCTAGTGACGTTCGGGCTGGCTATCATGATCCCCAATGCACTCATTGAGATCTTCAGCAACAACAAAGTTGCGATCCCGACGGGAAATCTTGCTGTCCAAAGCATCACCATCACTGACGGGATCACGATAGGTGTGCTCCCGCTAATCACGATGATCGTTGCAGTACTGCTGATCGCCGGCGTGCAGCAATTCCTCGCCAGGACAAAAGTTGGCCGATATATGCGCGCGGCCGCTGACGACTCAGACACTCTCCGGCTGATGGGCATTGATTACCGGAAGGTGTACGCCTATGCAATGGCTTTGGCGTTCGGTATTGCAGCCCTGGCCGGAGTATTTTTTGGGATGCGCCAAGGTGGAGTGACGCCGTTTGACGGCCAACTTACGGTTCTGTTTGCATTCGAAGCCGTCATTATCGGCGGACTTGGGTCACTTTGGGGCACGCTTGCGGGAGGAATAGTGTTGGGTGTCGCCCAGACTGTAGCTGGTCAAATCAGCCCGGAACTCCCCCTACTTGTTGGCAATTTGGTGTTTCTCACAATCCTCGTATTTCGCCCGACGGGCATTGTCAAGAGCAAGGTGGCGATCTAATGGCAGCCCTCATCGCCGGATCAGTGCGCGTCGATCGCTATCGCAGACAGGCGCTGACTGCCGGCCTCGTCGCGGCGGTGATCTTTGTGATCCTCGCAGTTGCGCCCTATGTGTTGGACCCCTCCATCACGAGCTCGTGGATTAAGCTATTTTACCTGATCACCCTGGCTACCATGTGGAACCTGCTCGCGGGCTATGCCGGAATGGTATCTGTGGGACAGCAGGCCTACATCGGCCTCGGGGCTTACGGACTCTTCGTATTCAATGATCTCGGATTCGACCCGTACAGCAGCGCACTAATCGCCTCAGTCGTGGTCGGGATCATCGCATTCCCGCTCTCCTTCGTTGCGTTTCGTCTTCGTGGCGGATACTTCGCGATTGGGACCTGGGTGATCGCTGAGGCAGCGCGGCAGGTAATTATCCGTTTCGACAACCTCGGCGCCGGGCGCGGACGCAGTATTTCGAACTACACCGAAGATCCCATTTTCAGAAACCTCTTTACGTATTGGCTTGCGCTACTCATCTTGGTACTGGCGCTTGCCGGTACTTTCTACCTGCTGCGGAGCCGGATGGGTGTGGCGCTTCAATCGATCCGCGATAACGAGGTCGCGGCGCGAGCAATAGGGGTGAACGTGAGTCGCACGAAACGCATCGTATTCGTCATCGCCGCGTCGGGAGCGTCGCTGGCAGGCTCGGTTATTTGCCTCCAAGCGATCGGAGTCGCATCGCCCTCGCAGATCTTCAGCGTGAGTTACTCCGCGTTCATGATCTTCATGGTTCTGATCGGGGGCATCGGCACAATCGAGGGCCCCATTTTGGGGGCCGTGATTTACTACGTCATGGACCTTTATTTCAGCCAATTGGGGCTGTGGTACCTGGTCGTACTCGGGCTGCTCGCAATCGTCGTCACCCTTTTTCTTCCTAAAGGAATTTGGGGGGAATTGAGCCACAGGTTCAACATCAGCGTTTTCCCGGTGGGCCACAGAATCGTTTCCGCCAGCTCAAGACCACGCTCACAAACCGATCAATTACTCATCAACGAGGAGAAGTAATGAACCTGTTGGATCCCGAAATTTGGGCTGGCAAAATCTTCAATGGTGGGTGGGTCCCGGCCGGCCAGGGGCCGCTGGATGTTATCGAGCCTGCCACCCGAAAAGTCCTCACTGTGGTGGGTCTCGCATCAGTCGATGATGCCAATTCCGCCGTACGAGAAGCCGCACACGCGCAGAAGGAATGGGCGGCCTCGAAGCCTGAGTACCGCGCCGCAATTCTTCGTCGCGCCGGTGACCTGTGGAACGCTCACGAAGCAGAGTTGAGCCAATGGATCATTCGGGAAACGGGCGCAATCGCGGCCAAAGCTGGGCTTGAGATGCACATGGCAGCGGAGATCTGCTTCGCATCGGCCGCGCTGCCAGAGCACGTTATTGGCTCGGTTCTTCCGTCGAACAACGACCACTGGAGCTTCTCCCGCCGCCGACCCGCCGGGGTAGTCAGCGTCATCGCGCCCTTCAACTTCCCGCTCATTCTCTCGATCCGCTCGGTCGCTCCGGCATTGGCGCTGGGCAACGCGGTAGTTCTCAAACCTGATCCGCGCACACCAGTCTCGGGCGGATTTGCAATTGCACGAATCTTCGAAGAGGCGGGACTTCCCCAAGGACTATTCCACGTGCTCCCTGGCGGCGCTGACGTCGGAGCCGCCGTGACGATCGCGCCAGAGGTGAGCGTCGTTTCGTTCACCGGCTCGACCGAAGCCGGACGCAAGGTGGGCGAGATGGCATCGCGGCACCTTAAGCGCGTCCACCTTGAGTTAGGCGGAAAGAACTCCCTCATCGTCCTTCCCGGAGCGGATATTGCAAAAGCCGCCAGTGCCGCAGCTTTCGGTTGTTTCCTGCATCAAGGACAAATCTGCATGGCCACCGGGCGAGTCATTGTTCACGAGTCGCTCTACGACGAATTTCTCACAGCTCTGGGAGATAAGGCCTCTCATCTCCCGGTAGGGAACCCCGCAACCGAGCAGGTGGCCCTCGGGCCGATCATCGATGAGAAACAGTTGCTGCGCATGGACGGCATTGTGAAGTCCAGCGTCGAGGCCGGAGCCACTCTTGTCGCTGGCGGCTCGTACGACGAACTCTTCTACCGACCAACGGTGTTGGCGAACGTGACCGAAGACATGCAGGCGTACACCGAAGAGATTTTTGGGCCGGTCGCAACAGTATTCAGATACAGCACAAACGCTGAAGCAATCGCGTTGGCGTCCGACACTGATTATGGCCTCTCGGTTGGCATCCTCGGAGACGTCGGACTCGCGATGCAGATCGCTGACGCTGTGCCGTCTGGGCTGGTACACATCAATGAACAGACCGTAGGAGACGAGCCCAACATCCCATTCGGTGGCGTTGGCGCCTCTGGCAACGGTTCACGGTTCGGCGGCGCTGAGGCAAACATCGAAGCCTTCACAGAAACGCAATGGCTCACAGTTCGAAGCGAAATCGCTCCATATCCGTTCTGATGTTCTTCGCGAGTGGGGTTCAGCGAAAGCGTGCACCCCACTCGTCTCTGTGGCCACGCAACTGGCCGGGCGCTACATCCAGTCGTCGGCCCCGTATTCCCAACCCACGTAACCCTCAGCCAGGTACTGCTGCCCGTACCGGGAAGTCGTCACCGAGTACAACTCTCCCAAACTTCGCTTCTTGTCAAACTCCGAAGCATCGGGAGCAACATGAAGCATTGACGTCATCCAATACGAATAGTTCTGCGCCCGCCAAATACGATCCAGTGCATTGTGCGGGTACGCGTCCAAGAGACGCTCGGAACCGCTTGCGAAGAACGAGCGAAGTGCTTGGTTTATCCACAGCACGTCTGAAAAAGCCAGGTTCATCCCCTTCGCGCCAGTCGGAGGGACTGTATGGGCGGCGTCGCCGATGAGAAAGACTCTGCCCTTGCGAAGTTCGCCGGCCACGAAGCTACGAAACCTCAACACGTCCTTCTTGAAAATCGGTCCACGCTTGAGTTCAATGCCCGCGACTCCAGCTTGCAGGCGGTCCCAGATTTGATCATCAGAAACAGAATTCACATCCATCGATGGGTCGCACTGGAAGTACATACGCTGAACCTTCTTATCGCGGGTGCTGATGAGAACGAAGCCGTCGTCGCCTCGACTGTAGATAAGTTCTGGCGCACTTGGCGGGGCCTCAACCAGAATGCCGTACCACCCAAAGGGATATTCGCGAAAGTAACCGCCTCGGGAACCGCTCACCGGGATTCGAGCGATTGACCCAGAGCCATCAGCGCCCACCACGATATCGGCTGTGATGTCGAAGGTTTGTCCTGCGGCATCGGTACCCACAATTCGCGGGCAGCTCGACTCTGCATCGAGGACCGCGTCCGCTTTGTGCTCAAATAACGGGGGCACACCGTCGCGAATCCGGGCAGCAATGAGGTCCCGCAGAACTTCGTGCTGAGGATACAAATAAACAGATTTTCCGATAAGGGCATTAAAATCAATTCGGTGACGCCCACCGTCAAAATGAAATTCAACTCCATCGTGTTTCATCCCGTCGGTGTAGATCCGATCCGAGACGCCACTTTTTGCCAAAACGGCCGCCGCAGGTGACTCCACGATTCCCGCTCTCACGGTGCCTTCAATGTCAGCGCGACTTCGAGAGTCAATCACCACGGAATCGATGCCCGCTTTCTGTAGGAGATGAGCGAGCAATAGACCCGCTGGACCAGCGCCAAGAATGCCAACTTGCGTGCGAATGGTTGTGTTCATCGTTGAACCTTCGAGATCGATATGAGGACGGGAGAGAACCCTAATTCAGCCGGTCACGCGCTAATGTGGCAACACAAAACTTCCATAGAATGGAAGTGTGTCGAAACTGTCAGGATGAGCCTAAAACGAGCGCAAACAGGCGCGCCGACCGCGCTACTGGAGAGAGCGCTTCACATTCTGAGTTGCTTCGATCCCACACATCACGCCTTGACGCTGACAGAAATGGCAGGAATCACAAGGATTCCTCTGTCCTCGTGTCACCGCATCGCTGCGGTTCTCGAGGCAGGCGGCTTCCTCAATCGCGGTGGGGACAGAAAATATCGAATCGGAACGAAGCTGTGGACCCTCGCCCAATTCGCCCCGCTCAGCAACGGTCTTCGTGAAAGTGCGTTGCCAACTCTCGCGCGGCTATATGAAGAGACCGGCGAGAACGTTACTCTTGCCGTCCTTGATAGCGGGAAAGCGCTGTACGTCGATCGACTCGTTGGTGAGCGAAGCGTGCCAACAATCAGTCGCGCCGGAGGGCACCTCCCGCTTCACACGACAGGGGTGGGCAAGGTTCTTTTGGCATATCAGCCGTGGGAGGCGATAGAACGATATCTTTCGACACCATTGGTTAGGCCGACAATCCACTCCATCGTTGACCCAGTGGTACTTCGTACCCAGCTGGACGACGTGCGTGCGCGAGGGTATTCCGTGACTCGTCAAGAGATGACCGCCGGCAGCGGATCTGTAGCGGTCCCAATAATGCGAAATGGCCGATGTGTGGCCGCCGTTGGCGTTGTGGTCCACCTTGCGCGGCTCGATATCAAGCGACTGGTAGCCACCTTGAATAAAGCTGCTGTCTCCATCGCACGGGAGCTGTCGGCGGAATAAGGCACGACTTGGCTGTCAAATTTTGGTCGGCGATTCCCTTTCACTATCCGGAATGCGCTTTGCTTCGGCGCAGTCGATGAAGTTGGGTGAGGGTGCATAAGTTGCCCGACTTCAAAGGAGAATCATGGCTCGCGTAGTTCGGGGCACCCCTCGCACCGACTTAGAAATAGTGGATGGACTTGCGGCTTTGGGAGTGGCGACGATCCATGAAGTTCAGGGTCGCACTGGGCTCCTCGACAGGCGTCTGCGCCCAATTTTCCCCGCCAAGATCGCTGGAAACGCGCTCACCTGCGAGGTTGCGCCTGGCGACAACTGGTCGATCCACGTTGCCGTAGAGCAGGCTCAGCTGGGCGACATCCTCGTAGTCACGCCCACGAGCCCGTGCGACGACGGCTACCTCGGTGACTTACTTGCCGAAAGCCTCCTCGCGCACGGCGTGCGCGGACTCGTGATCGACGCGGGCGTGCGCGACGTGGCGACCCTTACCGAGATGGGCTTCCCGGTGTGGTCGAAGTGCATCGGCGCCCAAGGCACCGTGAAGGCGACCCTCGGCAACGTGCTGACCCCCATTGTCATCGCAAACCAAGCCGTCAACCCCGGCGACGTCATCGTCGCCGACCTTGACGGTGTCGTGGTGGTGCGCCGCGAGGACGCCGCCGCAGTCCTCGAGAAGGGCCGTGAGCGGGAGGCGAATGAGACCGCCAAGCGTGCCCGGCTTCGTGCTGGCGAGCTGGGACTGGACATCTATTCGATGCGCGAGAAGCTCGCCACGGCTGGCCTTGTCTACGAGGACTACGCCGGATGACGACCAGGGCGGTGACGAACAGGCAGGTTGCCGTTCCGTGCACAATGATGCGCGGTGGCACCTCCAAGGGCTTGTACTTCCTTGCTGAGGACCTGCCTTCAGACCGCGGGGCGCGCGACCGCTTTTTACTCGCGGCGATGGGCTCGCCCGATCCGCGTGAGATCGATGGCATGGGCGGCGGTCACCCGCTCACGTCGAAGGTCGCCGTCGTGAGCCGGTCCAACCGTCCGGGCCTCGATGTCGACTACCTCTTTCTGCAGGTGTGGCCCGACCGCGCGGAGGTGAGCGACCAGCAGAATTGTGGCAACATCCTCGCCGGAATCGGACCATTCGCGATCGAGCGTGGCCTCGTCGCGGCACAGGACGGCCTCACGCCGGTCGCTATCTTCATGGTCAACACTGACTCGAAGGCGACGGCGTTGGTACAGACCCCCGGCGGCGTCGTAACCTATGCAGGGGATGCCCGTATCGATGGCGTCCCGGGGGCCCACGCCCCCATCACCCTAAA
>JACMOZ010000274.1 GCA_014377785.1 Aeromicrobium sp.
CACGCGGTTCTTGGACAACGCTTCGCGCAGTCGCTTATCGAGAACGTCGAAGAACGCCGACTCGACCCCGAGCACGTTGGTGGCTTTGATCAGAATGTCCTTGTGGCGGGCGGCGGACGTCTCCACGGCACCAGGTACGTCGATTTTGGCGTGGTAGGCCTCGGTCAACAACAACGGCACCACAACGATTTCCTGATGTCCTTCGGCGGCGAGACGGTCAACGACATCCTCGAAGCGGGGTGACGAGAGGTCTAAGAACGCGGGCTCGATCCGGAGGCCGGGACGCATGCATGCGACCAACTCCGTCAGGGCTGTAATGGTGTCGGCCGATCGTGGATCGCGGCTTCCGTGCGCAAGAGCAATAAGTGCTGGTGCGGTCATGTTGCATGCCTCCTTCCAGGGGCGTTTCTGTTTGGTCGTTTCAGTTGGTTTGGTCAGGCGTTGCTGGCGGGGGCGAGCATGCCGATGTAGGAGAGCTTGAAGGCCCGCCGGCAGGCCCGGCATTCCCATTCGCCGTGCTTCTCACCGTGCGGACGCAAATCCTCATCGCTGCAGTAGGGACAGTGGAACGGTGGCGCATGACTCATCGCATGCCCCTCATCGCAGCAATGTTTCGTCGGCCCGGGCGACCCAACGGGCGAAGGATTCGCCGTCTTCGCGTTGGTTGAGAAACGTGTGGGTCAGCCCTTCGACATAGGCGTTGAGTCCGGCTTCGGTGACCTTGTGGGCACGGAGTTTGCGGCCAAAGGTGGCGTCGAGTCCCAGAGCGCCGCCGAGGTGGACCTGGAAGCCGCCGACTTGCTGACCCTTTTCGTCCATGACGAGCATGCCTTTGAGGCCGATGTCACCGGTCTGGACGCGGGCACAGGAATTGGGGCAGCCGTTGACGTTAATAGTGATCGGCACATCGAGTTCGGGGATGGTTTTCTCGAGGTGGTCGACGAGTTCCCTGGCACGGTCTTTGGTGTTGACGATCGCAAGCTTGCAATATTCGATGCCGGTGCAGGCCATCGTGTTGCGGCGCCATTGCGAGGGGCGGACCTGCAGGCCGATCTCGTCGAGGGCTGCGATGAGGGACTCGACCTTATCTTCCTTGACGTCGAGCACGAGCAGTTTTTGCATCGGCGTCGTACGTACGCGGTCGCTGCCATGTGCTTCAACAATGTCGGCGAACTGCCTGAGCAAGGTGCCCGAGAGCCGGCCGGCCGAAGGCGCCGCTCCGACGAAGTAGTTGCCATCGCTCTGCTTGAAGACGCCGACGTGATCGACGGGGGTTTCGGGAGCAACTGGTGCGTCAAGGTCGATCAATTCGCGCTTGAGGTATTCGGTCTCGAGCACTTCGCGGAACTTCTCGATACCCCAGTCGGCGACGAGGAATTTCAACCGGGCACGGGCGCGCAGGCGGCGATAGCCGTAATCGCGGAAGATGCTCGTGACGCCTTTCCAGACTTCGGGAACCTCGTCGAGGGGGACCCAGGCGCCGACTCGCTGCGCGAGCATCGGGTTGGTCGACAGGCCGCCGCCTACCCAGAGGTCGAAGCCGGGTCCGTGTTCGGGGTGTTCTGCGCCGATGAACGCGATGTCGTTGATCTGAGGCACGACGTCGTGACCTGGATGGCCGCTGATAGCGGTCTTGTATTTGCGCGGCAGGTTCGAGAATTCCTTGCTGCCGATGTAGTGGCTCTCGATTTCGCGAAGCGCCGACGTTCCATCGAGGATCTCGTCCTGGGAAATGCCGGCAACCGGGCTTCCAAGGATGACTCGCGGGCAGTCGCCGCAGGCTTCCTGGGTGGACAGGCCGACCGCTTCGAGACGGTTCCAGACCGACGGCACGTTGCGGATGTCGATCCAGTGGTACTGGATGTTTTGGCGATCGGTCAGGTCTGCGGAGTCGCGGCCATACTCGATCGACAAGTCGGCGATGGTGCGCAATTGGCGCAGGTTGAGCTGGCCGCCGTCGATGCGTACGCGGAGCATGAAGTACTCGTCTTCGAGCTCTTCGGGCCCGAGCATGCCGGTCTTGCCGCCGTCGATGCCGGGCTTGCGTTGCGTGTAGAGGCCCCACCAGCGGAACCGTCCGCGCATATCGCCCGGATCGATCGACGCGAAGCCGCGGTGTGCGTAGATGTTTTCGATGCGGGCGCGGACGTTGAGCGCGTCATCGTCCTTCTTGGATTGCTCGTTGGCATTCAGAGGCTCGCGATAGCCCAACGCCCACTGGCCTTCGCCGCGCTTGGGGCGCGGTCGACGAGCGGGAGGCGCTGTGAGGGCTTCTGTTGCTGTTGCCATTGATGTGTCCCTGAAGTTTGGGGCACACGGCGAAAGAAAGGCGCGCAAACGCTTTGGTGTCGCCGCGCGCCAGGAAGGTGAAAAGTGGTCGCGCGATCAGGGGCGACACATCATGTTGCGGGCGCGACCGAAGTCCACGTGGATCCTTACCACGAGGTGGGTCGTCAGCGCTGCGAACATGTGTATGAGTCTGGACGCCACAGCCGGGAGACACAAACTGAAATCCCAACATATGGGACAGGCGTCCAGTAGGTGAGATAGCGAGCCTGACGAGTGACGCAATGCGGACCGATTTTCACCCGGATCATGTCCACACTGCGCGGTTCGCGGTTCAGTCTGTGGGTGAGATCACATTCACGGTGTAGGCCCCGACCACTGCGGCCAAAAGGCCGGCGACGGCGGCAACGGATGCCACGTCCCAGGAAATCAGGTTCGCTGTGGCGAGACCGAAGACGACGGCGGGGTTGAGCGCGCTGCCAAGACTCAACGGCAACGAGGCTCCGGTGAGGAGCGGCGGGATGGCCGCATACGCTTCGCTGACTTGCTGGTCGATGGCAAAGATCAACCACGTGGCGACGACGCCGAGAACTCCCACGACGATGCCGGTCGCGAGGAGTGTTGGCTCGGACCAGATGAGTGTGTCACCGAGTTCGCTGTCGAGGCCGAGGCCGAGGGCGGCGAAACCACCGACGACAGCTCCGATGAGTTGAGACGCGATGAGCGGGAAGATCGTCGCGGAGTTGCTGCGGCCAACAAGGGTCAGGGCGACGGCCGATGCCGGGTTGGCCAGAGCGAGTCCGGATTCTTCCTCGGTGGAATGTTGGCCGGCAAACCAGGTGACGAGAACGGTGATCCCGGCAACCGCCAGAAGCGCCACCGTGGCATCGGGCGCCCGCAGCGACATGGCGACGACGAAGGTCGTGAGCGCAGCGAACAGGGCAGCGGCGACGAGCTTGCGCACTCAGGACTCCCGGTGGGGTGTGGTTCGCTCGACAATAGCGGCCAGATCGAGACCACGGGGGAGTGTTCCGAACGTACCGCCCCAATCGCCGGCGAGTCGGGACGCGCAAAAGGCATCGGCGACAGCCGGGTCACCGTTTTTGAGAAGCAGAGCGGCCTGCAGGCACATCGCCATCTTGGCTGCGATGCGTCGGGCGCGGAGTTCGACATCGCTGAGATCGGCGAGTTCGGTCAACACTTCGTTGAGGGCGGTATCGAGCCGCGCGTCCTCACCGCGTACGGCGCCGACTTCGGTGAGCCAGGCCTCCAACGATTCGGGCTCGCGGGTGAGTGCGCGCAACACGTCGAGGGCGTTGACGTTTCCGCTGCCTTCCCAGATCGAATTGAGCGGGGATTCACGGAACAACAGCGGCATGCCGCTCTCTTCGACATAGCCGTTGCCGCCGAGACATTCGAGCGCTTCGGCCACCATGAACGGCGTCCGTTTGCAGATCCAGAACTTTTCGAGCGCGAGGCCGATACGGCGCAATGACTGCTCGTGAGGGTCATTGGGCTTGTCGAGAGCAGCGGCCAGCCGGATGGCAACGATCGTGGCGGCTTCGCTCTCGACAGCCAGGTCGGCGAGAACATTGATCATGGCGGGCTGGTCGGCAAGAGTTGCGCCGAAGGCCGAGCGATGGGACGTATGCCATGAGGCTTCGGCGAGGGCTTTGCGCATGATGCTGGCCGAACCGAGGATGCAATCCATGCGCGTGGCCGACACCATGTCGATGATGGTGCGGATGCCACGGCCTTCATCGCCGAGGCGCACGGCGAAGGTGTCACGGAATTCGAGTTCGCTCGAAGCGTTGGACCGGTTGCCGAGCTTGTCCTTGAGCCGCACGATCGAGATCGTGTTACGGCTGCCGCCGGGCAGGATGCGGGGCACCACGAAGCAACTGATGCCATCGGGGGCTTGCGCGAGGACGAGGAACATGTCGTTCATCGGCGCCGACGTGAACCATTTGTGGCCGGTCAGTCGGTATTCGCCATGCGTTGCAGTCGGCGTCGCGATTGTGGAGTTGGTGCGCAGATCGGAGCCGCCTTGCTTCTCGGTCATGCCCATACCGGCAAGGAGACCTGCCTTCTTCTCGGGCGGGCGCAGTCCGAAGTCGTAGGTCGTGGAGGCGAGACCAGTCGTCCATTGTTTGGCGATAGCGTCATCGGCGCGCAGCGCGGGCACCACCGCATAGGTCATAGTGATCGGGCACATGTGCCCCTGCTCGACCTGGCCCCAGGCGAAGAAACCGGCGGCGCGGTCGAGGTGGGCGACCGGGCTGGGGGAGATCCATGGCGCGGCGGTGAGTCCGAAGCCGATGCCTTGAGTCATGAGCCAATGCCAGGAAGGGTGGAATTCGACTTCGTCGAGACGATTGCCATAACGATCGCTGATGCGCAGTTTCGGTTCGTTCTCGTTGGCCAGGTGCCAGTGTTCGCGCGCCTCGGCCGATCCGGCGAGGGTGCCGAGAGGGGTCAACTTTTTGATCACACCGGCTGCGTTGTCGCCGGCGTAGGAGTTGATCGCGCCGACGAGGGCCTCGTCGGCGGTGACGACGTTGTAGCCGACCAAGGGCGTGGCTTGGTTATCTGGTGCGCGTTGCAGGGGATCCATATCGCTACGGTAGATGCATGACGGTTGAACCGGTGGATCGACCGGCAGTGGTGATTGCCGTGCGCGGAGTAGCGGCCAGCACCGTCAGCAGCTGCTTCCGCAATCGGGTTACCGGCCTCGCCGCCGAAGCCGCATTCTTCGCGATCCTGTCATTGCCGCCCCTCGTCTTCGGTCTGGCCGGCACCATAGGCTTCGTCGCCACACGTTTTCAGGTCGCCGAGGTCGACGTCCTCAAGGCTCGCGTGCTGGACATCGCTTCTCAGGCACTCACTCCGAGCACCGTCGACCAAGTGATCGCCCCGACCCTCGAGAACGTTCTGCATGGCGGCCGGATCGACGTCATTTCCATCGGCTTCGTGCTGGCCTTGTGGTCGGGTTCGCGTGCGCTTAACGTTTTCATCGACACGATTACCATCATGTACGGCTTCGGCGGTCACCGCAGCATCGTCAAGACCCGCGCCTTGTCGTTCACGCTGTATGTCGTCGCGCTCATTCTCGGCATCGTGTTGGTGCCGCTGATCCTCGCCGGTCCGGAAGTCGTCCAGGACATCACTCCGGACCGGGCCGCCTTTCTTGCCCGCCTCTATTGGCCGACGGTCTTGGTCTTGTCGGTGGGTTTCCTGACCACGCTGTATCACGTGTCGGTGCCGGCGCGGAAGTCGTGGCTCAACGGCCTTCCCGGCGCGATCTTGACCCTGTTGATGTGGATTGGCGGCAGTTATTTCTTGCGCTGGGCGCTCGGCTATTCCGCCGGGGGCACCTCGATCTATGGCCCACTGGCTGCGCCGATCGCCGTCTTGCTGTGGCTCTATGTGTTGTCGATCTCGGTGCTCATCGGAGCCGCGCTCAACGCCGCCTTCGACCAGAACTTCCCCGACCGCATTCTTCCCCGGACCGAACCGGCAGGGGCGACCGAACCGACTGAAGATCCGGGCACGACCGTGGCCTGAAGCCGCGTGTTCGACTACAAGAGAAAAGTGCAGTCAATACGGGAACTGTTTCTTCTTCTCGGCCGTTTGGGCAAAAAAGTCGGTCGGCGCCCAGGAGAAGCCTGGGCACCGACCGACCGGATGTGAGTTTTGCGTGGTTACTTAGTCACCCGAAGTGGTGTTGACGGTGATCTTCGCGATGCCGACCAAGAGGTCCTCGGTGACGGCGTCGGTCTTGAACGTCGAGTTCAACAGAGCAGCGGCGACCGGTGAGATGAAGACCTTGGTGCCTTCGAGGACCGC
>JACMOZ010000275.1 GCA_014377785.1 Aeromicrobium sp.
AGCCATTGATCCCACACGTCCGGGGTCAAGAACACGGGCATCCGGTCGTGGATCTCACCGGACGCGTCGCGCGCCGCGCGCGTGATGATCGTGAACGAGATCTTCCACAGGTCTCCCTCCTGGCGGGCCGCGTACAGGCCAGCCGCCGCCAGCACATCGCCGTCGCTGTGGATGAAGTAGGGCTGTTTGCCGTCGTCCATCTGCTGCCACTCGTAGTAGCCGGCCATGGGCACCAGGCACCGTTGGCTGGCAAACGCGCTGCGGAACATGCCGTTACTGGCCACGGATTCCAGGCGTGCATTGATCGGGGCCGGACCACCCGGCTTCGCCCAACTCGGCTTCAACCCCCACGATGCCAGGTCTACGTCCCTGTTCACTGTTTCGTTGTCGATCCATTCGCGCACGATGGGTGCCGAGTCCGTGGGGGCGACACTGTACGAGGGTTGCCAGTCAGCGGCGTTGTCTGCGGTGGCGTCGAAGAGGCTCAGGAGCTCGTCTGTCGTATTGGGGACCACGTATCTGCCGCACATGCAGTTGAAACTAGCTCTCCCACGGCCTCGTCACCAATGGGATCGACCGCCCCCTTCTGAGTATCGCCAGGAAGAAATCAAACGAGCCGAACGAAGCCGCATTCCGGACAGCACCAATATGGGCCGTCATCGGTGCCCTCGATCGCCATGGGGACCAAGCATCGTTCGCAGTTCGGAACACCAAGGTCGTCGTCCATGTCGGCCACACTACGCGCGCACCCTCGTAGGAATACCAGCGAACTTGGTTGTCTACTTGGCAACCGCTGCGATTAGCGGACGGCCAACGGATCATGGCCAGCTGTCCCCCTCGCGACATTCGCCCAGGGCTGTGCAAGTGGTGCACGACATCCGCTCTGCCGATTGTGACGACCAAGTCGGCTACCGGAAGTTCTTCTTCGAGTCTGTTTCATTCGGGTGGCCGGTGGCGGCTTTCGTGATGTACACGCGTCCTGGCTTCTTTGCCTTCGCGTTGGGCTCGTCAACGGCGTACCAAAGGCGAGCACCATCTGTGACCTTGTACTGCCACTGCGGCAGGGCTACCCCGTCGACCAGGACCGTTTCGAGATCTCCTCCGAGCCGGTAGCAGCGATCAGGGTCATACTTGGCCGGATGCGCGGTGAGATAGTCGAAGGCGTCTGCCAGGGCATTCTTGGCGGATGCCTTCAGCTCTGTCCACCCGCGTTGGGCAGCGGCACTGCCAAAGAAGATTTCGTACTCGGTGCCTTTGACAGGTCGCGGAACCGGGGTGCCGCGCTTCCCCGCCATCTACGGGCGATTAACGCGGACAGCTTGGGATACTGCAGCCTGCTGGACAGCTACCCAAATCATGACGTCGGTCGGTCAGCAGTCCGCTCTCGTCTTTTCCCGGTGCGCTCCCGCCACACGCTACCCTGATCGGCAACTTGGCTACCGATGTCAGAGGTGATGAGTACGTATCCGCTCTGGCCCCGTGTTCAACAAAGTAGAACCGATCTCTGCCGTCAAGACCGGGGTCGTGTGCCAAGGAGATCGATACCGCTACAACGTCAACATGGATGCCACAGGTCTCCTCCCCCACATGCGGCTGGGTGGGAACCATCGGCGCGCTGAACGAAACGGTGTCCCGCACGTCGGTGAGAATTAGAACGAACAGGCGCTGACTGGACTCGCGAGCACGCCTGGGTCAGCGCCCTGTGCCTGAAGCAGTGGGCTGAGGTAGCCGAATTCCTGATTCAGACTGAAGCGATGCGCAGAGTGCATTGAGATCGACGCCCAGCGTCGTTCCGATGACCGTTTCGATGGCGACAGCGAGCACGGTGAGGGCGTGGGCGACGAGGATCGCCTGGCAAAACTCCGTTCATAGGATACGGCGCGAGAGCTCTCAGCCGTGAGCCTGAAATGTGTGGAAGATGCCGTGGCGCTGGGTCCGAAGCGGGACCATCACGTCCGCCCATGTCTGCCTTCATCGACAAGCGTGACCACTGTCCCTCAGAACTTTTTAACAAAGAGGTGCCAAATAGGCGCAGCCGATGTATGTTGTTGATAACGCGACTATTCGCGTAGGTCATCGGGATTGTAACTTTCGGCAAAACCTGAGACGGAAGTTCATGTGCGGTATTGCGCATGGACTAATGCGTCTTCCAGGGTCCGAGGAATATCGATGACTAGCCCCATTCTCTTGAACCGCCTGCGTGGCGGTCTCGTTGTGTCCTGCCAAGCGCTGCCGGGCGAGCCTCTGTTCGTCGCTGGAGGCGGCGTGATGCCGCTACTCGCGACAGCTGCCGAGCAAGGAGGGGCGGTCGGGATCCGCTGCAACTCCACGCGTGACGTCCGCGAAATCAAGGAAGCTGTTGGGCTGCCTGTGATTGGACTCATCAAGAATCAGTACCCGCCGTACGAGCCCTACATCACCGCCACAATGGCCGAGGTGGATGCTCTTGTAGCAGCGGGCGCGGATGTTGTAGCTCTGGATCTCACCGACCGAGAGCGCGTCGATGGCCTGAGCCCCGCCGCTTTTATCTTGCAGATCCGCGATAAGCACCCGGGACTGGCCCTCATGGCAGACATCGCAACGCTCGACGAGGGCCTGGCCGCTGCAGCGGCCGGAGTCGATTTCGTAGGTACGACCCTTAGCGGCTATTCGCCCCAGTCCCGGGGGGCGCCAGCTCCGAACTTCGGGCTGGTCGAACAGCTGGCGGCCAAGTCTGGTGTTCCGATCATTGCTGAGGGACGGATCCGCACGCCGGAGCAGGCCCGCCAAATGATCGATCTTGGCGCCTTCTGCGTGGTGGTCGGCGGTGCGATCACCAGGCCCCTGGAAATCGCTTCGAAGTTCGTTGAAGCCCTCGCCTAATCCCCATTCCTTCCGCTCGCACCTCATCCCCTTCCTTCCTTCCTTCCTTCCTTCCTTCCTGCGTCCCTTCCTTCCTTCCTGCGCGACTGCGCCGTCGAACCTGTAACGAGAGCAGACATCATGTTCAAGCAATTCCAAAAGATCGGCAAAGCATTCATGCTGCCGATCGCAATCCTTCCAGCCGCCGGGCTCCTGCTCGGAATTGGTGGCGCGCTGTCCAATCCGAATACGGTCCTGGCCTTTCCCGCGCTGGACAACCCGGTTCTTCAGGGAATCTTTGGTGTCATGTCAGCCGCGGGTTCGACCATCTTCGCCAACCTCGCCCTTCTGCTGTCGATTGGTCTCTGCATTGGCCTGGCGAAGCGAGACAAAGGCACGGCTGCCCTGGCCGGAATCGTCGGCTACCTGGTCATGACCGCCACGATCAAGGCGATGCTGGACATCTTCAAGCCTGGTGCCGAACCTGTAGACACCGGCGTCGTCGGCGCACTAGTGATTGGCGCCACGGCCGTTTTCTTGCACAACCGTTACCGCAATATCGAATTGCCGGCCGTGCTCGGATTCTTCGGCGGTTCCCGGTTCGTCCCGATCGTGACCGCCTTCGCCGCGATCTTCGTGGGCATCTTCTTCTTCCTCACCTGGCCGCCCATTCAGCAAGGAATGGTGTCTGCCGGCACGTGGATGGCCGGCCTCGGGCCTCTGGGGACATTCTTCTACGGTTTCGGCATGCGCCTTAGCGGCGCCGTTGGCCTGCATCACATGATCTACCCCCTGTTCTGGTTCACACCTCTGGGCGGCACCGAACTGGTCAACGGAGTTTCCGTCTCGGGTGCTCAGAAGATCTTCTTCGCACAGCTGGCGGACCCCAACCACGTCGGCTTGTTCACCGAGGGCACCCGCTACTTCGCCGGCCGCTTCGCAACCATGATGTTCGGCCTTCCGGGCGCCTGCCTGGCAATGTGGCACTGCGTCCCCAAGGGCCGTCGCGCCAAGTACACCGGCCTTTTCCTTTCCGTTGCGTTGACCTCTTTCATCACAGGGATCACCGAACCGATCGAGTTCATGTTCCTGTTCGTCGCTCCCCTGTTGTACGTCTTCCACGCGTTCTTGGACGGGGTCTCGTTCTTCCTCGCCGACATCCTGGATATCCGTCTCGGCAACACCTTCTCCGGGGGCGCGATCGACTTCACTCTGTTCGGTGTCCTGCAGGGCAATGAGCAGACCAACTGGCTGCTCGTGCTGCCAATCGGCGCCGTCTGGTTCGCCCTGTACTACTTCTCCTTCCGATTCGCGATCAAGCGGTTCAAGATCGGTACTCCAGGACATCTTGAGGACACTATCGGAGCTGTCGAGCCGGAAACCCACGAAGACCCCGCTCTAGTTCCAATTGCTGTCGGTGCAAGCAACGAGACCGCTATCCAAAAGGAAGCCGCGAAGGTCCTCGAAGCCCTGGGCGGGGCAGACAACCTTGAAGAGGTGGACGCCTGTATTACACGCCTGCGCGTTTCCGTGAAGGACCCCGCCAAAGTTGACAAGCCCGCGCTGCGAAAGCTGGGAGCTACGGACGTGTTTGAGGTCCGGGGCGGAGTTCAGGCGGTCTACGGCGGTAAAGCCATTTTGTACAAGAGCGCGATCAATGAGAGCCTCGGCCTCGACGACTAAAGGAACACGCAAATGCTAAACCCATTCAAGAAGATAACTGAGTCCGTCTACAGTCCCGTGTCAGGACGGATCGTCTCTCTCGATGAGGTTCCAGACCCTGTCTTCGCAAAGCGCTCTGTCGGCGACGGTTTTGCCGTCATCCCAACGGACGGGTCCTTTCGCAGCCCCGTGGACGGCGAACTGGTCCTGGTTGCCAAGACACGGCATGCCTTCGCCGTCCGCACCCATGAAGGGGCGGAGATCCTCGTCCACATTGGAATCGACACCGTCACCCTTAAAGGCGAAGGATTCACCGGTCACCGGCAGGCCGGCGAGACGGTCTCGCGCGGCGACATCATCATCAGTTGCGACTTGGACGACATGCAGTCGAAGGTGCCATCCATGGTCACCCCTGTCCTTCTGACCAACGGCGCCAAATTCGGTATGACCCCGCCAGATTTCCAGGCCGGCGCCGCCTCCGTGATCACGGTCCGAAAGAAATGAGGGGATTGCCATGGAAATAGCGGCGGGAAGCGGGCACTCCGAGAGACCTAACACCCACATGGCGAGCCAAAGCTCTAGGCCAAAAAGCCCAATGACATGACGTCATCGAACCATGCCAGCATCAAGCGCATCTATAACAACAACGTCGTGCTCGCCATCGAAGAGGACACCACCGAGGTCGTTCTTCTGGGCAAAGGAATCGGGTTCCAGCGTCGGCCAGGAGAATCTGTCGACACAAACTTGGCTGATCAACGTTTCGTAGCTGAGGGGCCCTACCGAGCCCCTCAGCTGGCAGGACTGCTCAGTGACGCGCCCTCTGACCACATCGCGGTAGCCCAGACGATCACCGAGTTGGGCCATGCGACCCTTGGCCTGGAGCCGCGACAGTCGCTGATGATCCCGGTCCTTGACCACCTCACTTTTGCAGTGCGTCGGGCGCAAGAAGGCACTCACATCGACTTCCCGCTCCGCTGGGAGGTGGCTCAGCTCTACCCTGCAGAAGCATCTTTGGGACGACAAGTTGTGACATTGGTAAATGAGACTCTCGGCGTGCGGCTGCAGGACGATGAGTGGGTCGCGTTCGCGCTGCACTTCGTCAACCAGCAGTGGACGAAGGGCGACTTTTCTAAGACCGTCGCAATGACCGAAACCATTGGTCGGGTATTCCTTCGCCTGGCGGAGCGCTGGGGCCGACCGATTGATGAAAACGCGAGCAGCGCCGCGCGTTTCGTGACGCACCTACGTTATGTATTTGCCCGAGCCGCAAGTGACAAGCAATTGCAGACGTCCCGTCTGGACGTGCTCAGTGCGGTTCAGCAGGCCTACCCAGAAGCCGCCGAGGCCGCTTTGGATATCGCCGAGCTGATCGGTAAAGCGATCAAACGCGTAATCACCAACGACGAGATCTCATACCTTGCCCTTCACACGTCACGTCTCTACGTCGAAATGAATGAACAACAATGACCAGGCAGCCGGGACCGCTGGGACTTCCGACGGTCTCCAGTCGCCTTCTGTGGTCATAACCCACGCCCACTGCCCCGCTCGTAGCCGCTTCGCGGCGGACATTGTCGCACTCGGGAGCGATCTCAGGTGCACGCCTGGGCCGCCAAGCAGGTACCTACGCTCAACAATCAGCTAGGGGAAGAACTACGTCGCTTCGCTGAGGCTTCCTGCTGTGCCTCGCCGGAATCAGCACGCTGCCGGCCGCGTACTGCGAACCCTCGACGCGGCCCACCTCGCCCTGACGAAGAACCTGGCACGGCCTCAACGCAGCTTTCGAGCCGCACCAAGAGGCACGCGCAACCATAGCCTCGGGCAGAACACGCCCCTACTAGGAGAATAGAAACACATGGAAATCATCATCATGTCCACGCCGGCCGATGTCGGTCGTGTCGCGGCGGCCAAGATTGCCTCCGTCGTCGCGAAGAATCCGTCGGCAGTCATCGGGCTCGCCACGGGGTCGAGCCCTCTGGTAATTTACACCGAGTTGAAGCGACGCGTCGACGCAGGCGAGATCTCGTTCGCCCAGGCGCGCGGATTCGCCCTCGACGAATATGTGGGGATCCCGCTCGAGCACCCGGAGTCCTACGCAAACGTGATAGCCCGCGACGTCGTCGTGCCCCTCGGCTTTGATCCCGCGCGGGTCCGTGTACCCAACGGGCGCGCCGACGACCTTGAGTCTGCCGCGAAAGAGTACGACGCAGCCATCCATTCTGCCGGCGGTATCGACGTCCAGATCCTCGGCATCGGCACGAATGGGCACATCGGTTTCAACGAGCCGACCTCGTCCTTCGCCTCCCGGACTCGGATAAAGACGCTTGCTCCACGGACGAGAGAGGACAACGCGCGCTACTTCGACTCGCTCGAGCTTGTACCGATGCACTGCATGACCCAGGGGCTGGGCACAATACTCGATGCTCAACAAGTCGTGCTCGTGGCGCACGGCACGGCGAAAGCGAAGGCAGTCGCCGCAGCGATCGAAGGCCCGGTCAGCTCATTCGTACCGGGCAGTGCGCTCCAGCTACATGAGCACGCGATGGTCGTTGTCGACGAGGACGCTGCGGCCGAACTGCAGCTCGCTGACTATTACCGATACACGTACGCAAACAAGCCGACCTGGCAATTCGACCTGTGAGTAACGCACTTTGTCAGACCACGCTCATCCGCGCAGCACGCGCGGTGGACGCACTCGCAATCACCGAAGATGCTTGGATGCTCGTCGCCGGCGACACGATCCTGGCCGTGGGCAGTGGAACGGACGCGCCGCCCGCCCACCGTCTTGTCGACTTGGGGAATGCGACGCTCGTCCCCGGGTTCATCGACATCCACGGGCACGGAGGCGCGCAGGGAGCCTACGACAACGGGCCTGACGAGATCGCCGCCGCACTCACGATGCACAGGCAGCACGGCACTACCCGTGCTGTGCTAAGTCTCGTCGCGAACCCCTTCCCATCGCTAGCCCGATCGCTTGACACAATCCGGGACGTGATGTCGAGCGATCCGCTCGTAATCGGCGCCCACCTGGAAGGCCCAACCTGTGGGTCTTTCGGAGCGCCTTAACGGCCGCACGCCGCTTCCTGTCTAGGTTTCTGACTGTCTAGGAACAGAAACTAAAGGGCAGGAAAATGGCGTGCGGTCTCTAACTTTATGGCGGACTTTGCTGGGTGTCGAGAAGACGGTCGTCGAGGGCCTGAATCGGGTTGCGTCCCGTGGAGTGGTGTGGTTCCCGGTCTTGGGGCGTTGGATTAACAACGTAGGAAACCATCGTGCGATGGTCAGTGAGTACCGATCAAAGAACTCA
>JACMOZ010000276.1 GCA_014377785.1 Aeromicrobium sp.
GCGGTCCTCGAAGGCACCAAGGTCTTCATCTCACCGGTCGCCGCTGCTCTGTTGAACTCGACGTTCAAGACCGACGCCGTCACCGAGGACCTCTTGGTCGGCATCGCGAAGATCACCGTCAACACCACTTCGGGTGACTAAATAACCACGCAACATCCTGCAAGGCAAGGCAAGGCCTGGCGTTGGCAGATCGCGACGATCGCGGTGTGCCACCGCCAGGCAGATGCCACATTCTCGGTGTGAGGCACGCCGAAGCCTGGTGGCAACTGCTCCGGTCACCCTTGCACCGTCGGACCGCCGGCATCATCCCTCGATGTGCCGGCGGTTTCCGGCGTCCTCGTCGAGCTGATCAGCATGGAGATCGGCCAGGACCAGTTCGGCTTCCTGGGCAGCGACGGCCAATGCTGTTGTGGGCTGGTCGGCCTGTCGGAGCGTGCCACTAGGTTGTGTGACAGGAGGTTCACCATGACTGTCAACAAATATGCTGGCCAGTGTTCGGGATGCGACACGCGGGTCGCATCCGGTGCGGGCAAGATGGTGGGACCCCACGGTGGTTGGAAGACCTACTGTCCTCATTGCAAGCCGGTTCCGCCTGCACGCGGCGACCACGATGGCTGGCACCGGTTGCCGCTCGCCTCACTCGACTTCGAAACCACGGGCGTCGACCCGCGCCAGGACCGGGTCGTCAGCTACGGACTGCTGGGCGATCAAGGTGGCGAAAGTGTTGGCCTGATCAATCCCGGGATGCTGATTCCGCCGCGTTCGACCGAAGTCCACGGCATCACCGATGAGCAGGTCAAGGATGCCCAACCGGCTGCAGTCGGCATCGCGATGATCGTGGACTGGGTGCAAACGGTGATCGATCGGGGCGTTGGCCTCGTTGTCTTCAACGCTCCTTACGACTTGACGATGTTGCGATGCGAAGCCGAACGCTGGGGAGTCCACCAACCCGATTGGGACCGCTTGCTCGTCGTCGACCCCTATGTCATCGATTGGGGAATCGAACGCGGTCGCCTCGGCCGGAGCAAACTCACCGACGTCTGTGACTACTACGGCGTGAAGATCGACAACGCCCATGACGCGACGTGCGATGCCAGGGCCGCGCGGGACGTCGTCGCTGAAATGGGGGCCCGCCAACCCGACATCGGCGCCGGGACCCTTGCCAGTCTGGCTCAGCGTCAGCGCGAGTGGTATGCACTGCGTGCCGAAAACTGGAACGAATACGCCAAGCGTGTCGGCCGGTCCCTCGACGACCCGCATGGGTGGCCACTCAGTCGGAACTAATCCGATTGAGGCCAATCCGATTGAGGCCAATCCGATTGAGAATGGCGGTCGCGAGCGCGCCGGGTGCTTCTTCGGGGATCCAATGGCTGATCCCCGGCAATTCGACAAACTCATAGGGCGCATCGACGAAGTTGCCGCAGTTCTCGGCTCCCGTGCGGCCAATGGCGATGTCGCCATCGCTCCAGACATACGTCGTGGGCACTGTGACGTCGGCCAGCTCGCCGAGATCGGCGGTCATGGCGCGATACCAATTGAGCGCCGCGGTGAGGGCACCCGGTTCGGTGAGGATCCGCAGATGTTCCTCGGCCTGGTCTGCCGGCACCGCGCTGCCATACATTGCGCGGAGCCGGGCGCCGCCGTCTTCGAGCAACAAATCCTCGGCCTTGCCCGGTTGGCGCAAGAGGCCGATGTAGGCCCCGCGCCGTTGTTGGTCGGCGTCGTCGCGCAAAGCCCTGCCGTAGGCCGCGAGATGCGGTACCGACACGGCAGTCAGGGTTTTCACGCGATCGGAATGACCAACGGCGAGAGGCCACGCGATCGCGGCGCCCCAGTCGTGACCGACGATGTGCGCTGAGTCGATGTCCATGGCGTCGAGCAGGCCAACGACATCGCCGACGAGGGCATCGGTGGTGTAGTCCGAGACGGCAGTGGGGCGGGCGCCCGCAGAATAGCCGCGCTGATTGGGGGCAATGACGCGAAGGCCCGCGTTGATGAGGTCAGGCGCCACGAGTGCCCAACTTGCCGCCGATTGTGGGAAGCCATGCAGCAGCACGACCGGTTCACCGTCGTCGGGCCCGGCCGCCCATACATCGAAGCTGAGCGCGCCGACGGCGACAGCTGTCATCGTTCCGAACATCGGCTAGTCTCCGAACTCTGTCGAACCGCAGCGACTGCACACGGTCGGTTGTTCTTCGTCCTCGGCGAGCGCGCCGCAATTGCGGCATACGCGCTGAAGCCAGCAGGCCGGGTCTCCGCCGTTGTCGACAGGCAGATCGAATTCACTCATCCGGTCAGACCGCCTTCATCGGCGGCCAGCCATCGGCGCGAAGGGTTGGGTTAATATCCGGGCCGGCCACACGCGTGGCCTTCTCGCGATTCAGGATTCCGGCCGAAAGCATGAAGAGTGCCGAGATGTAGAACGCCATGATCCAGAATTGCACAGGTTGCGGCGTCCCCTTGTTGGCGAGGTCGAGGGCGATGATGGCATCGGAGACAAGGAACAGCGCGCCACCGATGCCGGCGCGCAGATCTGTCGCCAGCGACGTGGCAGCAGTCGCCGCGAGCAGCGCCGCATACACAGGCACCAGCGGCAACATATCGTTCTCGAGGCCAGACCAGACATAACTCACCAAGGCGATCGCCGCGGCCACATAGATCACGCCAATCCACGGCTTTTTGCGCAGTTGGCCGAGTGCGCCGTGTGAGACGAAGAAACCGATAAAGCAGACGTGCGCGACGGCGAACGCGGCCATACCGAGGGTGACCAGTCCCTCGAGCTCCATGAAGAAATCTCCGATCGTGCTCGCCACCAAGGCGATGACAATGATGCGCGGACCGCTTTCGGTGAAGACCCACACGGCAAGCAAAGGCATGATCAGGCATTTGGTGATGCTGTCCCACGGTGACGCCCCCGCAGCATTGAGCGTCAGGTGAACGGCGGACATGGCGGCGAACGCCAGCAGCCAGGGACTGCGAGTGCCGGTCAAGGCTGTCAGGCCTCGCTGCTGCGGAACCAGGTGTTGGCGCGATTGGTGAACAGCAAGACGATGACCGCTATCGATCCGCCCAGCCACGGGAGTCCGATGAGACCCAGACTGAGCGGGATCGAGATGAGGGCGGTGAATGCGGACAGGACTACAAGTGAGATGCGTCCCCAGGCCCGGCGTTTCAGGGTGCCTATCGCGGCAACGATCGCGAGGGCCGAGGCAACTACTAAGACGACAGCGATGCCACCCAACACGGAGCGGAGGTCAGCGGCGGCCGGTAGGTCGCTCGACTTGACGTCGAATTCGTTGGGATGCTCGATCACATAATCGACTGCGCGCGACGTCACGGACATCAGCGCGAGGGATCCGAGTAAACCGATGACCGAGAGCCCGATAGTGATCCAGGCTGCTGCCGTAACCGTTCCGGGTCGGACGTTGGGGTTGCCCTGCAGCGAAAATCCCGACTCGTAGCTCGGGCTCCCATGGGGCGCCGCCGGCGGTCCGGGATAAGGCGGGAGGTTGGAACGCGGGACGTGTGGTTCGGTCATGACACCAGACTATTGCTGCGGTGGCTATTTGGCTTGGCTGCGCAGCATTGTCAGTCTTCGATCGAATCACCGATGCGCGCGAGTGCCTCCCGATCGAGTCGCGCTGCGGTCTCGGTGTCGGGTGCGGCGCCGCCCTTTGTCGATGGGGGCCACCAGCGGTCGGCGTCATCGCGCGGTTGCTCGGGATAGCTGTCGATCGCCTCATCGAGCAGGGCCTCCATGCTCGTATGGAGTCTGTCCGACAAGTCGTCAATGGATTCGCCCGCGACGGGTTGCAGGGGTGCGCCGAGGAGCACCGTTACGTGCTGTCCCCGGCGCAGGCTGCGATGACCGTCGACCGTGTAAATGCGGTGGCCGCCCCAGACGATGACTGGTACGAGGGGAACGTTCCCTGCCAGCGAAAGCCCGGCGGCGCCGCGCTTGAACGGCTTGAGCAACCAGGACCGGCTGATCGTCGCCTCAGGGAAAACGCCAACGATTTCGCCCTCGTCGAGGAGTCGCAGAGATTGGCGGTAGGCTACCGCTCCCGATCGCCGGTCGACGGGAATGTGCCGCATCGCTCGCATGGCCCGGCCGACGACTGGCAGTCCGAAGATCGACTTCTTCGACATGAAACGGACTCGCCGATCGCGTTGACGGGCGGCATAACCGACGAAGGTGAAGTCCAGGAAACCGATGTGGTTGCCGGCGAGGACAGCACCGCCCTCCACCGGCAGATTGTCGATGCCGCGGACGTCGAAGCGGATGCCGAGCAGGCGGAACAATCCGGCGAACAGCGTGATGACGAGGCGATAGGTGCGATCTGTCACGGAGCGGTCCACTGCGGTTCGCGTCCGGCGCGCCCTAACAGTTTGTCTTGCGGCGAGGCATCGTCGGGAACGGGCAGGGCCGGCGCGCTCGCGCCATGGTCGTAAAACATCTGGCCCATGGCGTCGAGGAAGTTGTGGCCGGAGTCGACGTCTTCGGGGGCGATCTTGACGTCCTCGCCAGCCGCACGGGCGATGTCCCAACGATGAACTATCAGGTCGAAAAAGAGGAATCGGCTGACGGTTTTGGCAAGAGTCGTCGGTTTACCGAAGCTCTCATACGCCAGTTCGGATTTTGCCGGATCGTCGAGAATGGCCTGCATGGCGTCGCGTACTTCGCGCCAAGCGCCAACCGGGTCATGGCTTGGATCCACCGATCGGTCGATGGAAAGCCCGACCTTACTCGCGACATCGACTTCGGAGTCCAGCACATGTTCCAACACTTCGCGCGCGGACCACTGTTCGCACGGAGACTGCATTTCCCATTCATCGGCGCTGAGTCCATCGACGGTGGCACCGAAGGCGATGGCGAGGCGGCGATAGTGCGCCGCTGTTGATTTATCGGTCATGACTGTCTCCCTTTTCTTTGATGCTATGCGTTCACCGCCATCGCTGATGCTGGCAGACTTCCTGTATGAGCGCCGACAGCATCCCCACGATCGAAACCGATGGAACGATCCGGCTGGGCCAATTCCTCAAGTTGGCCCAACTCGCCGAGTCCGGCGCGCAAGCTCGCGAACTCATTGTCGGCGGGGACGTCCTGGTGCAGGGCGACGTCGAGATACATCGCGGGCGGCAACTTGCGGCGGGGGTGCTCGTCGAGGTTCTGTTGCCGGGTGGAACGTTGTCGGCCTATGTCGGTTGAGTTCAAATGATCAGCGTCAAGGCAACGCCTGCCGAACATGGCGCCCCTCTCGACGGCGACGACATCGTGGCGCATCCCGATGTGACGATGAATCGGGCCTTCACCGTTGATGCTGCGATGAGTGACGTCTGGCCGTGGATCGCCCAGCTGGGCAAGCAACGTGCAGGCTGGTATTTCCCTCGGTCAGTAGAACGATTCGTTCCGAAAAAACGTCGGGCCCTGAGAACAGTCGATGCTCGTTATCAGGATCTCGAACTGGGAGATGTTATCCCCGACTACGGTGGCGCCGAGGCAACTTTCGAAGTTGCCCTCATCGAGCCGGGGCAGCTGATCGTTTATCGATCGGTCCGAGGGCGTACGAGCGTGGGCTGGGCGATCAAACTGACTGCGGTCGGTGTCGGACGGACACGCCTTCATTTTCGCCTGAAGCTCGGCCCGGTGAAACGCAAACGGATGGCCGAAATCGGGGGCGGGTTTTTCGACTACGTGACGATTCTCGGACTCGCTGCGGGCCTCCAAGAGCGACTGCGCGATTCGGGGCGGGAAAGGGCAACCCCAACTCTTGAGGCCTGAACGACAACTGGCCCAATGCGCCAGCCCGATGTTTCTGTGCCGGTTATGCCATCAGGAGGCAGGTGCCAATTGATCGGCAAGATCCTCAACTGACGTGGCCCGCAAAGTCCAAGGACTGAAGTAGTCCGGATACATTCCGTCGTTGCGATCGATCCAGGCGGTCTGAAGGCCGGCTCTCATCGCACCGTCGATGTCCCAGGGGTGCACGGCCACCAGCATTGCGTCGGCGGCATCAACGCCACACGTTGTGAGTGCACATTCATAGGCAGCGGCTGCCGGCTTCCAGGGGCTGACTCCTTCAACCGAGAGAAATCGTTCCACTTCACCAGCCACGCCGGCCTGAACGAGAAGTTTCTCAGCGACAGTCGACGGACCGTTGCTGAGTGTGACTATCCGTACGCCGCCGGCTCGAAGCCGCCGCAGGCCCGAAGCGACATCCGCATGAAGGCTCAAATCGGCGAAGCCTTCCATGACCTGCGCGACAGCCTGGGCGATACTGCAATTGAGCTGGACCTTCGAGAAACTCCTCTGGAGGCCTTGCGCGGCGAGATCGACGAACGTAGCCGAACCTCCGGCAACCGTGAGAGCAAAGCCGTCGCGAAGCAGCCCGGCGAACCA
>JACMOZ010000277.1 GCA_014377785.1 Aeromicrobium sp.
CCTCATCGACAAACCCTCGCGCCGAAGCACGGCGAGGCGTTCCCGTTCGATGCTCGACAGGTACCGGGTGTGTCGGTCTGCTTCGAGCATTCGCAGTGGTGCGCCGCCGCCGCGTTCGGCACGCCACCGGAAACCGGTCGTGCGTGCGATACCGATTCGTCTGGCCGCCTCGATCAGCCCCACGCCGGCGAGAATTAGCTTCCAGTACACGTCCTCCACGCTGAACCATCTTTTACGTCCACGTCGCCCCATAATGTCCACACTCCGAATTTTGATGGAGTGTTGCGACGAGACCTAGAACTCGCCTGGCGTTAATGGCCCTGTTTTCGGTCGGCGTTAACAAGACCACCCTGGTTTTCGTCATTGGCGGTTGCGACAGCTATGTCATTGCGACGACGACTAGTCCCTTTCGCTAGCAGAGGCATCTCTTGCCCAATGCTGCAATGGCTCCGAGCGCACGACCGGCGAACACCACTAGTTCTGGCGACAACGCGGTGCCGGGCAGGTGCGGTCGTCGCCTCCCCTAGGAGCCCAAGTGTCGCAGCGCGCTCCTCGCTATTTCCGCGGCGGCGCACAATCCGGGTGGATGACGATGGGTGCCTGCTCTGGTGGAGCCGGGCGTCGCGCGATTAGCGCAAGCACGCCACGTATGCAGGTGATGTGTGATGTGCATCGCTCTCCCGGCTCACGTCCCTCAGCACGGGCGACGCGGTGCATCCCGGCTCGCTTGACAATCCCCCTTCAAGCAGCCATCTTTCAATTAGCTCGGTTCGAGGAATAGCCAGAGCTAGCAAAGGGGAAGACGTGGACGACGACGCCGTGAAGCAAAACAAGGTTGGCCTATTCGCATGGATAGGCCTGCCCGCCAGTACGGAAGTCGACGCCTGGGCTCACGGTCTCGGTTACGAACTGGAGCCGGAGCAGCTCCTGACTTCGGGTCGAAGCGGTTCAATTGTCGGTTTTGTGACCGCCCGTGGCTTTGATGGGGGCGATCGGAGGCTGCTCTTCAAGTTCAATGCTGAAGATGCCAATCCGGACGAAGGTGCCATACACGCCGCCGCGTTAGAGAGCTCGGACGCCTTCGCGCGAGACCACTTGGTGCCCTTACTGGCACCCGCCTTGATGCTGTCCTCGGGGGCCTCTGCAACCCTTCAAATTATTGCCGGCGGTGACACCGGATCATGGAAAGCTTTGTCATCCCTAAGCGGCACCGGTGACATAGGGCGCAGCCTTGCATTCATCGGCACCTCCATGCTTGACGAGTGGAATGAGACGGCCCGAATAGCCTCGAGGAGCGTCTCAGACTTCGTGGGTCCTCGAGTCATGCGACGGCTAGAGGAGGCGGGGGCGCTTCGAACTTGGATCGCGGAACAGTTCTCTGAAGAAATACTCGAGTCAGACTGGCTGGTCTTCTCCTCTCAACAGGGGTCGCCGCGGAGAGTCAATCCGATAGTCCTCATTCTCTCCAGTGGCGAGGTAAGTGAGAGCCCGCAGTTTTTGGCCCTGGTCGGGAACTCTCACGGCGATCTTCACCTCGACAACGTCCTGCTACCCATAGGTGGGCTGCCTGACCCTAAGTCGTATCGGCTGATCGATCTCGCGACTTACTCATCTGAACGTTCATTGACCGACGATCCCGCTAACCTTCTCCTCTCCGAGGTGGAGCGGCTAGTTGACGCGTTCTCGGTGGACCTGAGATTGGGCTTCCTCAGCTGGATCGATTTCCGCGAGCAGACGCCGCTTCGCACGGAGCTCGGCCTCATCACGTCGGCCTGGGCAGCCATGGAAAGCAGTGGCATGGGTTTCGGTTCGCGACGCGGCTACGGGAAGGAATGGCGGGCACAGTTTTGGCTGTCGATTTGCGCATCCGCGCTGGTGTTGGCTAGCCGAGAACGATTGAAGGAGCATTCCAGAGTTTGGTTCTTCGAGTTGAGCGCGATCGCGGCCACGAAGTGGAGCGAGATAATGGAAACCTTTCCTACTGGGAGTTCCTGGGCGCTAGTTGGGCCGGAGGTGGACGCGCGGACAAAGACGGCGTCAAGTAGCGCGAACGCCATAGCTGCCCTATGCGCCGATTTTGATTCCTCTGTGATCACTGTCGCTATTGTTCCTCGAGGCGGGCTTGACCCATGGTCTATGGTCAGCCTGGCCGGGAATGGCTGGGACCTCATAGTCGAGTTCGACGAACTAACCAATGAGCCAGACGGGAACTTCTCCCTTGCCAAACGAAGCGGCGAAGCCGTCCGGCTGGTTTCCCCTGTGTCTCAAAAGGCAACGTTCACAAGGCTGTCGACGACGTGGTTAGCCGGTGCCGGGCTTGCCTCTGTCGGCTCCACTGAAGCCAAGCCCCGCGACCTTCGACATTGGAGAGCGGACTATCTGAACGGGGTCAGAGAGGCTTTCAGGACGCTTTCAATTGCGTATTCGGGTCCAGTGAAAGTTGTGATTTTCGGCCAACCGGATGACTTCGTGCGGGCGGTAACAGAAGTAGCGTTAGACGAGACTGGCTTGCGAGCGTCCCTGCATCTAGTGATGACGACCAATTCTGACTCGCTCAGCGGGTACGACCCGGTGTTTGAGATGGCTGAACCAAATCTGGTGGTCCGCGCCCTTCCGCACCGTGTCGTGACGTCGGATGAAGACGGAGCGAGCGCGACCCTGCCGGCCGGTTCTCCCGGTGGGCGGGTCATCCTCGCCGATCATGATCGCGCCTGGATTGAAGAAGGGTATGAGTTACTCCACTCCCTAGTTGCCATCCAGTCCAACTCGATTGACGGTGTCGGACTGGATTTCTACAGTGGCCGCCGAATTTCGTGGTTTGAGCTAGCAACTGGCGCCGATCTGCGACGGGACTCGGCTATTCCCGCCCTCACGCGTGCGTTGGCGCTCAAGCTCGAAAGGCGCTCTTCGGACCGGCACCCCTATCATCACTACCCGGGTGCCGGGGGAACTACGATAGCGCGACGCCTCGCGTGGAACTTTCACGATCAATACCCGACGCTCGTAGCCGGGCGAGTAACCGACGCCAACCACATCGCGGACAGAATCGAGCGACTCGCGGTACTGACTGATCGGAAGGTTCTCGTAGTCCTCGAGAACACGAGTGAGCCTGTTTCCAACGCATTGTTTGAGCGGCTACGTTCCAACTCGGTCCCCGTGCTGCTGCTAATGATCTCCCGGCAGGGCGGATCGGACTTGAAATCCGAGCCGACTCGGCAACTAGGTGCTATGAACGCCGAAGAGATGAGTGAATTTCGAAGATTCTTTGCGGCAATGAGACCAGAACGTCGAGTGCAACTTGATCGGATTGGGACACCCAACAACGAAGCAGCGGTCCCGTTCATGTACGCCCTTTCCGCATTCCACAAGGATTTCGTGGGGCTAAAACAGTACGTCCGCGGGTTCACCGACGAGTTGGACACGGACTTGCGTGCAGTTGTCATCGTTATCGCTCTCGCTCACCTGTTCGCAGGAACTTCGATTCACTCAAGCGTCTTTGCGCAGCATTTGAGGATTCCGCCGACAGCGCCTGCACGCTTAGCCGCCAGATTTGGAGACAAGGTTCACGGGCTGTTATTGGAAGAACGCCCCGGCTATTGGAGGACCACGCATTCGCTGGTCGCGAAGCAAATTCTCCTTGAGCTGCTAACGCCGAAGGAGGGTAGCGGAACGGCAGACCCTGAAAGCTGGCGATTTGCTCTCCCCGATTGGGCCGAAACTCTCATCGGCTTCGTGTCGGACGCCGCCACCGGGGAGCTGCCGATCGATTCTGATGAGCTTCTGCAGCAACTGTTCATCAAGCGTGAGGTCCGCCATGATGGCGACAAGACCAAATACTCGGAGTTGATAGCGACAATTCCATCCGAGGCACGAGAGCGAGTTTTTCAGCGGCTGACGGCTGAATTTCCAGAGGAAGCGCATTTCTGGGCCCACTACTCAAGATGGCAAAGTTTTGAGGCGCGGGACCACTTTGCGGCGCGGCAGAGCATGGACAAAGCGTTGCAACGCGATAACTCGGACCCGACGCTATGGCATATGCGGGGAACCAACGTTCGTCGGGAACTGTACGGCTTTCTCGATGCCCATCGTTTTCAAGCCACAACGCCAGAGGACCGTGCTGATGCGCAGACGGTGGTTGAGAGGCTTGCAAAGGAGGCGATTGGCGATTACAACGAAGCCCGACGCATTGATGACCGGTCCGAGTACCCTCTCATATCGACTGCCGAACTCTGCCTTCGAGTCATCGAGTGGGGGAAAACTGTCTACACCGCCTCCTCCTACACGCAATTTCTAAACCGCCCGAGCTCACAATTTTTCGCCGAGTTGCTCGATATTGCCGAAGACTCCGCGGATGCAATTATCGAGTTGGAAGGCGACGACAAGGAGTCAAGAGCCGTCGCGCAAGTTCGCTCCCGTCTGAAAGGCATCTACGACGACTACAACGGGATGATTCAAGGGTGGAGAAATATCCTCGATAAGAGCTCCGGCTCCAAAACCGCTATTCGTGTGCGGCTCGCTCATCTTTACGGGCTCCGGAACGGCGGGTGGGACACTGCGACCAAGGCTGACATCTCGGCAGCGATGACATTGCTGAACGAGAGCCTGCTCGACAATCCGACCGACCCTAGGACAGTGCGCGCTTGGCTGTCCGCTGGGCGACATTCGGGAGTGAGTTTGAACCGTGCAGCAGAGGTTGTGTCCCACTGGGTGGAATACATCAATTCGCGCGACGCCCTTTACTACGACTACGTGCTTAGCGCACTCAGCGCGTTGAACGGGGCGTTGTCCTCGTCGGAGGACCTTTCTCGAAAGGTCACTCTGATGCGGAGCCGCAGCCAGGACTTTGAGCAGAAGAGAACCATCTTCGACTGGGTGGGGAAGCATGAGGGGTTGGGGCAACTGATCAACAAGGCCCAGGTAATCGAGTGGGATAGAAGTATCGCGGGGTCTGACCCAAGTGCACTTCGGAGGCTACAGGGACGCGTGAACACCATTAGTAATCCCAAGTCCGGCACCATCCTCTTAGCAAACGACGTCGAGGTATTCTTTACGCCCTCAGCGGCAGGGATGTTGGCCGGTCAGGACAATAATGTTGCGGTGACTGCCCTCGTGGGCTTCTCCTACGACGGGCTGATTGCATGGGGCGTGGAACGCAAGGCTTAGCCTCGATCCACCGGTCCGCTTTGAGTGAGTGGGTTCGCTGATTTTTGAGTGGTGTTTTGGTGGTGGGCACGGCGAAGCTGCCGGCCTTGCTGCCGATGGTGTTCCGTCATCTTCGGTGCCGTGTGGCTGGTTGTCAGGTGGGGATGGTGTGCGGCGGGCCGTAGGCCGCCGCGAATGCGGCTGTCCACTCGGTTTCCCACGGCCAGCTGGCCGGCAGATGCAGGGTGATTCTGCGGGCTGAGGTGGAGATTCGGGCGGGGATATTGATGAGTTTGCGGCGGATGGTGCCGCTGCGCGCTGTGCCCAGATCTGCGCCGGCAACTGAACCAACGGCTCGGGAGAGGTTGAACGTGATCGTGGCCAGGACGAGCCAGGCCGCGTTGGCCGTGAAGACACCGGAGGGCAGATGAGCCAGTGCGCTGTCCTTGAGGTCAGCATTAATTTGCTCGATGATCGCATGCTGGCGATGGCTTTGATCGGCTGTGACGGTATCCAGATCGCTTGTGGTCAAGAACGCGTGAAAGCGGTGCGTGTGGAAGAGGGTCGGTTGTCCTTCGCCCGCTTTCTGGTTCAGTTCGGGGATCCGCCGCACGACCAGGCGGCCCTCGATACGTTCGGATTTCTTGCGTGAACTGAACGCGGTGAAGGTGACTTCGGCGACCTCTGCGGACGAAATCCAGGCGCCGCTTTCCTCGTCTCGGATCGCGTCGGTGTAGTTGATCGTGGTCCACTGGTCGGTGCCGATCGTGGCGATAGCGCGCTTGACGGCGGGGTCCATCCGCGCGGTGATGGACACTTTCGCCCCAGCACGATTCGCGGCGGCGACGACAGCCTGGCCATAGAACGCGCTATCAGCGCGCAACAGCAC
>JACMOZ010000278.1 GCA_014377785.1 Aeromicrobium sp.
ACGACCGGCAACGCGCCAGCAGCCTCCAATTCGACCACATCACCGCCGTCCGAGAACGCATGCAAGCAGCAGACGCCACACCCGCCGAGCGCTGGGCGCCACTGGCCCACGACCTCGACCCACGCCTCACCAAGGAGACCGACTGGCCCGCCACCCCCGCCATGCTCCAAGACGTCCACGACGCCGGTCACGACCTCCCCACCCTGACCCGACAACTCATCGACCAAGAGCCGCTCGGAGAAGCCCCCGCCAGGGACCTGCGGTACCTCCTGGTCGGCTACCTTCCAGAGGACAACCCGCACGTGTCCCGAGCGTCTGAGCCCGATAGGCCGCTTGGGACGAGAGCCACTGAACTCGAGCGCCAGTATCGAGCCGCACGCCCCGACACATCCGCGGCCACCCCACGTCGATGAGTCAAGCCTCGAGGTTCGCGAGCCGAGGTGGTCCGACGTCGTTTGCCCCATTGGTGTCGATCGGTGACCACCTGCGAGGGCCCTGTGGCCCTGTGGGGCGAGGATCTCTCGGCCGGCAACCACCGTCGGTCGACTCAAGAGCTGCCTCGCCAAGGACTGGATCCAGAACCTCGGCCGGACTTTCACAGAGAGGAACTTCCCTACCATGGACACCCAGAGCACTGAAGTCCTGCTGACCGCGAAGGAGCTTGCCGAGCGGTGGAGCATGTCTCAGAAGACACTCGCCAATCACCGGTGCAACGGCACTGGCGTGCCATACGTCAAGATCGGCGTTGCCGTCCGATACCAGCTCTCCGACGTGTCCGAATTCGAAAGACGGATTGCGTCTGGGGATGCTGCTTGAATGATCTTGCTGCACTCAAGCTGAATGCTCGAGAGCAGCCGCTTGTTCACCAAGTAGTTCACCAAGTGCGTCGAGATTCACCAAGTATTACCGGGATATCGCGGGACATGAGAATGCCTGAATCCACTGGAAATACAGTCCAAATCAGTACTACAGGGATGTGGCGGGATATGACTGGTTCAGAATTGTCAGCGCTCGTTGAAATGTAGGCCGGTTTCGCTCTTCGAAAGGTAGGCCACCCAGACACGATTGATTGGGTGATCACTTTGCAGGATTGGGCTGAGATTCGTCATCTTCATGGCGCTGAGCAGATGTCGGTCAGGGCGATAGCGTCGAGGTTGGGGATCTCCAGGGACACGGTCTCTCGGGCGTTGGCCGTCGATGGTCCGCCGAAGTATGTCCGTGGGCCGGTGGACTCGACCTTTGATGGGTTCGAGGTCAGGGTTCGTGGCCTGTTGCGGGACTTCCCGCAGATGCCGGCGACGGTGATCGCCGAGCGGGTGGGGTGGTCGGGGTCGTCGTCGTGGTTCCGCAAGAAGGTCGCGCTGCTTCGTCCGGAGTATGCGCCGGCTGATCCGGCTGATCGGATCGTGTATTCGGCCGGTGATCAGGCGCAGTGCGACTTGTGGTTCCCGCCGGTCAAGATCCCGGTCGGTGGGTCGATGGTGAGCGCGCCACCGGTGCTGGTGGTCGTTTCGTCGTTCTCCAAATTCATCACCGCGCGGATGATCCCGACCAGAACGACGGCGGATCTGTTGTCGGGGATGTGGTCGTTGCTGTCGACACAGCTCGGCGCCGTCCCGAGGCGTCTGATCTGGGACAACGAGGCCGGGATCGGTCGCCGCAACAACCTCGCACACGGTGTCGCCGGGTTTTGCGGGACGTTGGCCACCAAGCTCCAGCAGCTGAAGGCTTATGACCCTGAGTCCAAGGGTGGGGTCGAGCGGGCCAACGGCTACCTGGAGACGTCGTTCATGCCAGGAAGGTCGTTCGAGTCTCCGGCGGACTTCAATAACCAGCTGTTGGAGTGGTTGCCCAAGGCGAACAGTCGGACCGTCAGGTCATTGAGGGCCCGCCCGGTCGACCTGCTCGAGGTCGACACCGCGGCGATGCTCAGGTTGCCGCCGCTGGCCCCGGCGCACGGGTTCACCGCCCGGGTCAGGTTGCCGCGGGACTACTACGTCCGGGTCGCCGGGAACGACTACTCGGTCGACCCGACCGAGATCGGGCGGATGGTCGAGGTGACGGCTGACCTTCAGCGGGTCCAGGTCAGGTTCGGCGGCAAGGTCGTGGCCGACCACGCCCGGTCGTGGGGCAACGCGGCCACGATCACTGACCCGGAGCACGTCATCACGGCGCGGCGGTTGCGTGAGGCGTTCCAGCAACCCCGACCGGTTCCTGTCTCCGATGAGGGGTTGGTTCGTGACCTCGCGGACTACGACACCGCGTTCGGCGTCACCATCGAGGTCGCGTCATGACCGCCACCGAGCCCACCGAGATCGCCAAGATCGCCAAGCAGATCGAGTATCTGGCCCGGGCTCTGAAAGCGCCTCGGATCCGCGACGCAGCAGCACGCCTCGCCGACCAGGCCCGCGACGGCGGCTGGACGCATGAGGAATACCTCGCCGCGGTCCTGGACCGGGAAGTCTCAGCACGCGACGCCTCCGGCGCCCGGCTGCGGATCCGCGCAGCCGGGTTCGGGACAGCCAAGACGATCGAGGAGTTCGTCTTCGACCACCAGCCTGGTCTCAAGCGCGACACGATCGCGCACCTGGCCACCGGGGCTTTCTTGGCCAAGGCCGAGAACGTGGTCCTGCTCGGACCACCCGGCACCGGCAAGACTCACCTCGCGGTCGGGCTCGGGATCAAAGCCGCCCAAGCCGGTCACCGGGTGTTGTTCGCGACCGCGACCGAATGGGTCACCCGGCTGACCGACGCCCACCAACACGGCCGCCTCGCCGAAGAACTCGCACGGCTGCGGCGCTACGGGCTGCTGATCGTCGACGAAGTCGGCTACATCCCGTTCGAGCAGGACGCCGCGAACCTGTTCTTCCAGCTCGTCTCGTCCCGCTACGAACACGCCTCACTGATCCTCACGTCGAACCTGCCATTCGCGCGCTGGGGAGACGTATTCGGAGACCAAGCCGTCGCCGCAGCAATGATCGACCGCATCGTCCACCACGCCGACGTCATCACCTTGAAAGGCGCATCCCACCGGCTCCGCAACACCGGAATTGACACACTGCCATCAGCACGAACCGAGAACACGGCACACTAGAGCCACAACCAGTGGCCTACTTTTCAAAGAGCGCTACTGGCCTAGATTTCGAAGAGCGTCGACAATCGAGGCTAGGTGTACTGACCGGGCAGGTTGGTCAAGCGGCTGATAGGCAGGACCTTGCCGAACTTCGTGACGTTAACATGCAGCATCGACCCCGGATGAGGGTGTTCGCAGCGGCGAACGGGTTCGCCCCTGACCTAGTCAATGTGGGACAACCGGTTGAGCTTGCAGCGGACCAACCTCCGCGGCGTCCGGTTCGGTTGGTGGTGGGGCCGCGAGGACCGATCGGACATTCCTGTCTCGCCAGCGATTCGGTATCGGCCGGCCCGCTGCTTCGCGGTCGGCCACGACACGTCACAACGTTCCGCGACCCGAGCGATAGGCCAACGCTCATCAACGATGAGACGCGCGATCTTCAGGCGTGCTTTCGAGGTCAGTGCGGCGTTAGCGTGCGACATGAAGGCCTCCAGGTTGGTGACGCGGTTTCTTAGACAGCTCCACTTCACGCCCGGAGGCCTTCATCCATCAATAACATTCAGATCGTGTCGTCACACGATCCCACCCAACGTGCCCGGTCAGTACAGCTAGAACCGACCCGCACAGCCACCAGGGCTACGGGAGCTTCGGAAGCCTGCTCGCGAAGTCTTCCGGCCAGACGACGTCCTGGCTCCCATCGGCATTCCACTGGATCATCAAGTTCTGAAGATCGCTCGGAAAGCGCTTCTCGGAGAACTTGAGGCCATCGGCCTTGAGTAGATAGAGATCATCACTGTCGGCCTCGAATGACACCCCTCGCAGGGCTTCGAGTAGATCCGCCGGCTCCGACGACTTGGCATTCTCGAGGGTTTGTTGGACAACTCTTGCTGCCTGCGCACCCGACACGAAGTTCTGTCCGAGCGGCACCTTGATGTTCGCCGCCTTCGCTTCTTCGATTAGGATCTTCGTCGCTCCGGACTCAGCGCTCTCGGCAAATGTCGTCATACCGAAGGTGTTCTTGACCAGCACATCGCGCGCCGCCTCGCCAAGGTTTTCGAAGACTCCCGCGTCCGCATAACCAGACGCCGACCCGACGAAGAGAGTGTCCATCCCCGCGGCCGCACGAGCCTGGTGCAGCTGGATGCCGTCCTTCTGGATTGCCACCCCTGTCACCACATCGGCGTCCAACGATCGCAACTTCGAGACTGCGGGACCGAAGTCAGTCGTGTCCTGATCGAGCGGGACGCTGCCGACGACGTCGAGACCCGCACTGTCGAGCCGAGGCCGCAGCGCCTTGTCGACCGCCTGACCTGCCTCGTAGTTGGAGCTCGACAGTACGGCCGTCTCCAAACCGGCGTCCAACTCCTCATTCAGGTATTTGATGAATTCGACCATCGTCCCTGCATAGCCTTCCTCGTAAGGAGAGCCGAGAGAGTACAAGTATTCACTGTCGCTTCCGGCCGCGAAAAGTGCGAGCACCGGCACTTGGTACTGGTCGGCCACAGGCGACACCGCAGCCATCTCATTGGTCAGCAGCGTCCCTGAAACCATCGCAACACCCTCCTTGCCCATGAGGCGTCGGGCTTCGGTCGCGGCCTGACCGGGCTCACTTGCAGTATCAGCCAGATCGATCTTGATCTTGGCGCCGCCCATGCTCTTGATTCCCCCCTCCCGATTGATCTTGTCCACGACGAACTTGAATCCGGCCTGGGTTTCCTCTCCGTAACCCGAAGCGGCTCCACTCATGGGTTGGAGAAGGCCGATCGTGACCGAGTCTTCATCACCGCCGGAGGACCCTCCGCACGCGGCGAGGCCGGCGGCGAGGGTGCCCGCAAGCGTGATGGCGGTAAGACGTCTTGCAATATTCATGGAGTTCCATCCTTCGGAAGAAGTTGTAGCGATCTCGAGTTACTGGCCGGACGTGACAGCGCGGCGCACACCTCCGACGGCCCGTTGCGTGTTGAATCCCGCCAGACCGCGCGGTGCATAGAGCACGACGAAGACAATCAGGAGTCCGAATATCAGTTCATGAAGCCCCGGCAGCTGTCCGAACTGACCACGGAGCAGTTCACCCGCCGGATAGAGAAGTCCCGCCCCCAGAATGGGCCCACGGATCGTTCCCGGACCGCCGACCACCACGAAGAGGATGATCGAGATGCTCAGGAGCGGGGACGCCATTTGATGGGGATCCACGAAGACCGTGTACCTTCCGAACACGCTGGCAACTATCGATGTGAGCACGGCGCTGATGACCATGGCCAGCGTCTTGTAGCGCAGCAGATTCACTCCGACCGCCTCAGCGGCGTCCTCGTCGTCGCGGATGGCACGCAGATAGTGGCCCATCTTCGAACGAAGTACGAGCCAGGCAACGAGACACGTCATGCCCATCACTGCATAGGCGAGCCAATAGAAACCGTTCGGGGAGAACTGGAGATTCTGCACTCCTTCGGCGCGGGGCCACACATGGCCGCCGGCTGCTCCCAGAAAGTCGTTCGACAATACGAACAGCAGACAGAGTTCTGCGAGGGCGAGAGTGATGAGCGCAAAGGAGAGGTGATGGAGCCGAAGACGGAATGTCAGCAGCGAGATGATGACGGCGAGCATCGCGGCGACAATTGCCGCGACAGCCACCGCCAGCCAGGCATTGAGGCCGAGCTCGACGACAAGGGCCGCCGAGAAGACTCCGCCGACGGAGACGAACAGGCTGTGACCCAGGGAGAACTGACCGGCCATGCCGCCGACTATGTTCCAGGCCGAGGCCAGCCCGATGTGGACGAATGTCAGGGTCGCGATGCTCAGGTAGTAGGGATTCAGCCAGAGCGGCGGTGTGAGGGCGAGGGCCGCCAAGACGATCACCACGACCGCAGTCGGGCGCTTCAAGAGTTCTGTAATCATGCGACCTCACTTCTCGCGAAGAGACCATGTGGTCGAAGGGCGATGGCCGCGACGACGATGACGAATGGGACGGCGAACCCGATCGATCCGGGTAGATAGACAGCGCCCAGACTTTCTGAGATACCGAGCGTCAGGGCACCCAGCAGGGTGCCGATGTAGTTGCCCATTCCGCCGATGAAGAACGCCATGACAGCGACAACGGTGAAGCTCAGTCCCTGCGTGGGGTGGATCGAGGTGCCGGGCAGCAGCAGGATGCCAGCGACCGCTGCCAACGCGATCCCTATTCCGAAGCTCACGGTACGAACTCGTTCGATATCGACGCCAACAAGCTGTGCCGCTCGAGAGTTTTGTTGGACTCCCCTCACGATTCGTCCTGAGGAGGAGCGTTCGAGCACCCAGAACAATGCGCCGGTCAAGAGCAGCGCGCTCGTGAACGCGACGAGATCACCCAATTCAAGTCGGACTGCCCCGAGGCGCACCTGATGACCGTCGACGACGGAGGGCACTCGCTTGAACTGGCCGCCCTGCGTCATGAGGAGACCGGCCTGAATGATGAAGACAATGCCGAGCGTGATCTGGATGATTGTCATGATCGGGGCATCCGACAGTCGCGAGAAGACGAACTTGTACAGCGCGGCACCCACGACGAACATGACCGGCACCACGATGAGCGCCGAGAAATACGGATCGAGTCCCAGCGTCTTGTTCAGCACCAGGCACAGGTACATCGAGAGCACGACGAAGTTTCCGTGAGCAAAGTTCAGCACCCCGCTGACGCTGTGGACCACCGCGATGCCAAAGGTGATGACGGCGTAGAGCGCGCCGATGACGAGTCCCTGCGAGAGCGCCTCAATGAAATAACTCATGACCGTGCTCCTCCCTTCAGATTCCGAGGTAGGCGCGACGCGTTTCGTCGCTTGCCTGGAGTGCCTCGGACGAGCCTTCGACGGCAACTTCGCCGCGGTCCAACACGAATCCCGTGGCTGCGTACTGCAACGAAAGTGTGAGATTCTGCTCGACCAGGAGGATCGAGACACCTTCGTCATTCAGGACCGACATGGTCTGGAAGATGCTTTCGACGATCAGCGGGGCCAGCCCCAACGAAGGTTCGTCGAGCATCAGCAATCGTGGTCGACTCATCAGTCCACGAGCCATCGCCAGCATCTGCTGTTCCCCGCCGGACAGCGATCCGGCAACCTGCTGTCTGCGATCCCTGAGACGCGGAAATATCTCGAGGACGCGATCGATGTCCGCCTCGGACGACTGCGCCTTGGCTCGCTGCACGCCCACGGCGCCCATCAGGATGTTGTCCATGACGGTCATGCCGGCAAAGAGCTGCCGCCCCTCTGGGACCTGCACAACCCCCAGGCCGACGCGTCGGTGCGGGGCCATGTGGGTGATGTCGACACCGTCGAAGACAATCGACCCACCCGAAGCCGGAACTATTCCGCTGATGCAGTTGATCAGCGTGCTCTTGCCAGCATTGTTCGAGCCGAGAATCGTCGCGAATCCACCGTCGGGCACGGACAAGGAGACGTCGTGAATGATCATCTGGCCGTCATATCCACAGCTCAGGTTGGTGACCTCGAGCGTCATCTCACACCGCCTGTCCGAGATAGGATCGCTGTACCTCGGGGTGATTCGCGATCTCGGTCGGTGTGCCTTCGGCGATCTTCTTGCCGAAGTCCAGGACGACGATCCTGTCGGCCAAGGTCATGACGATCGGCATGACGTGCTCCACCAGGAGGAAGGTGATGCCCGACTCCCTCAATTGGGAGATCGCTTCAATCGGGACGTGACATTCGGCCCGGTTGAGGCCTCCCATGATTTCGTCGAGCAGGACGAATTTGGGCTTGGCAGCAAGACACTTGGCGAGCTCGACCATCTGCCGGTCCGGGAGCGACAGCTCCGACGCATTCGTGTTTCTCTTGTCGGACAGGTTGAGGCGCTCGAGGATCTCATCTGTCTGGGCACGCATCGTCCGCGGCGACCCGTGCAGGAGTCCAGCTGTCGTCACTATCTCCGCGACCGTCATGGACGGAAACATCTTCGCGGTCTGGAAGCTCCTGACCAGTCCGCTGCTCGCAAATGTGTGCGCCGGCTGCCCGGTGATGTCCTCGCCCTCGAACACGACTGTCCCGTGGTCGGGCTTGATGAATCCTGTGAGGAGATTGAAGACGGTGGTCTTGCCAGCACCGTTCGGCCCGATCAAGGCGACGATCTCCCCCGGTTGGATCGACCAAGACACGCCATCGACTGCCTTGAGTCCGCCGAACTGCTTGCTCAGACCGGTGACTTCGAGAATGGGTGCTTGGTAGACCACGGATCTCCTTGGCGTGCAGACGATTTCGATGAACGTTCCACTAGGCGACACGATGTGCCGAAGTTCCGTAACACTAGGTCGGTCCGAAGGGACTGTCAACCATCACTGGCGGATGAGTCCGTGGGTGCGCCGCCACCGGCACGCCTTGACACCGGTGGGAGAAACTCCGTAACGTCGGTCACGCTTTCTGGTACGACGTGCCACCAAACGGTACGTAATCAACGCATAGTCTTCAGGCAACGGCGTCCACACCAGTGGACTCACCGACAAGTAAAGGGGTTGCGAATCGTGGCACGAGAAACCAGGACACTGCGGACAGACATCGCATGGTCCACACCAGACCAGATCAATGTGCGTGGCCATGATCTGGCGAACGAGATCCTCGGACACATGACCCTCGCCGACTACTCCTTCCTCCAGCTGACGGGTCGTACGCCATCTGCCGACGAAGGCCGCGTCTACAACGCGATTCTGATGACTTTGGTCGAGCACGGACTCACTCCCAGTGCTCTTGCGGCACGCCTGACGTACATCGGCGCTCCCGAAGCGTTGCAGGCTGCGGTCGCGGCGGGGCTGTGTGGACTCGGTTCGGTTTTCGTGGGAAGTACCGAGACATCGGCAAAGATGCTCACCGACGCGGTGCCC
>JACMOZ010000279.1 GCA_014377785.1 Aeromicrobium sp.
CAGCGTCACACAACTCGAGCGACGGGTCGGTACCCGCATGCCCCTCATCCTGACTCCCGTGATCAGGATTGGTGTGGCGTTCCTGATGGCTTTTCTCGTCGCCCGGGTGTCGACGCGACCACGGAACGGGACGGCATTGCCACCCTCGACCATCGGATCTGTGAACCGCACGATGCTCCCTCCGCCGCGATATCGGAGCTAAGGAGAGTTTGAAATACTGGGCATCAGTGGGAGTCAGCCACTGAAACATCCGCCGACACGGCTTACGAATCAGCTTCCCACTCTCCTTTCCTTCGACGCAGAAATGTCACTCCCTCGTCACCAAAGGTAAGTAATACTTACAACGGGGGAAGTAGGGAAGCAATCGGGATCAGACGAATTGGGTTCACCAGCGTCGGAGATGGACGGCAATTCGTTTATGGTCGGGGGGCCAGAAAAGCCTAGATGGTTGTTGCCGTGCCGCTCGATTGAGCCGCGGCAACAACCTCCACTCCCCTTTCATCACTACCTCTTCCCTTTCCTTTCCCGGTGGCAGCGCGAGCGTCGCGGTCTACCAGCACGGTGGCGACTTCGACAAAGTTCCCCTGTTGCACGAACCACAACTTTGGTAAACTTTTCTCACCTTGCTTTTGTGCGGTGCCCCCCTCGAACCCCCATTCGTAGCCGCATGAGAATTGAGGTGTGCGGTGGTCTATCCCGCAGCGAAAGGGCGGCACGGGTTACCCGTACCGCCCTTTCCCATGAGTAGTGCACTCGTAAGCTTTTCCGCCGGTACATGAGAATGAGACGTGCCCGCTGTGGTGAGGTCAGTGAACTAACAACGTGCTCACTGGGTGGATTCAACTGGTCGTCGCAACACCTCGATCTTGGAGGTGTTCGAGGATGGCGACGGCGGACTGGAGCAGGAAGACGAGCGATGTCCCGGCGGTTGCGCGTCGGCAGTGGCGTGCTGATCGGGCCCTGCGGCCCCCGATGCGCTCACCGGGACGGCCGGAGCCGTCGCGAGCGGTGCAGCGGCAGTTCTGGGGTCTGATCGCGACGGGCATCACCTCCGCCGAGGCTGCGCTTAAGGTGGGTGTGTCGGTGCCGGTGGGGACCCGCTGGTTTCGTCACGCTGGCGGCATGCCGCCCATTTCACTGGCCGAGCCCGCTGGCCGCTACCTTTCTTTCGAAGAGCGCGAGGAGATCGCGCTGCTGCGCGCTAGGCGTGTCGGCGTGCGTGAAATCGCTCGCCAGATCGGCCGCGACCCGGGAACGATCTCGCGGGAGCTGCGCCGCAACGCTGCCACGCGCAGCGGGAAGCAGGAATACCGTGCGCTGGTGGCGCAGTGGAAGGCCCAACAATCAGCGAAGCGTCCGAAAAACGCGAAACTCGCAACCGACGACAGGTTAAGGCAGTACGTGCAGGACCGTCTCGCCGGGACCATCCGCCGCCCGGATGGCACCATCGTCGCTGGGCCGAAGCCAGCAGCGTGGAAAGGGTTGAACAAACCGCATCGGCAGGATCGGCGGTGGGCGACCGCGTGGAGTCCGGAACAGATCTCTCACCGGCTTCGGGTCGAGTTCCCGGAGGATGAATCCATGCGCATCAGTCACGAAGCGATCTACCAGTCACTGTTCATCCAGGGCCGTGGGGCGTTGACGCGGGAGCTCGTCACTTGCCTGCGAACCGGCCGCGCACTCCGGCAACCACGATCCCGAGCGCAGAACCGACCGCAAGGTCACGTCACCGCCGACGTCGTGCTGTCCGAGCGTCCCGCCGAGGCCGCGGATCGTGCTGTTCCGGGGCACTGGGAAGGCGATCTGATCATCGGCACCGGCCGCTCAGCGATCGGAACGCTTATTGAGCGATCCAGCCGATCCACCCTGCTGGTGCACTTGCCGAGGCTAGAGGGCTATGGCGAGATTGCCCCGGTGAAGAACGGCCCGTCATTAGGCGGCTACGGAGCGATTGCGATGAACATCGCGCTGACGAAATCGATGACCCAACTCCCCGAGCAACTCCGCAAGACGCTCACCTGGGACCGCGGCAAGGAGCTCTCCGGGCACGCCCAATTCGTGCTCGAGACAGGCACGAAGGTGTTCTTCGCAGACCCTCACTCACCCTGGCAGCGGCCGACGAACGAGAACACTAACGGGTTACTCCGTCAATACTTCCCGAAAGGCACCGATCTCTCCCGCTGGTCCGCCGAGGACCTCGAAGCAGTCGCCCTCGCGCTCAACAACCGACCCCGCAAAAGCCTCGGCTGGCGTACTCCCTCGGAAGTTTTCAACGAGCAGGTACGCTCACTTCAACAAACCGGTGTTGCAACCACCGGTTGAACTCGCCCAGTGGTGTCAGTTCCCTCGACAGATATGGATGACAAACTCAGATACGGCATGGTGACGCTCGGTATGGGAACGAACGGCGTTTGTCGGTGCGCTGACCCACTACCTCAATCGATAGAAGCACCTTGTGGGCAACACTTACTGATGTGGCCTGCGTCCGCCGTCGCGCTGTCAAGGAAGGTCCCACGCTGCGCCGCTTCCGTGGCGCCCCTGAGGACCACCGGGGTCTGGGACCTGCATGCTGTCCGACGCGAAGTACCAACGGTGTCGTCCTTGCAGACCACCAGAGAGTTACGGGTGTTCCCTGACGGAGGCGGCCGATTATCTGGACACACGTGGGGGCTGGCCCGAGGATGACCGCAACCTGGCGCAAAATTACTCCACATCGGGTGAGCAGTCAGTCGCTTAAGTGTTGGATCGCAAAGTCGGCCTCGGCTGCTGTGAACTTCTCCCCATTTTTACTGGTGAGTTGATCATGAATCGCTGACGGAGACATCGACATGTCTTTCTGATAACTCCGAGCCTTCGACAGGGCGTTCGCATTCCAATCAGCCTGGAGGTTATCGATCGCATATTGAGCAGCTGCGGGCGCGAACTTCTCGCCATATTGAGATGTCAGTTGGTCGTAAACGCCAGCTTTACTCATGAACATATCTCTGGCGTAATCTCCCGCCTTGGCGAGGGCCGACTTATACTCCGGAGGCACCACCGGGGCCGGAGGGGCTGGCGGAGGTGCTGGCGCAGCCGGTGTTGGTGCCGCAGGCGTGGGCGTGGGCGTCGGTGTCGGCGTGGGAGTCTCGGTTGTCGCTACTGGTGTCGGTGTGGCGAAAGGCGTGGCCGATTGCGCAGCTACTGCCAACGGCTTGTTTAACGAAACGTTATTCATGCCAGCAGCCATGGCGAATGTCATGCCAACCGAAGCCAGTGTGGCGACCACTCCGAGAACCACCCCAGAGAGAGCCATTTTCTTGTTTTGCTGCCTCCGGATTGCATTGATTCCCAACGCCGCAGCGGTGATGCCAACGAGTCCCCCCAGCACCGGTGCGAGTCCGATTACAAATGAGGCGATGCCCACAATCAGCGCGGCTGGAGCGAGGTTCTTCAGCTTCTTGGACTGAGCTCGCAGTGCGGCGCCTGTTCCCGTTCCGATCGTGGCTGTTGGCTGCTGTGAGTCGTGAGCGAAGGGCTCCTGCGGGCCGCCCCCTGGCTGGTCAGAAGTTGTCATGCGCAGAGTATGGCAGCAGCGATGCCAGGCGCAGTTACACGGGTCGCAAGCAAACAGATAGAGGGTTTTATCTCACTTCCCGCGAGGTTTGGGAACGCCGGAACAGGACTAGCAGCCTAAACTCACGCTGGCCTCATTCACCTTGACAAATTCCGGTGTCACACACGGAGCGGAGCGGTGTGGTTGAGAAGGTTTTAGCATCTCCTGAATTGCGACAAACCCGCCGCCATACATTTCTTCCGCGACCAGATCACTGCTGGTGTCAACTTTTCTGGCCCGTTCCGGCGATTTGCCGGATCGCCCCCGCCCCGAATTCTGCACTGGCGGTTCGGACACGAACTGTCCAGCGGACA
>JACMOZ010000280.1 GCA_014377785.1 Aeromicrobium sp.
CCAGCGAAGAATTACCGCCAGCCGTGTGGGTGCAGCGATGGATGCGATCCCTCGGAGAGCGGGGCATCCTCGATGCAGTGGACGGCGTCATCGTTGCGCGACCTCCCGTCAGCAGCCCTGAGATTCTTCCAACCGCGGAAGAGCGTGCGCGCCGTCGCGCCGCTCAACGTAATTCGGTTATCAGCGAGATCACGCGCTACAACCCGGAGGCCGTGGTCTGCGTCGGTGTGCCCTTCGGTCACACCCGCCCACAGTGGATCCTGCCGTACGGCGGGCGAATTCGCCTCGACGGTCGCGCGCGGACAGTCACCGCAAACTACAGCTGAGCGGGCCCTTGGTCCGAGGACCAGGACGGTGGCGCCCAGCGCCCGCAAAGCGTCCGGCTTGCGCACCTTCAGGAACAGGTTTTGGCGACGAAAGGTCGACGTGGTTTGTTGTCGTGCACGTAGGCGTTGCGGCCGACGTTGGACCATGTGCCGCCCAGCGTTGTGCCGGCGCGGTCTGGTGAGCGCAAGGCGATGGTCACTGACCGAGTCGCACGTGCAGCTCCGTGAGGCGACTCGGCAGGGCCGCGAGTTCTTTTGGGCCCTGGTCGGTTTCGAGCTCGACTATGTGGAGTTGAGGATTGACCGACCAGATTTGACGAAGCGGCGGACGACGTCCGGAGTCGGCTCCCAGGCGTGTAACCCGCAAATCGAGCGGCTCGCCCTTCGGGATCCGGATCTGGTACGCGTACCGCTGGAAACTCATCTGCCCGCGGCTGACCGTGAGGCGCCCATGCCGCCACTTCTTTTCCCCTTGTTCTCGCATGGCTACTTCGATGCGGTCGCCAACAAGCCGTTGTCCAAGACGACCGCCGACCACAGCCCCAGCAACGCCGATGCCGATCGCCACCACGATCCCGATGATCAGAGTCGTAAGCCAGATGCCCGTATCGAGGCCGAGCACGATCTCGACGACTACGACGGCGACTATCCCGACCACGGAACCCACGATCAGACCCACGATCCGGAACAATTGCTCGCGAAGCGGCGCGCGGTTTTGTGGCATTGGGAGCTCCATGTTTGTTCGGCGACATCGACCTGTAGCCGAACATACCGGCTCAAGTCCTGCTCGCTCGCCGCAAGGCGTCGGGCGATGGCAGAAAAAGCGATAGGCGTTCCCAAACGCCACTCCTCCGAGACATCGGGACCTTTGCGAATCGGCGCCGAATCTGCGCCCGTGGACGTCTGCCGTGATGTTCTGTTCGCGTGAATGAGGTCGGGCAGTGCGCGTGCTCTTTCAGCAGGGCCCGGTCGCCTATGCCGCCGGGCCTCGAGAAATCCTGATGAGTAAGAGCGCTAGCTCAAGTCGTCCGGCTCTGTGAGGGGTTTGCTCGCGATTGTGAGTCCCCAGGTGACGTTTCCCGTCGGGGTTATCGTCACGCCGACAGCACCGTGGGCGATGGCATCCTGATTCTGAAAATGCTTGATGGTACCTTCCGCGCACGCGAAGAGGTATGCGTACCCATCCGTGTCTACCGTGACGCTGCCCTCACCCACGCAGGCAAGCGCGACAATTAGGCTCTCGCCGTGAGCATCGATCTCAGCGTTGAGCTCGGCATCGCTTGGTCCGCTGCTCCATTCTTGGAGAGTGGTGCCTGTTGTGGGCGGGGCCGCGATGTCTCCTAGATCGATCGGCGGGAAGTTCATCGAGAACGCTCCAGAATTCGTGAGTGTCGCAGTCAGCATCGTGTCACCGTATGGGGCATCCGAAGCCACGAAGGATCGAACCGTCACCGGCGATTCGACGCGAAGCCCCTGCCGGGCGACCGCGTCGGCGGTGGCGCAAGTCGCAACGTTGACATCAACCTCAGAATTCACGATCAGGCAGTACAACCCGCTGTCCGATTCACGTCCCAGGAACACTCCGAAACCTTGGTCGGACTCTGACGTGCCCGAGATGTTCTGAATCGACCCGGCCACGAACTGGTCCCCGGGATCAGGGGCCGGAATATCGAAGACCGACGGCAGGTCGAACAAGCGCTCGGGGAAGAACCGGGATGGAATGGATTCCGCACTCGCGACCGTGGCCACGCCTCGGTCGATCGGAGCCTGAATCGTGGTCACGACTAGGGCAGTGACGATGCCAGCGGCGACCGCGACCCCCACAACGATCGGCCCAACGAACCGACGCCGAGGCGCCCCTGTTGAACCTAGTGAACCCGACTCAGTGCCGGCGGATTCAGCAACGAGTGGCTGAACAGCCCCATCCTGGGCATCGATCCCAGCCGCCTGCCGCTCTCGTAGAGCGCGCAGACGAAGCTGAGAAGGTGTCGCCTGAACGATTTCGCCTGTGGCCGGGTCGATGAAATCGACCACGGGTTCCGCGTTACCGGCTCTCGAATACACCCTCGCCTCGAGCTCCGCAACTTCCGCCGAAAGATCTGTTCCCCTGGCATCCATGTGGACTTCCACCCAAAACGCCGCAGCCCGGTCCTTGTCCATACGCCCCCACTCGTCGCCCCCACCCTAGTGAACGCGCAGAAATATGAACAGGTATCCACCAGTGCGTCGTCAGTCGAGGTTCGCCATGCCGGCACTCTCATTGGGCACACGGCAGCGGACCCACTTGGTTTCTCAGCCAATGGAACACCCGAGTTCTCAGATCAAAAAGCGAAGCGATTCAAGTTAATCGCTTTGCACGCACTTGGACGTCGGAGTCTTCGTATCCGAGATGCTCATAGAACCCGAGTACTGCTTCGTTGGTCGAACGGACCATCAGCTGAACTTTCACGGCGCCGTGGTCACGCAGCCAGTTTTCCGATGCCGTCATCAGCTGTCTTCCCAACCCCGTCCCCTGCTGAGTCTCATCAACGGCCAGGTAGTACGCCCACCCGCGGTGTCCGTCGTGCCCGACCATCACGGTTCCAACCAACCGGCCGTCAACGTCGAAAGCGCCAAGCACTGTCGAGGTCACGCCGTCGAGGGCACGCTGCAGGTCGAGCTCGGGTGGATTCCATGGGCGCGTCAGCCCTGCTCTGATCCAGAGCGACGTCGCTGCTCCAAAATTCACCGAAGTTAGGTCGCATATCTGCACACCTCCAGTTTGGCGTCACCTACGCAATCCAGCGCCCGCATAAGGTTCCCAAATGCCACCCAGGTGATGAACGCCCGCTCGAAGCCCTGGCGGCGAATTCTGTGCTGATGAAGGTCCGGCTATCGGTCAAACACAGCTTCGCCGAAATCCTGACAGACCCAGGCAATGCGGTCGGCTATGAGACGGTTGCATTGGTGTACGTCGTGAACAGGCCGCTAACCAGAACTGCTGCAATGTATACGGTGGCCGGGGCGATCAATATCGGCGATAACTGCTCGACCGTCAGCACAGCGGTTACGATCAGGGTGATCGAAGCGGTGGCATGACCGGCTCTCACGCGAAACGTGACCTTCGCGACCGGGACAATCGCTGGGATTAGATAGACCGCACCGAGGGCGACAAAGGCAATGAGTTTCCCGCCCTCAAGCTCGAGCATTGACATTGATAGCCACCATGCCCAGAAAAGGCCCGCTAGGTAGCCGACCCAACCGAACGCGATACTCGCTGTGCGCGCCTGCGTCTCGTCGCAGCTCGAGGCGCGCTGCTGGAAGACGAAGCCGAGGATGATCGTGACGCACTGTATCGCGACCGTCAGTACAACGAGAAGTCGACCTGCGGGCCCCAGCGTCACACTTCGGTCCGGCGAGACCAGCCAGAGAACTATTGGGATCCAAAGCGCCACGCTAGCGAGCGAGAAGACCGCAAAACGTATCGTTCCGATTCTCAATGCACTCGTCGGTCGCATGGCGTCGATGTCATCCAATGTTTCGTCCGTTGCGCTGCCTGGTTGCCACCTGGCTACCGGTAGGCGTTCGGCTTCCGAGTTCCCTAAGAAAAACTGACGTGCGGGCCAACCTCATGTGCCACTCTGGCCCGATTCGGCTGGGCAGCCGATCGCGCTCCGCAAATCTTCGGCAAGCCTCGCAATTTCCGCGTCCGGCACGGCGCGCAGCCAGTTACCCCTAGTCCGCATCGGTGTAACCGGAAGCAACACTGCACCTTCGAATGTGGCAACCTCGATGGCGATCGCAGTCATCGTTCGCATGCCAACAAGTGCCGATCCAAGGACGACACTTCTCACTCGATCCGAAGGGAAGGACGCCGCGGGAATCCCAGTAGCGTCCGTCAGGACACGCACAGTTACCCCATCGGCCACGAGCGTCGCGTATGTTGTCGGCTTCACACGAGAGCGCGCGAGCCCGAGGGCGGTCATAAGCGCCCGCAGTTGATCTGCGAGGAGCGGTGCAACGACCACCGGGACGACGACAGCGGAAGGGAAGGCTTGTTGCACCCGCGCTAGCCGGTGCGCGTTCAGGAAACCGAAAACGAACAGCAAAGTGGCGGTAAACAGAATGGCGGCGATCAACGCTGAGACAGCCAGCCCACCACTGCCGCTGTTGAAGGCGCGGATGACAAGGAGCACCAACACCACCGCCCACGCACACGTGACGCCGACTCCCAGCCAGAAGCGCGGACCCTGCCGTTGCCTCTTCAATCCCAACTCATCTCACTGCGTAGTCGAGCTTTCATCCTGAACTGGCACAGGCCCCTTCTTCCCCGATCGAACAAATTGAGCCTAGCGATGCCCGACTGTGGCCTCGTGTTCGGCCACTCAACACGCCGAGACGCCAAACCCCAGTACCCAGGCGAGGGTTCGCGTTTGACGTCGGGATGGTCCCGCTGAAGGTTCGGCTTGCGCGCCCCAGAGCAGAACAATTCAGCCTCAACCCGTTGGAAACCACCCCGCGGATTACAACCCGGCCCGAGGCCAATCTCGTCGAACCGACGGCGGCGATGATTGACTGATCAAGTGGAAGACGATGAACTGAATCCGGTCACGGTGTTCATGCGTGAGCTGCCCAGCGACTGGCTACCGGCCGACATGAACCGGGAGATGGCCGTCAGTCTGGTCTGGGAGGACCGTGCTCAGGTTGCGCTCCAGGAGCACCTCGCGCCAGACGTCATCGCACTGCTCGTCCATGATGCCGAGGCGACAGTAAGACACATGCTCTACAACGTCCACAGGGATATCCCCGCGGACCTCTTGGAAGTGGCGCTCGATGAGCATCCCGAGGATGCTCCCAAGATCGCCTTCCAGATCAACGCACCACTCACCGCACTGCGATTGAAGCCGTTCAACTTTGCCTCCCCCGACGACATTGACCGGTATCTCACCTGGACCGGGGCGGACGCAGACCGATCACGGGCATTTCGTTTAATCCCCAAGACGTCCGACAACGCATTCCTCACACTGGACGCCCTGATGCAAACCATCTCCCGCTGAGGGTTCAGTGCGTGGACCCTTCAGCTCGCCTGCGATGCGCGCATGTTCGTGCGACTGAGGTCTCGCGCTGTGGGCCAAAGCAGCGCTATGGCTCCCATATATGAGGCGGCGACACCTACCCCTTGCCCAACCATGATCGGGCTCAGGCTGAAGTCGAAGTGATGCGCGCGGAGGAGGTCGGTCAGGAAAAGGCCGACCAGAACGAGGACGAACGCTCCAGCCACACGGCCAGCGTCGCGAGCGGAGCGAAGTGGCGATGCCGCTGCCAGGCTGAGCCCGGCGAAGATCACCACAGCTGGGACGCTCGGGCCGAGCCATGACTGGAGCGAGGACATAATCCCGATGACAATGATGGCCGGCACGCACAGTAGGGCAATGAAACGGGCAGTCCTGCCCCTTGAGAACAGGGCCAAGACGAGAGCGATCACAAGCATTCCACCGACGATGACCGACGGGTTGGAGAACGGTCCGACCGTCCCCGCATAGGTGATGTTGGGTGCCCAGGTGATGACACCCAGATACCAGAAGGAGAAGACGACGCCGAGAGCGAGCGCGCCCAGCCCGACAGGGCTGAGGCGCTCGGGAGCGACGAAACGCTCATACAGGCCGGCAGCCACAAGCGCGAGGCGACTCGACCGAGTGGGGGCGGCGCGGCCTTCCGCATCATCCTCATCCATCAGTACGGCGATGATGGCCTCTTCGTTTCGTTCCCGCCACGCGGCCGGATACCAGCGGACGAGCTTGCGGTACTGCGAGTCCTGGGAGTCGTTCATGTCAGTCCTTCGAGAGTGAGGTGAGTCGCGACGAGGGTGAAAGTGAAGCGGACAGAAGCAGTACCGGAGGAATGGCGACGGCGCGAGCGCCCCTCACGACGCTGCCAGCGGACGTAGGGCTCGACGTGCTTGCAGCCCGGACCGCGCCTGGCGAGCGTTTGCCTCCAACCGGGCGACTTCGGCCTCGAGCTCCGCAGCCCCTGTGTCGGTCAGCCGGAAGTAGCGACGCAGGCGACCGTCGACGACTTCATCGCCGTCCAGCGCCACCCAGCCTTGCTGTCCAAGCCGTTCAAGTGCTGCGTACAGCGTTGCGACCTTGAGATTGAAGCGTCCCGCGGATAGTTCTCGGGCTTCTTCCATCAAGGCGTACCCGTGACGCCGACCTCCGGTTAGAGCGGTCAGGACCCAGAACGTTGGTTCACGCATTTCGGATGCCATGCGCTCAACATAGTCTTCTGTCTGGAGTATTACAACGAAGCCGACATAAACGATCCGGATGTCGGTTCCTCGGACACTTCCTCTTCTGTACCAGGCGAACAAGCACGACTCCACAGGGCACAAGTGCTCATGATGCATGGCCTTCCCGTTGAGGGTTCGCCGATCGGACACGAATTCCCCCGCGCCAACTTGCACTGTTTCGATAGCACAATCTTGTGCTACCTTTGCAGCACAATGCTCGCGATACTCGCGAGGGATTCGATCTTCTGGGGGCCTAGATGAACTACCTTTTTCTCTTCGTGCACGCCGTTCAAGACCTGCTGCCGCTGGAAGTGGCCATCACCTTCGGCCTGGTCCTCTTCGCTCTGTCGTGGGTTCGTCCCCGGCGGATGGTTTCACTCCCCCAGACCGGGAGGCGCACGGCAACTCTCACCTGGGC
>JACMOZ010000281.1 GCA_014377785.1 Aeromicrobium sp.
ACTGGTCTTGATCCCCCGGTTCAACAACCAGGCCACTCCCAGGCAGAGCAGAATCGCGAACAGGTCCACGCGATGACCGTCACCACTGCCCGGCGCCCCGAGCATCCACATGGGCAGGTCCAGGCCCAGCGCAGTGAGCAGGAACGAGATGTACTGCGAGACGCCGATGGCAACCACCGCGACGATGGCGGTGTACTCCAGCAGCAGGTCCCATCCGATGAACCAGCCGACAACCTCGCCGAGCACCGCGTAACCGTAGGTGTAGGCCGACCCCGCCTGAGGGATCAGGCTACCGAACTCCGCGTAGGACAGCGCTGCGCACGCGCTCGCAAAGCCCGCGAGCAGGAAGGACAGCGACACCGCCGGGCCGGCATCCGCCTTGGCGACCGGACCGGCCAGCGCGAAGATACCAGCGCCGATGATCGCGCCAAGCCCGATCGCGGTCAGCTGCCACAGCCCGATGCTGCGCTCCAACGACGCGTCGGTCTCCTGGCGGATCGGCTTGCGACGGAAGATACCGGACACCCTCCCGGTGTTGCTCTGACCCATGCCGCCCACTCTCCAACGCAGGCGGCGAACCCGCAACCCCCTCGCGTTGCGACGGTCGGATCTGTCGTGCTTGACCAACTCCAGCTATGGATGCCCCAGCGTGGGAAACCGCAGCGATCGAGTTACCGCTCAAGTGCCCGCAAACAGAGCCTTCACCGGGCGTTCCGCAAGGGGTCCTCTATCGGGCACGTGAAGCGACAAGTGCGGCAGCTCGGTGTCTCGTAACCAACCTGTCTCGAATCCCATGTGATGCGTCGCTGTCGCTGCCGCTCGCGATCTTCGCAGGTGATCAACTCACGGTGGCCTGACGCTCCGTATTCGTAGCGGTTCACACCGTATGAACTGCGTAGGTAGACGCTCTCAAACCGCCCGGGCCTGCACGTACTCGGTGATGGCCTCGCGCATGAGCTCTGAAGCCTTGCGGCCTTCACGGGCTGCGAGGGCGTCGACACCGTTGCTGATGTCTTCGGGGAGGCGGACCTGCCGTCATGGCGAGACCTTGCCCCCGGTTGCCCCGTCGCCACCCAGAGAGGGGCGGCCGGCGCTGCGCTGCAGCAGCTCGCGGCCGGCAGAAGCCGCCTCAGCGCCGCGCTTGGCCGTCTCGGACCGGGCGTGCAGCGTCATGTCGTTCTCAGCCCAGTCGGCCAGGTCGTCATAGTTCTTGGTCATTTCCGTCTCCTCAGTCGTTCATCCGGTCAAGGTGCTTCTGCCGCGCTTGCATCACGTGGAAGATCACCATGTCGCGCGGAGGCGTGAACTCGACCATTACCTCGAGCAATCGCTCACCCAGCGCTCGAGGTCAAGATTCCCGAGCTCGGGCTGACGACAGTCGTCGATCCGCACTCCAGCCTGTTTGTTGCGCTCGCCGCGGTCGGAGCCGACATGATGTACGACTGTCGCAAGGCGAGTGCGGACTGTGCGAGGTCGATATCGCCTCGTTGACGGGCCGGGTCGACCATCGTAACGACCTCCTCGACGACGAGAAGGCGACCCGCAGGACCCATTGCATCTCCGTGTCGCGGACCGCGGCCCCGCAGGATCCCCCAGCGGCACCGGGCGGTTCACCCGACCCTCGACCCTTCGACGTTCTGGTCCAATGGTCGTCCGTTGGTGACGACCGACGGCGGGGCCGAACGGCGGCCCATCGTCTTGAGCGCGGTGCCGACCGCGTGCTGTGCCGTGGCCCGTTTGACGCTCTTGTCGGCGGCCTGCCTGCCAAGGGCATCGAAGAACACGGTCTCCATCGCGCCTGGGCAGACGGCCAAGACATGCAGGCCGGTGCCGCGGGCTTCCTCCCAGAGCGACTCGGTGAAGCTGAGGACGAAGGCTTTCGACGCGCCGTGGGTGGCGAGGTAAGGGGTCGGCTGGTGCCCGAGGAGGCTTGCAACGTTGACCAGCACGGCTTCGTCCGCTGACGTGAATGCGTGGAAGTACGTGTGGCTGAGGGGCTGGTAAGGGATGGGCTCGGGTCGTAGGCTGAGGCTCGTCGGCCATGACTACTCCGTTGGCATGGGCAGCGGTCAACTTGTCGGCCGGTTCGAACCCGAGACCGAGCATTGTGAACTCTCGCGGCATACATGAACCTCATCCGTGGGCACATTTTTTGAGGATCCCTCTTTGCCAGGTTGGTTGTGAGTCAGTTCGCGATCGGAGCTTGAGTTGAGCCATCGATCGACTCTTCGAGGCGAGTACTTGGGCTGCGTCTTATCACCCAGAATGACGCAGGAACTTACCGCCTAAAATGGGCGGGTCTAGGGAGTTGCAAACCACCCAGAATGGGGCGTCCGATCGGGCGCTTCTGCGGCCTAGGGTTCCTGGTTCCTGATCTGTCGGGGAGGCGAGGCAGACTGTCCGAATGACGACAATGACCCCGCCAGACGCCCGTGCGTTCTGGAAAGCATTGATGGACAACGCGTCCGCGCTGATCGCGGACGCGCATTTGCTTCTGAACGCTGGATCGTTTGGCCGTGCGCGTTCCCTCGCCGTCCTAGCGCAGGAAGAACTTGGCAAAGCGATCTGGATCTACGACAGCTTCTCCTTGTCATGGACAACGGGAGCGGAGGAGCCGTTGATGGTTGACCGCCTGGCGAAGCATGGACGCGACCACGTGCAGAAGTTCCTCGAGGCTTTCGTTTTCGGTGACGCGCTGGCTCCGTTCTGGGGCGACTATGAGTCGATTGAAGGGCCACGCGACGACGAGTCATGGGAGGAGGTAGCGCAACGACGGAGAAGTGAAGCCGAGGCAGCGGCGAAGGACGCGAACCTGGCCAAGCAGAGCGGGTTCTACGTCGACCGCGACAAGTCCGGGGCAATCTCCTCGCCCACGGAGATCGAGGCGGAACAAATTGGTGAGGACTTACAAGTCGCTGCCCAGGTCGTCGAGATGCTACTCATACGTGACCACAGCCGGATGAAGTTGGATGCGCAGACCGAATACGACAGCACTCATGCACAGCAGTTTCGACTTCTCCCGATCTCGCACCCTGAGGACTGGGCAGCGGCCTCAAACGAATTCAAGCTTGGGCCTACCGGTGGCTATCCAGACGAGCTTGGATCCGACGCGTGGGTCGGTCGGGTGCTGCGTTTGGTTCGCAGCAGCCAACTGGCCCAGATGCGACGGCCTGCGACTGGCCGGTGCCGTTCAC
>JACMOZ010000282.1 GCA_014377785.1 Aeromicrobium sp.
AACGCGAGGTATCGGCGAGCAGTCCGGGCGCGGGGTCATTTCCCGACCGAGCAAGCCGCGCTGAAGTGCTTGTATCTTGTGACCAGAAGCCTCGACCCGACCGGTCGTGGACAAACCCGATGGACGATGCGCTGGAAGCCAGCTCTCAACGCATTTGCCATCACCTTCGCCGACCGCTGGCCGGCCGCAGAGACCTACTAAATGAAAACGCCGGAAACACCCTTAATGAAACAGTCCCAGCACCGCGTGAGATTTTCTCGTTGCGCACACATACGGCGCGAGCGAGAGGATAGGTTGGAGACATGTCGGAACAACAGCACAAGAGTTCGCGCAAATCGACCGAGTCCGAGGAACAAGTCGCCTCGACCGAGACCACAAGCGAGCACAAGGAAAAACTCGACGACGACGTCGATTCGATTCTTGACGAGATCGACGGTGTGCTCGAGGAGAACGCCGAAGAATTCGTGCGCAGCTTCGTCCAAAAGGGCGGCCAGTAATGCTGCCTGCCGATTACCGCACCGTCGGTTCCTCGTCGTTCGCCGATTTTCTCGCCAAACAAGCCCCCGAACTCATGCCCGGTGCTGCCGCGCGCAGGGAGGGCGACCTGCACGGCATCGCCCCGCACGGCACAACCATCGTTGCCGCGACATTCAAAGGCGGCGTGATCATGGCCGGTGACCGCCGCGCCACGATGGGCAATGTCATTGCCCAGCGGGACATCGAAAAAGTCTTCCCGGCCGACGAATACTCCTGCATCGGCATTGCCGGCACCGCGGGTCTCGCCATTGAACTCGTTCGCCTGTTTCAGGTTGAACTCGAGCATTACGAAAAGATCGAGGGCATGACGCTCTCGGCCGACGGCAAAGCCAACCGGCTCGCCGCACTGATCCGTGGCAATCTCAGCCTGGCCATGCAGGGACTCGCCGTCGTGCCGCTCTTCGCCGGTTTCGACCTCGACACCAAGTCAGGACGAATTTTTTCCTATGACGTCACCGGTGGACGCTACGAAGAGCACTCCTTCTTTTCGGTGGGATCGGGATCGGTCTTCGCTCGCGGCTCGCTCAAAAAGCTCTACCGCCACGATCTGAGCGAGATCGAATGCATCACCGCCACGATCCAGGCGCTGTATGACGCCGCCGACGACGACTCTGCCACCGGCGGCCCCGACTTGACTCGCCGCATCTTCCCGGTCGTGGCGGTTGTCACCGCGGACGGCTACCGTCGCATCGATGACGCAGCCGTCGGCGCCATCGCCGATGAGGTCATCGGCGGACGGCTGATTCGGCCCGACGGCCCTTCGGCCCCGGTGAACTGAAAGGACTGACATGACACAACCGTTTTATGTCTCGCCCGAACAGTTGATGAAGGATCGGGCCGACTTCTCACGCAAGGGCATTGCCCGCGGTCGCAGCGTCGCGGTGATCCAATACACCGACGGGATCGCCTTCGTCGCCGAAAACCCTTCACGTGCGCTGCACAAGATCAGCGAGATCTATGATCGCATCGGCTTTGCCGCGGTCGGCCGCTACAACGAATTCGAAAACCTGCGGATCGCCGGCGTGAGACTCGCCGACCTGCGCGGTTATTCCTACGACCGCCGCGATGTCACCGGCCGTGCATTGGCCAACGCCTACGCACAGACCCTCGGCACTATATTTTCGTCCGGCGGCGAGAAGCCTTATGAGGTCGAATTGTTTGTCGCCGAGGTCGGTGACACCGCTGATCGCGATCAGATCTACCGGTTGACCTACGACGGTTCGGTTGCCGATATCCATGGCTTCGGGGTCATGGGCGGCTTGAGCGAACAAGTGGAGACTTATCTCGGTGAGCACTACACCGAAGGCCTCGATCTGTCGGCCGCCATCGCCCTCGCCGCTGCCGCATTGGGCGACGATCCCAAGGCTCCCCGCACCATTGCGTCGTCGGAGCTCGAAGTCGCCGTCCTCGATCGCACCCGAACGCTGCCCAGAAAATTCAAACGAGTGAGTGACGAAACGGTGTCTTCGGCGTTGCCGGGCTAGCCGATCAGACTAGGCTGAGTTCATGGACCGGCGGATCTTCGGCATCGAGAACGAATACGGTGTCACGTGCTCCTTCAAAGGCCAACGCCGACTGTCACCCGATGAGGTGGCGCGTTACCTTTTTCGCCGTGTCGTGTCGTGGGGACGCAGCAGCAATGTCTTCCTGCGCAATGGCGCCCGGCTCTATCTCGATGTCGGCAGCCACCCCGAGTATGCGACACCCGAATGCGACAACCTCGTCGATCTGGTGACTCATGACCGGGCGGGGGAGCGGATCCTCGAAGGACTGATGATCGACGCCCAGCAGCGTCTCGCCGAAGACGGCATCGACGGTGACATCTACCTGTTCAAGAACAACACCGACTCAGCTGGCAATTCCTACGGCTGCCACGAAAATTATCTGGTCGGCCGCAGTGGCGAGTTCAGCCGGCTCGCCGAAGTCCTCATCCCGTTCCTGGTGACCCGGCAGATCATCTGCGGCGCCGGCAAGGTGCAGCAGACTCCTCGTGGCACTGTTTTCTCGGTCAGTCAGCGCGCTGAACACATCTGGGAAAGCGTCTCCAGCGCCACGACACGTTCACGACCGATCATCAATACCCGCGACGAACCACACGCCGATGCCGAACGATTTCGCCGCTTGCACGTCATAGTCGGCGATTCCAATATGAGTGAGACGACGACACTTCTCAAAGTCGCCACAACCGACCTCGTGTTGCGGATGATCGAGGCGGGCGTTTCGATGCGGGACATGACGCTTGACAATCCGATTCGGGCCATTCGCGAGATTTCGCACGACATGACCGGCCAGCGCAAGGTCCAGCTGGCCAACGGACGTGAACTCTCAGCGCTGGAGATTCAGGCCGAGTACTTCGGCAAGGCCGCCGAATTCGTGGACCGCCACGGCATCCATACACCGGTCATCGACCGGGCGATGGACTTGTGGGAACGCACGCTCAAGGCAGTCGAGTCCGAGGACTTGTCGCTCGTGGAGCGTGAAATCGACTGGATCATCAAATACAAGTTGCTCGACCGCTATCGCAGCGCCCACAACATGACATGGAGCGATCCGCGTATTGCGCAACTCGACCTCGCTTATCACGACATTCGCCGCGACCGCGGCATCTTCTACCTGCTCGAAAACAAGGGCGCGGTCGCGCGTGTCACCACCGACCTGGACGTCTTCGCGGCCAAGTCCATCCCGCCGCAGACGACCCGCGCCAGGCTCCGCGGCGATTTCATCAAGCGAGCTCAGGAACGTCGTCGCGACTTCACCGTCGACTGGGTGCACCTCAAACTCAATGACCAGGCCCAGCGCACTGTGCTGTGCAAGGACCCGTTCCGATCGCAGGACGAACGCGTACAGAAATTGATTGACGGGATGTAGCGGGCACTATGTAGTGTCGGGCGGCTTGGCTCGTGCGGCTATGGTTGGCCTCGTTTGCAACCCGAAGTCAAACACCTCACGATTTGAAGGTTTTTCTGTGCGTCGAATGATTCCCGCGGCCCTCGCTGTCGCCTTGCTCGTTGCCGGTTGCGGCTCTTCTGCCGCTGGTCTCGACAAGGTCACTGTAAAGGGCGACAAGTCTCCGACGGTTTCGGTCGAAAAGAACTTCAAGGCCACCGAGACCACCACCCGTGTCATCAAGAAGGGCACCGGCGACAAAGTCGCCAACGGCGACGCCGTGACACTCGACTTCGTCGCAGTCAACGGTCGCACGGGCAAGACCTTTGAAAGCACCTTCAAGACCGGTACGCCGCTGGTCACAACGCTCAAGACCGGTGCCGTGCTCCCGGGCTTCGTCAAGGGGCTCGTCGGCCAGATGGTCGGCACCCGCGTCCTCGTCGCCATGTCGCCGAAGGATGGTTTCGGCGCGGCCAACGATCAGCTCGGCCTCAAGGCCGACGACACTATGGTCTTCTTGTTTGACGTCGTCAAGGCGGCCAAGGTCCCCGAAGCCGCCGAGGGGAAGGCACAGACGCTCCCGTCTTCGTTGCCGAAGTTGACCTTCGATGCCAAGGATCATCCGGTGAAGTTCGTCAGGACCTCCAAGTCCGCCGCCTCGGCAACCAAGATGAGCACCAGCGTCGCCATCCAAGGAACCGGACCGGTCATCAAGGCAGGCCAGTCCTTGACGATCCAGTATGTCGGCCAGATCTATCCCGCGGGGAAAGTCTTCGACGAGTCCTGGTCCAAACAGGCCGCTACGTTCCAGATCGGCGCGGGCCAACTGATTCAGTGCTGGGATGACAGTCTTGTCGGCCAAAAGGTCGGCAGCCGCGTGGTTCTGGTGTGCCCGTCCGATGTTGCTTACAAGGACGCCGGCAGCCCACCCGACATCAAGGGTGGCGACACGCTGATCTTTGCTGTCGACTTGCTGGCGGCTTTCTGAGACCCTGCGGTCATGGCTCCTCGCAAAACTGAACGGTTGATGAATCTTTTCATCACCTTGCTGGTGAGCCGGCAATATCTCCCGAAGGAAAAGATCCGAGAGGCCGTCGAGGGATACCGGGGCCAGAGCGACCAAGCGTTTGACCGGATGTTCGAGCGAGACAAGGACGAATTGCGCGAGCTCGGCATCACAGTCGAAACGGGCAGCAACGACAAGTTCTTCGAGGATGACATCGGTTATCGCATCAAGCGCGATGAGGTGGAACTTCCCGACATCGAGTTGACGCGCGAGGAGTCCGCTGTCGTGGGACTTGCCGCTCAGGTGTGGGAACACGCCGGCCTGGCAAGCGAATCAACGGCCGCGCTGGTCAAGCTCAAGGCTGCCGGCATCACGGTCGATACCAGCGTCCTGCGCATGGTCGAGCCACGGCTTTCCGCGAGCGAACCGTCCTTCGACACGATGTGGGAAGCCGTCACCCGGCGCATTCCGGTGACTTTCGACTACAAACGCCCCGGTGCCGAGCCGACGACGCGCTCGGTTCAGCCGTGGGGCGTCATCTCCTGGCACGGCCGCTGGTACATGGCGGGTTTCGACACCGACCGCCAGGAACCCCGTGTTTTTCGTCTTACCCGCGTCCACGGGGAGGTCGGGTTGGCCGGGGCCGCCGGTTCCTACGAAATCCCCGAAGGCACCGACCTCAAGGCACTTGCCAAAAACCTGTATCCCGCACCGGCGCTGGGCGCGGCTGTCGTGCGGGTGCGACGAGGCCGCGGACAGTCCTTGCGCAAAATGGCCGCGACAGTCATTCCCCTCGATGAAGAGTTCGATGAATTGCGGGTTGAGTATGCCTCGCCGTGGGAACTCGCTTCGGAGATTGCTTCCTACGGTCCCGATGCCATCGCGATGTCGCCGCCCGATGTTCGCGCCGAAGTCATCGGCAGACTCAAGGCTGCGGCACAGGCGGGCGCGTGAGCACCTCCAAGAACCAGGTCGTGCGGATGCTCGCGCTCGTTCCCTACCTTCAAGGACACGGTGGCATTCCGCTCAAGCAGGTGGCCGCCGAGTTCGGCGTCTCCGACAAACAGATCCGCAGGGACTTGACCCTGTTGATGTATTGCGGCCCGGGCCAATATCCGGGCGAGTTGATCGACTTTGATCTCGGCGCTCTCGACGAGGATGGAATCATTTTCATCCGCGGTGCGGAATTCCTCACCCGTCCGCTCAAACTCAACACGAGTGAAGCGGTGGCTCTCATTGTGGCTCTCCGAACGTTGCGCGCCTCGGCGAGCGGTCCGCAGACTGCGATCATCGACAGCACCCTCGCCAAACTCGAGAGCGTTATCGGCGACGAGGCATCCGCGCCGGTCGACGTGCATGTCGAAGCGGTCGATTCGGCCATCCACAACACCTTGACCGAGGCCATCAGAGTAGGCAAACGGGTGGCGATCACCTATGCGACGGTGTCCCGAGACGAAAAGACCGAACGCGAAATCGATCCGCGTCGCCTCTTCAGCGCTCAAGGCAAACTGTATTGCGAGGCATGGTGCCTGCGCGCCGACGACATCCGGTTCTTCCGGCTGGACCGCATCCTCAGCGCCACGGCAACGGATCACGACATTGAAGAACACAATGCGGAACCACGCGATCTGTCCGACGGTCTCTTCCAAGTCGACGACGACACGATCCACGCCGTACTCGACCTGCAACCCAATGCCCACTGGCTGACCGAGTATTACCAGGTCGAGAGCCTCGGCGAGCCCGTCGACGGTATCTGGCGGGTCAAGCTGTTCGGCGCCGACTGGTCGTGGCTGCGCCGGCTCGTCTTGCGCAACGGCGGGTCCGTGACCGTCGTCGAGCCCGCCACCCTGGCAACCGAGGTTGCCGAAAGCGCTGCTCTTGCACTCCACGCGTACGATGAACTTGTCTGAATAGAGCACTGGTCAGCGAAGAAGGAGAAACAATGCTTAGCGGAATTGGTACGACCGAGATCCTCTTGGTTCTTGCGGTCGTCGTGTTGTTGTTCGGTGCCAAAAAGCTTCCGGAGCTCGCACGCGGCTCAGGCCGTGCGTTGCGTATTTTCAAGACCGAAATCAAGGGCCTCTCCGACGACGACGACAAGCCCGAACCGCTTGACGCGGCTGAGGCCGACAAGAAGCCCGAACAGAGCAAGAAGTCCGAACAGAGTTAAGTGGCACCGTCGCTTGGCGGCACGATGCCATTGCTCGGTCATCTGCGCGAACTCCGGCAAAGACTGGTCAAAGGCGTGTTGGCGATTCTCGTCGGCACGATCTGCGCCTGGTTCTTCTATGATCAGCTGCTCGAATTCCTGATCAAGCCCTATCGAACCGGCATCGCAGACCTGCTCACTGAGCGCGGTCTCGACGCCCGCATTGTGATCAGTGGCGTCGGCGGCGCCTTCTCGTTCCAACTGAAGATCTCCCTACTCACCGGGATCCTGGCCACCAGCCCCTTGTGGGTCTGGCAAATCTGGGCGTTCGTCCTCCCTGCGTTGCACAAACACGAACGCCGCTGGTCCTTGCTCCTGACCGCTACCGGTGTGCCGCTCTTCCTCGGCGGGGTGGCACTTGGCTATGTGGTGATGCCCAAGGCAATCTCGGTGCTTATCGGCTTCATCCCCAACGGCTTTGAGTCCTTCCTCACCGCCGCCGACTACCTGAACTTCATGTTGCGGACGCTTCTCGTGTTCGGCGTTGCCGCCGAGATTCCGCTGGTCGTCGTGATGCTCAACCGCCTCGGTCTGGTGAGTTTCAAGCAACTGAGCGTGGCACGACCGTGGACAATTGTTGGCATCTTCGTTTTTGCCGCCGTCGCGACTCCGAGCACTGACCCGCTCACGATGTTGTTCCTCGCTTCGCCGATGACGGTTTTGTATTTTGTGGCCGAAAACATCGCACGGCTGACCGACCGAAGGCGCAAACGAGTTGTCGGTACCGATCTCCATGACGACGAGGTGTCCTCGATCTCCGGCGACGCCGATCCCGACGACACCAAGCTCAGCGACTTATAACGGTGAAGCGACCTGTAGCAGTGCAGCGCAGTGCAGGCCCTCATAACGTCTAGGCTCACGTCATGAGGTTCGCGCTGGTCATCAATCCGACATCCGGCCGCCGCAAGGGTGCCGCCATCGGCGCGGAGGCGACCGCATTGCTCAAGGCCGCCGGCCACGAGGTGATTTCCCTTCAGGGCGAAAACGCCTCAGATGCTCGTGATCAGCTCAAACAAGCCATCGACCGGGGGCTCGACTCCGTTGTGGTCGTCGGTGGGGACGGGGCCCTCCACGCGGTGCTCGACCGCATCGCCGATTCGGATCTGACGTTTGGCCTCATCCCTGCCGGCACCGGCAACGACACGGCCCGAACCCTGGGGATACCACGCAAAGACGCCAAGGCTGCGGTCGACATTCTGCTGAAGGCCAAGACGCGCACGATTGACCTCGCTTTGGCGGGGGAGGCCTTTGTCGCCACTGTGGTCGCCTCGGGCTTCGATTCCAAGGTCAACGAGCGTGCCAACGCCATGACCTGGCCACGCGGCAACATGCGCTATAACATCGCCATTCTCGCCGAACTCAAGGTGTTTGAGCCGCTGCATTTTTCCATCGATCTCGACGGTGAACGGATCGAGCGTGACGCGATGCTCGTCGCCGTCGGAAACGGACCGTCTTTCGGAGGCGGATTGCGTATGTGTGAGGGCGCTGTGCTCGACGACGGTTATCTCGACGTCGTGATTATCAACCCGTTGAGCAAAATCGAACTCCTCAAGGTGTTTCCCAAACTCTCCAAGGGCACTCATGTGAGTCACTCCTGCTACGAACACCATCTGGCGAAAAAAGTCACTATCGATTCACCGGGCATCGTTGCCTACGGAGACGGGGAGCGACTGGGCGCACTGCCCATCACGATTTCGGCATGCCCCGGCCTCCTGCGGGTGTTTGTGCCGTGAGCATAGACCGCGACTATCCCGCGCTCGCCGATTTCCGCAATCTGTATGACTTTCCGCTGGATCAGTTCCAGATCAACGCGTGTCGGGCGGTCGAAGACGGCAACGGTGTCCTCGTGGCGGCACCGACCGGTTCGGGCAAGACCATCGTTGGCGAGTTCGCCGTACACCTGGCGCTCGCACAGGGGCGTAAATGCTTCTACACGACGCCCATCAAGGCTCTGTCCAACCAAAAGTTCAACGATCTGGTCGAGCGCTATGGCGCCGACAAGGTCGGCTTGTTGACCGGCGACAACACTATCAACGGCGAAGCGCCCATAGTGATCATGACGACCGAAGTCCTCCGCAACATGTTGTACGCAGGCTCGCGAACACTCACCGGTCTCGGTTTTGTGGTCATGGACGAGGTCCACTACCTCGCCAACCGTTTTCGCGGCGCGGTATGGGAAGAAGTCATAATCCACCTTCCCGAGTCGGTCTCGGTCGTGTCGCTATCGGCAACGGTGTCCAATGCCGAGGAGTTTGGCGCCTGGCTCACCGAAGTCCGTGGCAACAACGTCACGATCGTCGAAGAGAAACGCCCGGTCCCGCTCTACCAACACGTCATGGTCGGCCGCCGTATCTATCCGCTGTTCGCCCCCGATGGGGAGCGCGTCAATGAGTCATTGGACCGGATTGCCCGCGACGACTGGCAATACTCCCGAATGTCCAAGGGGAGGCCAGGCAAAGGGGGCCGGCGCCCCCGTAGCCGCCATCAACCACCCCGACGAGTCGACATGGTGGAAAAGCTCGACGCCGAAGGGCTCTTACCGGCGATCGTCTTCATCTTCAGCCGTGCCGGTTGCGCCGCTGCGGTCGATCAGTGCCTTGACAGCAACCTTTCGCTGACAAGTCCGGAGGAGCGCATCAAGATCCGTGCGTTCGTCGAGGCCCAGTGCGCGAGCATCCCCGAAGACGATCTTGAGGTTCTCGGCTACTACGAATTTCTCGAGGGCCTTTCCCGTGGCATCGCCTCGCACCACGCGGGTCTGTTGCCAACGTTCAAGGAATGTGTCGAGGAACTCTTCAGCCGCGGGCTCTGCAAGGTCATCTTCGCAACCGAGACTCTGGCGCTCGGCATCAACATGCCGGCCCGGTCCGTTGTGCTGGAAAAGCTTTCCAAATGGAATGGCGAAACCCATGCCGACATCACACCGGGGGAGTATACCCAGCTCACCGGCCGTGCCGGTCGCCGTGGCATCGACGTCGAAGGACATGGCGTCGTCTTGTGGCAGCCCGGTCTCAACCCGACCGAGGTCGCCGGACTCGCCTCGACCCGCACCTATCCCCTGAATTCCTCCTTTGCGCCCTCCTACAACATGGCAGTCAATCTGGTTCACCAAGTCGGCCGATCGACCGCCAGGCAGCTTCTTGAGCAGTCCTTCGCCCAGTTCCAGGCTGATCGATCGGTCGTCGGGCTCGCCCGCCAGATTCAAAAGGCCGACGAGGCCCTGGAGGGCTACAAAGCGTCGGCGAGTTGCGACCGTGGTGATTTCATGGAGTACGCCGAACTCCGCCGCCAACTCAGCGATATCGAAGCCAAGGGATCCAAGCGTCGCAAGTCGGTCGAACGCGAAACCGTCATGGAGTCGCTCGATGAGTTATTGCCCGGAGACGTCATTAATGTGCCGGCCGGCAAATTCGCCGGAATCGCCGTCGTCCTCGATCCGGGACTGCGCTCTGATCGAGACGGCCCGCGCCCCATGGTGCTGACGATCAATCGCCACGCCCGCCGACTGGCCATGGTGGACTTCCCCGTACCGGTCGAGGTTTTCACCCGGATGCGCGTACCGAAATCCTTCAATGCGCGCAACCCGCAAATGCGGCGCGATCTCGCATCTTCCTTGCGCGACAAGACCCACGGGCTGGTCGGCCCGACTAATGGTCGGCCTTCGTTAAAGCCTTATCGCGAAAAGGCGCCGGTCGAGAATCCCCAGATCACCCGTCTTCGCCAGGAACTCCGCGAGCACCCGTGCCACGAATGCCCCGATCGCGAATCTCACGCCAGATGGGCAGAGCGTTATCTCAAACTCGATCGTGACACCCAAAACCAGCGCGACCGGATCGAAAAACGCACCAACACCGTTGCCCGCCAGTTCGACCGGGTTTGTGAGGTCCTCGACGCGCTGGGCTATCTCGATGGAGACGACGTCACGACCGACGGCAAACGGTTGCAACGGCTATACAGCGAGCTTGATCTGCTGGCGAGCGAATGCATCCGTTCGGGCGTATGGTCCGGTCTCGACGCGCGGGAACTGGCCAGTGTGCTGAGTGGTCTGACGTTTGAATCCCGCAACAGCGACGACGCCCCTGCACCGCGATTCCCGCGGGGGAGGGTCCGCGAAGTCGCCGACCACATGACTGTGTTGTGCGGCGATCTCGAACGGGTGGAGCGCGAACACCGGCTCGGTTTTCTCCATAAACCCGACTTCGGCTTTGCCCAATCGGCCTGGGAATGGGCTACAGGTGCCTCCCTCGACGACGTCCTCACCGGCGCCGAGCTGACGGCCGGTGATTTTGTCCGGTCGATCAAGCAGTTGATCGATGTCATCGCCCAGGTTGCCGACGCGGCCGGTCCCGGCGAACTCCGTGACACAGCGCGGGAGTCACTGGACCTCTTACGTCGGGGAGTAGTCGCCTACAGCTCGGTCAATTCCTAAGCGAGGGCTTTCAGGAGTCTTTCGGTCACGCCGCCGAGTCCCCATTTCTCGCCGAATTCTTCGAAGGCCATTTTTTGGTTGTTGCTCAGTGGCCTTTTTTTGTAATCTCCCAATTCGAAAGCGTCCGGACGCACCGTCACGACCTTGATCGCTGCCTCGATATAGTCGCCAGCAGCCAACAGGTTTTCCCGAATTTTCGGTTTTATCGCCTCGTTGGGATCAGCGGCAGCGGACTGGATTCCGGCCAGGTCTCCATAGGACGCAATCAGCGCGGCGGCCGTCTTTTCGCCGATGCCGGCAACACCGGGAATCCCATCAGAGGGGTCGCCCCGCATCACCGCGAAGTCGACATACCGGGCAGCGTCGATGTCGTACTTGGCCTTGATCCAGGCGTTGTCGACCTGATCGTGCAGACGCACGCCACGGGCCGTATAGAGCACCCGCACGACGCGGTCATCATTCACAAGCTGGAAGAGATCGCGATCGCCCGTCACAACGTCGACGGGACCGCTCCACCGCTCGGTGATAGTGCCGATCACATCGTCGGCCTCACAGTCTGGGGCGCCGACCACGGGCACGCCGGCGAGTTTGAGTGCTTCGGCGATGAGTGGGACCTGGGGCGAGAGCAGCTCAGGAGTGTCTTCGGCGCCGCCGTTCGGATCGGCGAGGCGGTGTGTCTTGTAGGTCGGCATCAGGGCGACCCGCCAGTCCGGTCTCCACGCGTCATCCCAGCAGGCAACGATGGCGTCTGGCTCATAAGCCACAGTCAACGAGGCCACAAAATCCAGGAGCCCTCGCAAGGCGTTCACGACGGTGCCATCGGGCGCCTTCAGCGAGTCGGGGATACCGAAAAATGCGCGGTAGTAGAGGCTCGCGGTGTCCAACAGAAGTATCCGGGGCTCAGGGCTCACCCACACATCCTCGCACCCCCAGGCGCCGGGATATGGTGAAAGTGTGACGACTCGTTTGGAACGCGCCCAGGAAATTGCCGGCAGCAAAGGCATCGACACCCTCGTGATCACACCGGGAGCCGATCTTCGCTATCTCACCGGTTATGCGGCTCTCCCGCTTGAGCGGCTCACGTGTCTGATCCTCCCGACGAATGGCGAGCCGACACTCGTCGTTCCTGCGCTTGAGAAGTCCGCCGCAGCCGCTTCGGGCATCAGCTTCGAGATCGTGAGCTGGGCTGAGACCGACAATCCCTTCGCGCTGGTAGCCCGCCTCGTCGGGTCCGCTCGCACGATCGGTATTGACGACCATATGTGGGCATCCCGTGCTTTCGCGCTAGCGAAGGCGATGCCCGCGGCCAATCAGGTGCTGGCCGGATCTGTAGTGCAGGAGTTGCGGATCCGCAAGGATCAGGCCGAAATCGATTCGTTGCGCGAGGCGGGTGCCGCCATCGACCGAGTTCACCGGCAGGTTGCCCAGTGGCTCCGACCTGGCCGGACCGAACGTGAGGTCGGTGCCGACATCGCCCGCGCCATCGTCGAAGAGGGACACGAGACCGTCGACTTCGTGATTGTCGGTTCGGGCCCCAATGGCGCATCACCGCACCACGAATTGTCCGATCGGGTCATCGAGTCCGGTGACCCCGTCGTCGTCGACATCGGTGGCACCATGCCGTCTGGCTATTGCTCGGATTCGACCCGAAATTATCTGGCAGGGGGAGAAGCACCCGCCGATTATGTCAAGGCCTACGCCATCCTCGCCGACGCCCAGAGCGCCCAACGCGCGTATGCCCGTCCCGGCGTCACAGCCGAATCAGTCGACTCAGTTGGCCGCGACATCATCGCTGCCGCCGGCTACGGCGAACAGTTCATGCACCGAACTGGTCACGGCATTGGCCAAGAAACCCATGAAGAGCCCTACATCGTCGCCGGCAACACGCTCATCCTCGAGGAAGGCATGGCGTTTTCGATCGAGCCCGGCATCTACCTTGAAGGCCTCTATGGCGCCCGCATCGAGGACATTGTGGTGTGCACCGCCGACGGCATCGAATGTTTCAACAACACACCGCGAGAACTGCTGCACGTCGAGGTCTGACACATCGGCGTGTCTGGCGACGACACGCCGCGTCAAGATATTTTTTTGCAAGCAATTTGCTCGGAATGCACCGTCTCTGACCTGCATGTATCCACGTTTGAGCAGGTCAGGACGCTATTGACACGCGCTCGCTCGTAAAGGCAATCTTCTTCTATCCACCACCCAGCCGCTAGGTTCGCGGACCGTCGCCCACCGGGTCAACCCGACTGATTTCGTCACCAAGATCTAGTCGGATTGATTCAAAGTTTGCGTCTTCTTCCCCTGTCCGACAGGTGGAACCCGTCAGGAGCCTTGGCGCCCAGTAGACAACGGTCATCGACGTGCAGCCAGTGCGCAGATGGCCGGTCCGAAGGGCGTCGGGCTCCTGTCTTTTGTACAGGGCGATAGCGTTGCGCCGTGGGGTCGACGAGGTATGTGCTGGCAGCCGCCGGCTTCGGCGTTTTATCTTCCCTCGCTTTTGACCCGGTCTCCTTGCCCCTTGCCATGGTCGTCGGCGTGGCTGGCCTCCTGACCGTCCTGCAGCGGATGGCCGGATCGCGCACCAGAGCCGTCGCCGCAGTGGGCGCCGCGTTCGGTCTCGGCTTCATGATCCCGCTCGTGTGGTGGATGAATGCCGTCAGCTCGGGCGCCTATGTCGGCATCGTGTTGTCCCAGTTCGGTTTCTTCGCTCTTCTGGCTGTGTGTCTGCGCCGGGTCATGCGGTTGCCGTTCTGGCCACTCTGGGCTGCAGCGGTCTGGGTTGGCATCGAATACCTCCGCGGCAATTATCCGTTAAGCGGGTTTCCGTGGGGACGGCTCGCGCATACCGGTGTCGACACGCCTTTCGCTTCATATGTCCGCCTGATCGGAACGCCGGGCACGAGTGCCGTCATGTTCCTCGCCGCTGCCGCCGTCGCGTATGCCGCCAGCGGGCAGAAGGCACGACAGGTCGTCGTCGCACTGGCGTCGGCCTTTGCGTTGATGGGACTCGGCGCGGCGTTGCCGACAGGGATCGCCGGCGCGCAGGGCACGCGCCAGGTCGCACTCATTCAGGGCGATGTCCCGGGACTTTTCGGCACCTGGCCGCCCGGCGAGATTTTCCAGAAGCATGTCGCCGAAACCGAAAAACTCATTGCCGATATTGCCTCCGGCGAACGGCCCAAACCCGATTTTGTCCTCTGGCCCGAAAATTCGACGGATGTCGACCCCGTGCAAGACACCGGCGAAGACCGCAAGATCCGCGAGTTGTCGACGTCTCTGAACGCGCCGATCCTCGTGGGCGGGATCTTCAACGGGCCGACGCGGGAAACGGCATACAACGCGGGCGTTGTCTGGGATGAGGACGGGCCGGGGGAACGCTATGTCAAACGCAAAGTCGTGCCTTATGGCGAATACGTGCCGTTTCGGAGTGCGTTGGGCGGTCTCGTGCCTAGATTTGATCGCCAGATTCCCCGCGACATGCTTCCCGGCAAAAAGTCCGGCGTGTTGGACATTGCCGGCGTGAGGATCGGCGACACTATCTGTTGGGACATCGCCTACGACGCCAACATCCGGGACAACATTGAGGGCGGCGCTCAATTGCTCGTCGTACAGACCAGCAATGCCAGTTTCACCGGCACCTCGCAGCCTGACCAACAATGGAAAATATCTCGTCTACGCGCCATCGAAACGGGTCGCTATGTGCTCGTGCCATCCACCAACGGCATCAGCGGCATCGTTGACCCGCAGGGTCGTACGGTCGCACGGGCGACGCCGCACATTCCGGCGACTCTGTCGGCGAAGGTGACGCTGGCGGATGCTACAACGCCTGGTGTGCGCTTCGGCGGACTCATCGAATACGCACTGGTCGCCCTTGGCCTGGTTGGATCGATTTGGGGCCGCAAACGAAACTGAACGTCAGGCGGTCTTCTTGGCCCTGGTCGCCTTGATGCGATGAAGGTGAACCGGCCCGATCTCGCCGGCCCGCAAAAGCTTGAGCCGTTCGGTAAGGATCTCTTCGAGTTCGTCAACCGACCGTCGCTCCAAGAGCATGTCCCAGTGCGTACGGACGTGTTTGACATCCTTTTTCTCAGGCTCTTCGCCTTCGAGTCGACGTCCGACCTGACCTGTCCTGGGGTCTTCCCATTCGAACGGCACTTCGGCTTCGTCGGACATCGTCACCACGAAGGTGTGGCCGTCCGCACAGGCGTATTCGACCTGCTGACGGGGGGCCATCTCAATGCCGCGCTCATCTTCGAAACTTTGTGTTCCCAGTCGAGCGCCACGTAATGCACGGTCTGCCATGGATGTCCCCTCACCAATCGAATGCCTTAACCCAATACCTTTAACTGTTCCAACGTAAACCAGCCGTGTGAGATTCCCCTGAGAACCGACTTTTCTTCAGGAGCGGCCGGCTTCCCCGAGCAAACCTGGGCGTCAGATCATTACAGGGAGAGGATTGCCCGCTTCCTCGATGCCACGGCGCACGTCCAGGCGGGACAATAATGCCAAGCCGAGTGCGAAAAATACTATGAGGGCAACGATCGCGGGCCGATAGGAACCCGACATCTGGTGGACGACGCCGAACACAACCATTCCGAACCAACTCGTGCCGCGTTCGCACGCCTGATAAAGGCTGAAGTATTCGGCCTCACGCCCCCGCGGGATGAGATGGGAATAGAACGAGCGGGACAAGGCCTGCGATCCGCCGAGGACGAGGCCGATTCCGACGGCCAGAATCAGGAACGGCAAGAACTCCTTTTCTGGCAAGAAGAATCCACCAATTACCACGACCCCCCAGATGTAGAGCGTCATCATGATGGTCTTGCGCGTACCGATACGCATCGCGATGCGCCCGAAAACGAGGGCTCCGACGATACCGACAAACTGCACAGTCAGGAAGGCCAGTAGAACGGTGCTCTTTTCGAACTTCAGCTCCTTCTCGCCATAGATCGAGGCGGCATAGATGACTGTCTGGATGCCGTCGTTGTAGAAAAGGTAGGCGAGAAGGAAGATCAGTGTCTGTGGGAAATTCCGCAGGTCCTTCAGGGTCGCCCACAACTGGCCGAAACTGCGGCGGAGCAACGTGTCGCCACTGCTGGCCACCACATCACGGGGCGGGTGCGCCTTGAGACCACGCAGCGGTATAAACGTGAAGGCACCCCACCAGATTCCGGCGACGAGGAGGCAGATGCGCACGGCGGTCGATGTCGAAATACCGAGGCTGTCATTGAACGTCAGCAACAGGAAATTGGTTGTCAGCAGCAATCCGCCGCCGAGATAGCCGAAGGCCCAGCCGCGCGAGGAAACCCGGTCACGGTCGTCGGGACCCGCGATGTCGACGAGGATCGCGTCATAGACGACGAGCGAAGATCCAAGACTGATGTTGGCGATTAACAACAACAAAGCGCCGAGTTGCCAGTTGGTCCCGCCAACGAACACCATACTGGCGGCGGCAATGCTGCCGGTCCAGGCAAACCGCGCCATAAAGAGGGGCTTGTTGGCACTGCGATCGGCGATGGCGCCGACGATCGGCAGGATGATCGCGGACAGCAAAGTGATCAACGGCACGAGATAAAACACGAGTGAGCCCGGAGCGATGCCAATGCCGAGGATCTGGAGGTCCGTCCTGCAGGTGACATTGTCGTCCGTAGCGAAGCCGCAAGCCGCTTTTTCGGCCACGCTCGTCAGATATGGGCTGAACAGCACGGCCGTCGTGGTCGTCACGTAAGCCGAGTTGGCCCAGTCGTAGTAATACCAAGCCTTCTGCTCCTTGGTGCTCTTCTCGGAACTGGTCTGGTTGGTGGTCATGAAAGGTCCTTCCATTGGCCGCGGGCACTCAGCACGTCTTTCAGCACGTCGATACGGTCAGAAACCAGGCCGTCAACACCAAGATCGAGCAGCTGGTTCATTTCGGCCGGGTCGTCGATCGTCCAGACGTGGACCTGCACGCCGAGGGCGTGCGCCCGCTCGACGAATCGCCGGGTGACGACGGTGATGCGGCCCTGGTGGTGGGGGACCTGTGCGCAAACGGCCCCGTGATTTCTGCCGTATGAGCGCGCTGCTGCGTTCGGACCGAGTTTGAGCCATGCGACCTCTCGAGGCGACATTGAACTCGCCGCGTGGGGAAGTCGGGCCCGAATACGGAGCAAACGATCGTGAGAAAACGACGCGAAACACACGCGGTCTTCGGCCCCCCGCGACTCGATCAGATCGAGAGTCGGATCGACCGCGGCGTCAGACTTGATGTCAATGTTGAACCGGGCCTCGGGCAGTGCGTCGAGCAAGTCGCCCATCTTCGGTATCGGTTCGTGTCCGCCGAGCCTGGCCTGGTCGATCGTGTGCGAAGAAATGTTCCTGATGGCCGACGAATCACCGGTGAGTCGCTCGAGGTTATCGTCGTGGAACGCATAGACGACGCCATCGGCCGAGCAGTGCACATCGGTTTCGAGGTAGCGATAGCCCAGGTCAACGGCATTCTTGAACGCCCGCAAGGAGTTCTCGATGCCTTCATTGGCCGGGAGCAGAGCGCCACCCCGATGAGCCAGTGGCAGCGGAGTCGGGGCATCGAAATACTTGAGCGAGGAGAGGTCGGGGCCGGGCACGGCACCACGCTATGCCCTGAGAGGCCCAATGCCCCACAACTGCCCGTTAAATATCCCGGAACGTCTCAATCTGGGCGCCCAGGGCGTTGAGGCGTTCGGCGAGATCCTCATATCCACGGTTGATGACATACACGCTGCGCAAGACGGAAGTGCCCTTGGCGGCCAGCATCGCGAGCAAAATGACGACGGCCGGGCGCAACGCCGGCGGGCATACGATCTCGGTTCCGCTCCACCGCGTCGGGCCCTCGATGAGCACCCGGTGTGGGTCGAGGAGTTTCACCGAGGCACCCAGTTTGTTGAGTTCGGTCAGATAAATGGCCCGGTTCTCATAGACCCAGTCGTGAAGAAGAGTCGTGCCGTGGGCCGTGGCGGCAATGACCGCGAAAAACGGCAAATTGTCAATGTTGAGTCCAGGAAACGGCATCGGGTGAATTTTGTCGATCGGCGCGTGCAGCACCGATGGTCGGGTCGTTATGTCGACGAGCCGGGTCTGGCCGTTTTCGGCCGGGTATTCCTCGGTGCGCTCATACTCAAAGCCCATCTCTTCCAGCAGCGCGAGTTCGATCTCCATGAACTCGATCGGTACCCGGCGCACCGTGATGCTCGATTTGGTGACGATCGCGGCGGCGATGAGGCTCATCGCTTCGATCGGGTCTTCGCTCGGTGCGTAGTCGACGTCGCAATTGATCGTCGGTGTGCCGGTGACACGAAGTGTGGTTGTGCCGATGCCCTCGATCGTGACGCCGAGCTTCTCGAGAAAAAAGCACAAGTCCTGAACCATGTAGTTGGGGCTCGCGTTGCGGATCACGGTCGTGCCGTCGAACCGAGCGGCGGCGAGCAGTGCGTTCTCCGTGACGGTGTCACCGCGTTCGGTGAGCACGATGGGACGTTCGGGGCCAACTCCCTGGGCCGTCATGGCGTGATAACTGCCCTCGGTCGCGGTGACCTTGAGTCCGAACGGCCGCAACGCCGTCATATGCGGTTCGACGGTGCGGGTCCCGAGGTCGCAGCCGCCGGCATAGGGCAATTCAAAGCTGTCGTAGCGGTGCATGAGCGGGCCGAGGAACATGATGATGCTCCGGGTTCGACGAGCGGCTTCGGCGTCGATGGACGCGAGGTCGAGATCGCGCGGAACTATGAGTTCGAGGTCGTTCTCGGCGTTGAGCCAGCGCGTCTTGACGCCGATCGACTGGAGGACTTCGAGCAGCCGGTTGACCTCTTCGATACGGGCAACTTTACGCAGGACGGTCCTGCCCTCATTCAGCAGCGACGCGCACAACAAGGCGACGCCGGCATTTTTACTGGATTTGACGTCGATGGTGCCCGACAGCGTCGTGCCTCCGGCCACCCGCAGGTGGCTGGGACCTGAGGTGCCGACACTGACAAGCTCGGAATCGAGGGCGGCACCGATGCGGGCAAGCATGTCCAGCGTCAGGTTTTGCTGTCCCTTTTCGATCCGGTTGACCGCACTTTGGCTGGTTTTGAGCTCGGTGGCAAGTTGGGCCTGAGTACGGCCCGAATGGGTCCGCGCATCGCGGATAAGGCTGCCGATTCGCTGCAAGTAGTCGTCTCGCTCATTCATGGGACCACCGTATCTCAAATATGAGATAAAAGCATGTTGGGTGGGAACTCAGTTGTCCATGGCCGCGAATTCCTGCTGCCCGAGTTGGCGGGCATTTGCAACGCCGCCGAATCTTGTCGCATGGCCAAAGCGAGTGATTTTCACGTGATCCATCATGCAACGCCAGGCACAATATTCCATATAGGTAGGGTTCAGTCGCCGATCGCCCGGACGTCATGCCATGATCACCTGGCTGGTCTAATGTGAGGTCGTCCACGAGGTTGAACACTGCCGGGGGTAGTTGTGAAAAAGATCACCAAAGTCATTGTGTCGCTCCTGTCGGTGAGCGCGCTTGCCGCCGCCACCGCTGCTTGCTCGCCGCCGAGCAAGGAATCGGGCAGCAAGTCCAACGCGGCCACCGCGAAGAGCGCCGCCGACCTCGGCGGCATGGATGCCCTCGTCAAGGCAGCCAAAAAGGAAGGCGAACTGAACGTCATCGCCTTGCCGCCGACGTGGGCCAACTATGGAAACGTCATCGCGGGCTTCACCGCCAAGTACGGCATCAAGATCAATTCCGCCCAACCCGATGCGGCCAGCCAAGACGAGATCAATGCCGCCAAGAGTCTCAAGGGCACCAGCCGTGCGCCTGACGTATTCGACCTCGGCCAATCAGTCGCCCTGGCCAACACCGCAATGTACGCGCCTTACAAGGTGGCGACTTTCGACAAGGTCCCTGCCGACTTCAAGGATTCCAACGGTCTGTGGGTCAACGACTACGGCGGATACATGTCGATCGGTTATGACTCATCCAAGGTTCCCGCGGTCAAGACCGTCAACGATCTTCTCGGCAAGGATTTCAAGGGCAAAGTCGCTCTCAACGGCGATCCGACGCAGGCCGGCGCAGCCTTCAGCGGCGTGGTCATGGCATCGGCTGCCAACGGCGGTTCCGCCGATGACATCGCTCCGGGTGTCAATTTCTTCGAAAAGCTCAAGAAGGCAGGGAACTTCCTGCCCGTCGATCCCACGCCGGCAACCATCGAGTCGGGTCAGACCCCGGTCGTCATCGATTGGGACTACACCAACGCTGCCGAAACGGCCAAGTTGAAGACCTGGAGGGTTGTCGTCCCCGAGGGCGCAGCAGTCGGCGGTTATTACTACCAGGCCATCAACAAGGACGCGCCGCATCCAGCCTCGGCACGGCTCTGGCAGGAATTCCTCTACTCCGACGAAGGCCAGAACCTCTACCTCGCCGGCGGTGCCCGTCCAGTTCGCGCCGATGAGATGGATACGGCCGGCACGATCAACGCAGCGGATTTGGCAAAACTTCCCGCAGCCTCGGGAACTCCGCTCCTGTTGACGACCGATCAGACCGCGCTGGCCGCCGACTATTTGTCGAAGAACTGGGCGAAGGTCATCGGCTGAGCATGGGGCCGACCACGTGAGCCGAGGGATTCGGCACCTGGCGCCAACACTGGGCTTGGTGCCGTTCCTCGGCTATCTCACCATTTTCCTGCTGATCCCGACGATCGCTGTCCTCGTCGGCGCCTTCAGCGACAACGGAAGTCCGAGTCTGACGAACATTCGCGCGCTCGGCGGCAGCGACGTGCTGCGTACGTTGTGGCGAAGCATCCTGCTTTCGGGGTCCACAGCTGTCATCGGTGCCGTGTTCGGCGCACTCCTGGCCTATGCCGTCGTCACCGGTGCGCCCGACGGGACGCTGCGTCGGATGGTCACGAGCGCGTCCGGCGTTCTTGCCCAGTTCGGCGGGGTCACTCTGGCATTCGCGTTCATTGCGACGATCGGCTTTTCCGGCGCGATCACCAACATCGTGAGAGACACGTTTGGCTTCGACCTTTTCGGCAACGGCTGGTTGTTCGGTCTGCCCGGACTGATTCTCGTTTACACCTATTTCCAGATCCCGCTCATGCTCATAGTCTTCCTACCCACGCTCGACGGTATGCGTGTGCAGTGGCGCGAAGCGGCTGAAAGCCTGGGTGCAACGACGTGGCAATTCTGGCGGTATGTTGCCGGACCGCTGTTGTTCCCGGCATTCCTGGGATCAATGCTGCTCCTGTTTGCCAACGCCTTTGCGGCCTATGCCACGGCGGCGGCCCTGGTCAGTCAGGGCAGCCCGATCCTGCCGTTATTCATTCGCAGCGCCTTGACCAGCGAGATCCTGCTGGGCCGGGAAAACCTGGCCTACGCGCTTGCCCTCGACATGATTGTGGTCGTTGCGGTTGTCATGACGGCATACGCGCTTCTCCTTCGCAGGACGGCACGGTGGTTGCAATGAGCGCTACGCCTCGTCAACGGGCTCGCCGCCGCCTGACTCGTTTTCGGATCGTCGTCTTCATTGCCCTCGCCCTTTTTTTCGTCGTACCGCTGCTGTCCATGCTCGATTTCAGCACCCGCTCACTTGAGGGTGGTCGAAATTTCGACGCGTGGAAGGCGCTCGGCCAGGACGCGTCGCTGCGTTCGGCGATCTTCACGTCGTTGGAGCTCGCAGCGCTGACTGTTCTAACGATGCTCATTTTGCTCGTGCCGACCTTGGTATGGGTGCGCCTGAGAATTCCCGGGGCTACCCGGACCATAGAGTTCTTGTGCCTGCTTCCGCTCACGATTCCGGCTCTCGTCCTCGTCGTGGGGTTGAAGCCCGTGTTCGCCTGGGTCACATACTTTTTCGGCGATTCCGCACTCACCTTGTCGTTTGTCTACACCGTGCTCGTCCTGCCGTATGCCTACCGCTCGATCGACGCAGGACTCGCCTCGATCGACGTCAAAACGTTGTCCGAGGCAGCGAGAAGCCTCGGCGCGAGTTGGTTCACGGTCATGACCCGAATCATTGTGCCGAATATCGGTTCGGCATTGCTGTCGGCGGCGTTCATCTCCGTTGCGCTCGTACTCGGTGAATTCACGGTGGCGTCGTTGCTCAACTACAACAACCTGCAGGTCGTCATCAACTTGTTGGGCAAGTCCGACGGCCAGGTCTCGGTCGCCGCATCGTTGGCCTCGTTGGTCTTCGCCTTCCTGCTTCTCGTTCTGCTGTCATTCGTCGGCCGTCGGCCGAAACGTGATCAGGCTGCCCCCGATCTACTGCCCCTGAACCTGCCTATGAGAGGTATGTGAGGACATGACTGTTGCTTCGAAGGAACGCACCGGGCTCGAGGTCCGGCTCGAGGATTTGCACCGTACTTTTGGGACTACGGCCGCGCTGGACGGCTTGTCACTGACGATCGCACCGGGGGAGTTGGTGGCGCTTCTCGGGCCTTCGGGTTGTGGCAAGACAACAGCGTTGCGTATCGTCGCAGGGCTCGACGAACCCGATTCGGGAAAAGTTGTGGTGGGGGAGCGCGACGTCACATTCGTGTCCGCGAGCAAGCGGGACATGGGGATGGTCTTTCAGGCTTACAGCCTCTTCCCGCATTTGACGTCACAGCAAAATGTGGAGTTCGGCCTTAAATTGCGAGGCGTGGATGGCGCCAAGCGGTCTGCAAAGGCACGCGAGATGCTCGACCTGGTCGGTTTGGCCGAATTCGCCAACCGTTATGCGAGCCAACTTTCCGGCGGCCAGCAGCAACGTGTCGCTCTTGCACGTGCGTTGGCGATCGAGCCGTCGGTTCTGCTGCTCGATGAGCCCCTGTCGGCACTTGACGCCCAAGTCCGCGCGCAGCTGCGGGACGAAATCCGAAGGATCCAACTTGAAATCGGCACCACGACGATCTTCGTCACGCACGACCAAGAGGAGGCGTTGGCGATCGCCGACCGCGTCGGCGTGATGAACAACGGCAAGCTTGCCCAACTCGATGCTCCCGAAGAGCTTTACGCCCGACCAGCGGACTCCTTCGTTGCTGGGTTCGTCGGGCTGATGAACCGGCTCCCATGCAATGTGGCAGGCGGTCGGACCGAACTCCTCGGCGCGTCGGTCAAGACTTTGGAGAACTCGGTTGACAGCGGGCCAGGACTGGCACTCGTGCGCCCCGAGCAACTCTCGGTCGAAGCGGCGGACACGGGAACGGCACGGGTCAAGCACCTCAGCTTCCTGGGCTCGTTCTCGCGGGCAACCGTCGCGTTGGCCGACAGCACAGAATTGGTGGTTCAGATTCCAGCCGTGGACGCCTCCAGACTGGCTTTGGGGAGCCGGGTCGACGTCGCGGTCACGACGCCGGCCGTTTTTGTCGCCCGTCCTGACTGACCAATCCGCGGTCAAGGCCGAAACGAATCCACAACATGGGAATGCTGGCCGACTGCACGGCTCTGACAATGCAGTGGTCGGCACGGCCGACAGTGCGTTACGGCAAGAAACTCTATTTCGACGTTCACGCCAAGCCATCAACCATTGCGCATCCCGTGATCGGTCCGCAGACGCTGAACATCGTACGCAAGACCGAGCATGACATTCGGGTCGACGAGTTCAATCGTTTTCGGCATCGTGCATCCTTCCGATGGCAACCGTGGCACTCAAGTCATTGTCATGTCTCAACCACGCTTCGAGCCCGCTTCGGCTTAAGGCGTCAACCGTCTCTGGCGCTTGGCGCTCACTTGTTTCAATCAACAAGTGACCTCGCGGCGCGAGCCATTGCAGAGCTTCGGCAGCCACTTGGCGCTGGATATCCAGGCCGTCGCCGCCACCGTCGAGGGCCATTCGCGGTTCATGAAGACGGGCTTCCGGCGGCATCAGCCGGATTTCCTCGCTGGGCACATAAGGCGCATTGACGACAAGAATGTCGACACGTCCTCGCAGCGAGGTCGGAAGAGGCTGAAAGAGATCCCCTTCGAAGACACTCGCGATGGGAAGATTTTGGCGGGCGCACTTGACAGCGGCTGGGTCGAGGTCAGCGGCATAAAGATCGACCTGATCAAGTGATGCTGTCAACGCAGCGCCGACGGCGCCCGAGCCACAGCAGATGTCAAGGATGACGGCTCGCGGCGGCGCGAGGGCGGCAGCTTCGCGCACGAGGAACTCCGTACGACGGCGGGGGACAAAGACTCCTGGTTCAACGGCTACCCGCAGGCCACAGAACTCAGCCCAGCCGAGGACTTGCTCAAGCGGGAGGCCGTTTACCCGCCGGTCCACCATCGCGTCGAGTTCGGGCAGTGTCGGGGCTGCGGAAATGAGCAACCGTGCCTCGTCCTCGGCGAAAACACAGCCGGCGGCCCGAAGCCTTGCGGCGATGACGGACATACGCACCAACCGTAACGTCATCACAAACGAGCTCCTTGGGCCACGTTCGTGATGACGTTACAAGGAAACGTGACCATTGCTCGGCTCCTCATAATTGGCTATAATTCTGTACATGACGACGATACCCTTGGCGGATGCACGGGCCCGACTCTCCCAGATCGTGGAGGAAGCGGTACGAACTCACGAACGGGTTGAGATCACGCGCAACGGCACCAGAGCAGCGGTCCTTATGAGTATCGACGACTATGACGTCCTCATGGAAACCCTGGAGATCCTGTCTGACGCCGATCTCGTCCGCGAACTCAATGATGCCGCCGCAGAAGGTGCTCGCGGCGAAACACACAGCTTCGACGATGTCCTCGCAGAGATGCAGGTGCGGGGTAGGACGCCCAAGTGACCTATGAGGTCACCATTTCGCGCCAGGCTCGTCGCGCACTCGTTGACGAACTGCCCGAGGCCGTGGCCGTCGCCTGCGCCGAGTTCATCCGCGGCCCACTCGCCCAAAATCCCCATCGAGTGGGGAAACAGTTACGATCTCCGCTCGCGCATCTACATTCCGCGCGACGAGGCGAATTTCGAATCATCTATCAGATCCAGGAAGCTCGCATTCTGGTGCACATTGTGAGCACCAAGCATCGTCGTGATGCATACCGCCATTGACACAGCGACTTCGTCCAAACCGTGGCGAAATTCCGGGTTTCGGCAAGCATTGCCTCACGGCACTTTGGCGCCGGTTGTCCGCTCCGAGCTGGACGTTTGGAATGCCCGAGCACTTATCCAATCTCGTCGAGTGTCGTGAGGCAGAAGGGATGCCCTACGGGGTCAGCGAAGACGAGGCAGTGCTCGGCGTTTGGTTGGACGGCTTGCTTTGTCGCCCCAGCCTTGAGCACCCGGGCCTCGGTGGCAGCCAGGTCATCGACAAGAAAATCGAGATGGACAAGCGCAGATGGTGTCGCGTCCCGCCCTTGCGCTGCGGTGTGACCTGCGCAACACTTCGAGTTCAAAGAGGCACCAACGGGGGAGCTTCGTCACCATCCCGACTTTTCGGCAACAAACTGGGAGCCTTTTCATGTCCGATCACGTCTTGCCCGCGATTTCCGCGGATCCGTCTGCCATTCTTGCGGGAGTGTCTCGCCGCAGCGTGTTGCGAGCCGGTATGTCGCTCGGGGCGGTCGCCGCGTTCGGCGGCGCAACCTTCGCCGGGACACGCTCGGCATTCGCTGCGGTCGCCCAGCCAACGATTTCAAGCTGCGCTGCCTGGGGCGCGGCGGCGGCCACGAGCCCCATCAGCATCAACAACTATCGGCCGACGAAGATCCTGATCCACCACACCGCCACCGCGAACTCGACGGACTTGTCGCAAGCGCACGCGTTCGCGCTGTCTCGCAGCATTCAGCAATACCATTTCAGCCGTGGCTGGATCGACACCGGTCAGCACTTCACTGTGAGCCGTGGCGGCTTCATCACTGAAGGCAGGCACCGCACCCTTGAGACGTTGGCGGGCGGATCGACGTTCGTTCTGGGTGCGCATTGCACCGGGCAGAACGAAACCTCGCTCGGCATCGAGAACGAGGGCACTTACACGTCGGAGACACCCCCGGCCGTGCAGTGGAACAAGCTCGTCGACCTCTGCGCCTTCCTATGCCAGTCGTACGCAATCCCGGCATCGGAGCTGTACGGACACCGCGATTTCCTCTCCACAAGCTGTCCCGGGAACCTGTTCTACGCGAAGCTTCCGGAGCTGCGAAATGCTGTTGCGGCCAAGCTCGGCTCGCCACCGCCACCGCCCACACGTACGTGGCCGACATTGCAATCGGGTGCCTCGGGTTTCCGCGTCACGACACTTCAATACCTGTTGCGCTATCGAGGCTCCACCATCACCGCAGATGGTGCTTTCGGCGCCGGAACCAAATCCGCCGTCGTGTCGTTCCAGAGCGCGAACGGGCTTGCCGGAGATGGAATCGTCGGACCGAACACGTGGGAGCAGCTCGTGGTGACGGTCACGCAGGGTGCCGTCAACGAGGCCGTCCGCGGCGTCCAGACCGCGCTCACCGCCCGCGGATACAACGTCAGTGTCGACGGAAACTTCGGTAGCGGAACCAAGGCAGCAGTGGTGTCGTTCCAGAACGCGAGCGGACTGACCGCCGATGGAATCGTCGGCCCCGACACGTGGGCGAAGCTGGTCATCTGACCTGTAAGCGACAGCACCATCAGGACCTCGAGTCCAGCACCTCCACTCACTTCTACGCGTATAGGTTCGGCGTGCGTGTCCGACCTCGGTGCCGCCGGTGATGTTGACGGCGCAAGGGCTGGCGTTCTTGTACTGGATGGTGCCGTCAAGTGTCGACTGGCGGATTATCTCGTACGAGGTGCAAGTGCTGTTGTATCGGTCCGAGCATTCACCGTTCGAGCTAAGAACTGCTCATCTTCCGTCGGAACGGAACTGGGCAGTGGTCCATTGTCTCGCTCGGGGACTACGAGTCGCTCACGGCAACTGGCAGCTCATCTGATGAGCTCCGCGAAAGATGCCGAATCGACATTGCCGCCCGAGACCACGGCGACAGTGCGCCCCAGGCCGAGCCGCTCTGCGTGCGCGTAGTAACCGGCGGTGGAGA
>JACMOZ010000283.1 GCA_014377785.1 Aeromicrobium sp.
ATGCGACGCAGGACATCCAACGGGTTCAGAGTCAGCGCGAAGTGCTCGGTTCGATCGCCAATAAGGTGAAGTCGCCGTCGACCGTCCTCAACCCATTCCGCTACCAAGCGACGGCGGCGGGCGCCTCGGGTTCACTGCAGATCGGCAAAAACGTCAGCCCGATCGACCTCGGTCGATTCGCCCTCAACTTGTCCTCGGCGATGTCGGGCAAGGGACTCAACTGCACGATTCCGTTGCGCGACTTCACCGTCCGCTGGGACTCCGAGCGCGCCCTCAAGATGCTGAGCTTCATCAAAAACGATGAAACCGGCCAGATCGGCAGCCTCTGCACCAAGGACGGACTGCCTAAAAAGTAGGGCCGGGGCTTCGCCGGTTGAGCCCACACCGCTGGTTGAGGAGGCCGCTCGCGGCCGTCTCGAAACCGAGGTGCCTTCGTTGCCCCGTCGCCTCACGTGGTTTCGACCACTTGACGCCTTCGGCTTGTCACGCTCAACCTGGGTTCACGCTCGGCCGCGAGAGGCCCCGGTTCACCCAAGCTCAGACTGGATGCCGGCCAGGAGCTGGCGGCCCATGACGATCCGCTGCACCTGATTGGTGCCTTCGTAGATCTGAGTGATCTTGGCATCGCGCATCATCCGCTCGACCGGGTAGTCATGGGTGTAGCCATAACCACCAAGCAGTTGCACCGCATCGGTCGTGACCTGCATGGCTGTGTCGGAAGCAAAGGCCTTGGCGGCCGCACCGAAGAACGTCAGGTCCTTGTCTCCGCGTTCGGAGCGACCGGCGGCCGCATACGTCAATTGGCGCGCGGCTTCGATCTTCATGCCCATGTCGGCGATCATGAATTCGATGCCCTGGAACTCCGCGATGGCCTTGCCGAACTGCTTGCGTTCCTTGACGTAACCCAGCGCATAGTCGAGAGCGCCTTGCGCGACGCCGACAGCCTGGGCGGCGATCGTCACACGCGTGTGGTCAAGGGTCTTCATCGCGGTCTCGAAGCCGGTGCCCTCTTCACCGATCATGCGCCAGGCCGGAATGCGGACGTTGTCGAGATAGACCTCGCGGGTCGGCGAGCCCTTGATGCCGAGTTTCTTTTCCGGGGCACCGAAGGACACGCCTTCGTCGGATTTTTCGACAACGAACGCGGAGATTCCCTTGGTGCGTTGTGACGGATCGGTCACGGCCATAACGGTGTAATACTCCGACACACCGGCGTTGGTAATCCAACGCTTGACGCCGTTGAGGACATATTCGTCGCCGTCACGCACGGCGCGGCACTTCATACCGCCGGCGTCACTGCCCGCATCGGGCTCGGAGAGCGCGTAGGAAAAATCGCCCTCGCCGGAAGCGAGTTTGGGCAGGTAATACGACTTGAGCTGCTCGGATCCACTGATCATGATCGGGAGCGAACCGAGCTTGTTGACCGCCGGGATGAGCGAACTGGATACGCAGGCTCGGGCGACTTCTTCGATGACAATGACTGTGGCGAGGGCGTCGGCGCCCGCCCCGCCGTATTGCTCCGGCACATGCGGCGCATGGAAGTCCGCGGCGACGAGCGCGTCGTGCGCCTCTTGCGGGTAACGGGCATTTTCGTCGACATCGGCGGCGAATGGCGCGACCTTGGCATCGCACACCGCGCGTACGGCCTCGCGGATTGCCTGGTGTTCTTCGGACAGGGCGTAAAAATCGGACACGATTGTGCTCCTGGAGTTCTCGAGCGTCTCAAAAACTAGGACGCCCTAGCAATTCTAGGGGTATTGCGCACGTCACAGCCCGGTCGGGTGGGTGCGTCATACGCTGAAAACATGCGTACAGAGATTTCAAGCGTCAACGAACTCCGCGATGTCCTCGGCCAGCCTTTGGAACGCGTGATGCGGAAGGATCGGGCTGCCCTTGCGCCCGAACAAATCGTCTGGCTCAGGGAGTCGCCGTTTTGCCTGCTGTCGACGTCCGCGGCCGACGGCTCGTGCGATGTGTCTCCCAAGGGTGACCCAGCCGGCTTCGTCCACGTAATCGACTCGTCGACTATCGCTGTTCCCGAGCGGCCCGGAAACAAACGCGCTGATGGATATCGCAACATTCTCGAGAATCCGCACGTTGGCCCATTGTTCGTGGTCCCGGGTCGCGGCGACACTTTGCGCATCAACGGTCGGGCAACGATCCTGGCCGAGGCTCCGTATTTCGACGACCTCGTCGTCAAGGGCAATCGGCCGCAACTCGTCGTCGAGGTGGCGATCGAACAGATTTTCTTCCATTGCGGCAAGGCATTCCTGCGCTCGGCATTGTGGTCGCCCGAATCATGGCACCCCGAGAACGTGCCGTTCAGGGCAAAGATCGCGAAGGCGCTGGAACGACCCGACGACTCACTCGAAGAGCTCGAGGCCTACTACGGCAAGCCATACGCCGAGGGCCTCTACTCCTGACCGCGGTTTACCACGAGGGCGCGGCAAACTGTCTCATCACGCGGGAAGTTTCCCACGTGATGAGATGGTTTACCACGAGAACGTGGTAAACCATCAGCGGAAACCGACGCCCTTGGACGGCCGGTTCCGGACCTTTTCGCCCTTGGCTCGGGCACCGTCGCGCAGTTCGGTCTGGAAGTCGAGCATCTTCTGGGTCAGCGCCACATCACCGGCGGCGAGTATGCGGGCCGCGAGAAGCCCAGCGTTGCGGGCGCCGCCGATCGAGACCGTCGCAACCGGGACACCGGCCGGCATCTGGACGATCGACAACAGCGAATCCATGCCGTCGAGGTATTTGAGTGCGACCGGGACTCCGATGACCGGCAGCGGCGTTACGGCGGCCAGCATTCCTGGCAGGTGAGCCGCTCCCCCGGCGCCGGCGATGATCACCCTCAGTCCGCGGGTAAGAGCGTTGCGACCATATGCCAGCATTTCGTCGGGCATGCGGTGGGCTGAGACGACGTCGGCCTCGAACGCGATGCCGAATTCGGCAAGCGCTGTCGCCGCGGCCTCCATCGTCGACCAATCCGAGTCCGAGCCCATCACGATGCCCACCTGCGGCTGTTCGGTCATGATTCCTTCACTTCCAGTCGTCCGGCTTCGCTGTGTCCTGTTTCAAAGAGCTGCGCGGCCCGACGAGCACTCTTTTGTACCGCGGCGAGATCGTTTCCATACGCGGTCACATGGCCGACTTTGCGACCGGCCTCGACCGCCTTGCCATAGAGGTGAACCTTCACGCCGGGCTCCGCAGTGAGGACAGTGGCAGCCTGTGCCTGGAGATTGTCGACGGCGCCACCCAGAATGTTGACCATGACGGTCCATTTTGCACGCGCCGTCGTGGGACCGAGCGGCAAATCCAGAACGGCGCGGAGGTGGTTCTCGAACTGGCTCGTATGAGCGCCGTCGATGGTCCAGTGGCCGGTGTTGTGAGGGCGCATTGCGAGTTCGTTGACGAGGATCCGGCCGTCTCGGGTTTCGAAGAGTTCGACAGCGAGGATCCCAGTGACGTCGAGTCGGTCGGCGACGGTCGCAGCGATGTCCTGTGCCGACGCTTCGAGCGAAGAGTCAAGGCCCGGTGCAGGTGCTATGACTTCTTTGCAGACGCCATTGACTTGGCGCGATTCGACCACCGGATATGACCTGGACTCACCGGACGGAGACCGTGCGACCAGCGCTGATAACTCGCGGACGAAGTCGACTTTCTCCTCGACGATCAGTTGACGGTGGGAGGCGAACGCCTCTTCGGCGTCGGTCGCCGAACCGACCATCCATACGCCTTTGCCGTCATAACCACCGCGCGTCGTCTTGATGACGACGGGATAGCCGCCGGCCGCCGCGGCGAAATCGTCGAGTTCGGCCACGGAGCCGACGGGCGCGTTGCGCGGACAGGGAATGCCAAGTTCGCCGAGGCGGGTCCGCATTTCGCTTTTGTCCTGCGCGAACAGGAGTGCATGAGGCCCCGGCCTGCAGTCATGGCCCTCGGACTGAAGCGCCGCCAGATGTTCGGGCGGGACATGTTCGTGGTCGAACGTGACGACCGGTGCATCGGCGACAGCGTTGCGCAAGACGTCGAGGTCGGTGTAGTCACCGACGATATGGTCAGTGACAACCTGCGCCGCCGAGACGTCGGGGCTCTCGGCCAGGAGACGAATTCGCACACCCATACCGATGGCGGCCTGCTGCATCATGCGCGCCAATTGGCCGCCGCCGATCACGGCGAGGTCTGGAGTACTCACTACCCCATCCTATCGACATTGCGCCTGCCGGCAGGCTGACTATCTTTCGTCAAGTTGCCGACCAAACGTGCGGCGGAGGCTGACGGTGACGGGCTCGACATTGCCGAAACCGCGTAAGGGTCGTGCGGTCAGCGCACGGGTCTCGAACTCTTCGCCGAGAGCGTCGGCGGTCGTCTTGTCGACGATAACCCGATTGGTGCGGGCGACGCTGGTGAGCCGGGCCGCCATGTTGACCGGCGGCCCGAACACGTCGCCCAGTCTGTTGATGACCGATCCGGTCGCAAGTCCAACCCGCACATCGGGCAGATCCTGGCGCGAACCGACCTGCCGGACGATGTCCAGCGCTGTGAGAGTCGCGATCTTGGCGTCATCGCACACGTAAAGGATCGCATCGCCAAGAGTCTTGATCACCCGCCCGCCGCGAGACGTCACGATGTCGGTGCACCTGGACTCGAACGTCTCGACCAGCGAAGCAAGGCTCGCGTCGTCGAGTCCGTTCGACAAGGCGGTGAATCGCACGAGGTCGGCGAAACCTACAGTGACCGAACTCGTGAGAAGTTCTTCGTCGGCCGCGCCGAGCGCTTCGACCCGGGCAACCGACGCCGCGAGATGTCGGCGCCACGCATAGATGATGAGTCGTTCGAAATTGGGAGTGACGGTCTGTGCCAGTTCGATGGCTGCACCGAGCCTGCTGCTGGCGCCGCCGGAATCGACTTCGGTCTCGACCATGTCGACGAGCGTCGACACCTGCCAGTCAGCGAGTCGCGACATCGTACGGCCGAGCGCCCGCGTCATCCTGAACACCGTTTCCTCGTCGAGGACGCCAGAGTCGATAGCACCAGCAACAACCGTCATCGCGTCGACGTCGGCCCGGCCATAGGCGATGTCGTCACCAGTGTCGGGGAAGCCAAGGGCGCGCCACAGGCGTAGGCCGTTCTCGTGACTCAGGCCGCCCAGTTCGGTGACTTGAGTGGCATCGAACTCGAGGTCGCCACCAAGGATCAGTCTGGCGAGTTCGTCGCGATCGTCAGATCGACTCATCGGTCGCTTGCTGCCTGCCGCCGTTGACTTCAAAGACGAGATTGGTCACCGTACGGTGCATCGCTTCGATCCTGGGAATGTCGCGCAACTCGAGCCCGGCCTGATCGCTCGCATCGTGGATGATCAGCGTGCCGCAACCGAGGATGCGGTCATTGAGGTTCTTTTCAAAGGCGACGTCGTTGATGCGGTTGAGCGGGATCACCCGGCCCGAGCGGGTGAGGATGCCCCGCTGTTCGACCAGCCGTTTGTTCGTGACGGTGTAGGTCCAGCTCAGCCACCGGATGAAGGGGATAACCGAGCCCCAGATGATCAGCGCCAAGGCCAAGGCGACAAAAACCCAGCTCAACTTATGTCCAGCTTTGTCCCAAAAGGTTGCAGCCAAAAAACCCGCGGCACCGGCCACGACGAGAAGGATGACAAAGGGAACGAACAGCACCTTGATGTGGGTACGGGTCGTGACAACGATCGATTCGCCGTCGATCATCAGTTTGCGGGACAACGTCATACGGTGAAGTTTCTCACGTAATCGACCGGACGTGCGTCACGTCCCCCGCGCTGAGGGATTGGTCGCCGACAACGAGACGGCCGGAATCGTCGATACCGGTGGCCATGCCTTCGAGGATGCTTCCGTCCGGCAGCGACACACGCACCTGCTGGCCGATCGTGGTGCAACGACGCACATAGGAATCGCGGATGCCGGCGACGGGGTCGCCTTTGGAGGCAAGCCAGGAACCATAGAGAGACTCCAGGTTGCGCAGGAAACTGCGGAGCACAATCGTGCGATCGGTTTCGCTCGCGCCCTCGATCGCCAGTGATGTCGCGGTGTCGACGGGAAGTTCGTCTTCGCGCAATGAAACATTGAGGCCGACGCCGACGACCGCGGCCGGTCCCGACGGGGTGTCGACGCGTTCGAGCAGGATGCCGGCAATCTTGCGGTCACCCACGAGGACGTCATTGGGCCATTTGAGACCCGCACTGACCTCAAAACTGTTGACCGTCGCGTCTACGGCGAGGCCGACCAGGAGGGGAAGCCAGACCCAGCGACCGGCCGGAACGCTGGTCGGACGCAATAACACCGACACGGCAATTCCCGAGCCGGCCGGAGCCTGCCAAGAGCGGTCGAGCCGTCCACGGCCCGCGGTCTGGATCTCGGTGGTGTGAATCGTGCCCTCAGGAGCACCTTGACCTGCTGCGGCGGCTACGTCGGCATTGGTACTCGCAGTCGAAGCAGTGACAACGACGTTGGTCCACAAGTGTCCCGGGCCGACGAGAGCCGCACGCAAGGCATCGGCGTCGAGCGGCGGGCGGTCCAAGTCTGCGTAGGTCATGGGTCCAGCCTCCCATCCCGCCGGGATCTGTCAATCGTTACGCTGACCCCTGTGAGCCACCCCAAGAAGCACCTACACGCCGGGAAAGTCCACCCCGAACTTCATACAACTGCCGGCAAGCTGGCCGAGTTCCAGCGCCGTCATGACGAGGCGACGGTCGAGATGGCCGAGCGCGCGCATGAAAAGCAGAGCAAGAAAGGCCGCCAGAGCGCCCGCGACCGGGTCGAGCAGCTCCTCGACGAGGCGTCGTTCGTCGAACTCGACGCCTTCGCGCGGCACCGCAGTTCCGCCTTCGCCCTCAAGGGCAACCGCCCGCTCGGCGACGGCGTCATCACCGGCTACGGCACGATCGACGGCCGCCAGGTGTGTGTGTTCTCGCAGGACTTCTCCATCTTCGGCGGCAGCCTCGGTGAGGTCTACGGAGAAAAGATCACCAAGGTCATGGACCTGGCGATGAAGAGCGGTTGCCCGATCATCGGCATCAACGAGGGCGCCGGTGCCCGTATCCAGGAAGGCGTCGTCTCGCTCGGCCTGTATGGCGAGATCTTCAAACGCAACGTCCATGCCTCCGGTGTCATTCCGCAAATTTCACTCATCATGGGCTCCAACGCCGGTGGCCACGTCTACTCCCCGGCCGTCACAGACTTCGTCGTCATGGTTGATGAGGAGTCCAACATGTTCATCACCGGTCCGGACATCATCAAGACGGTGACCGGCGAAGACGTCACGATGGAAGAACTGGGCGGCGCCCGCACGCACAACACCAAGAGCGGCAACGCCCACTACATGGGTGCCGACGAGGAAGACGCCATCGACTATGTCAAGGCGCTGATCTCTTATCTTCCGCAGAACAACATGGAAGAACCCGAGGTTTACGATGCCAGCTTGTATGAGTCTGACGCCGGCCTCGAACCCAACGAGACCGATCTCGCCCTCGATACCCTCATCCCCGACTCGGCCAATCAGCCTTATGACATGCATACAGTCATCGCGTCGATCCTCGATGACGGCGACTTCCTCGAAGTCATGCCGCTTTATGCGCCCAATATCCTCATCGGCTATGGCCGGGTCGAAGGCCGCAGCGTTGGCGTCGTCGCCAATCAGCCGATGCAATTCGCCGGTTGCCTTGACATCAACGCTTCCGAAAAGGCTGCCCGTTTCGTCCGGACCTGCGATGCCTTCAACATCCCGGTCCTGACATTCGTCGATGTCCCGGGCTTCCTGCCAGGCACCGAACAGGAATGGAACGGCATCATCCGCCGCGGCGCCAAGTTGATCTACGCCTACGCCGAAGCCACAGTCCCGCTCGTCACCGTCATCACCCGCAAGGCCTACGGCGGCGCGTATGACGTGATGGGCTCCAAGCACCTCGGCGCCGACATCAACATCGCGTGGCCCTCGGCCCAGATAGCCGTCGTCGGCGCTTCCGGTGCCGTCAACATCCTCTACCGCAAGGAAATCGCTGCGGCTGAAGATCCCGAAGCGATGCGCGCGGAACTCATGACCGAATACGAAGACACTCTCTGCAACCCCTACATTGCCGCCGAGCGGGGCTACGTCGACGCCGTCATCGCGCCCAGTCGAACTCGCGCCGAAATAGTCAAGGCACTCCGCCTGCTGCGAACGAAACGCGAAACGCTGCCGCCCAAGAAGCACGGGAACATTCCGCTGTGAGCGAGCGTCAGCGAGCGAATCATGGGATCATCACAGCGCCGACCTCGTATCGTGCGTTCTCGATGAGGGAGGCGCCGTGAGCGAGCGTCAGCGAGCGAATCATGGGACCATCACAGCGCCGACCTCGTATCGTGCGTTCTTGACGAGGGAGGCGCTGTGAGCGACGAGACGGAGCCTCAAGACTCACCGGTCGCGAAACCGATCCTGCGCGTCGTCAAGGGCGACCTCAGTCCCGAGGAACTTGCCGCCCTCGTGGCGGTCATCGCGGCGCGTAACGCCGCGGCCGCCAACGCGGCCGCACGAGCAAAACCGAAGATCCGCTCGGCGTGGGGCCACCCGGTCGCCATGGCACGCAAGCCCCATCAGGTCGGCCCCGGGGCCTGGCGCCAGTCCGCTCTCGGCCGCTAATCGTGGCGCTGCGCCCGCTGGCCGATGTCTCTCCCGGCGACTGGTTTCTCGACCGCGGGGACCAGCGCACCCGTGCCAGGCTCGGCCCTTCCGGTTTCGAGGCGTATGTCCGCGTTCTCCACGGAGATGAACCCCAGCCCCATCAGGGCGACTTGTCGCGGATCGACGGCCATCTCGATGACCCGTTGCTGGCGGCGCTCTGCGACGTCCTCTCCCGCCATACGACAACTCCCCACGACTGCTACTTCGGCCTCTGGGATGGTTATGGGGCCATTCAGGGCGGCGAAGCCGTCGGCTTCCTGACTACCTTCGCCGTTGCTCCGCCGTGGCTGATCCGGGTTTTTGGGCGGGAGAAGCCCAGACCCCTTCCGCCGCCCGCGTTCCCGCCCGAAGTGATGAACGGCCCTCGGCTGCATGCCGGCCACGACCACTTGCTGTTTGCCGGCCCGCTCAGCCAAGCCGGCCAATGGGGCGCCGCGAACTACGCGGTTGATCTCCCTCGTGGCGGTATCAACAGCCCGAACCTGATGTGGCCGGCCGATCGCTCTTGGTTCGTCACGACGAACATCGATTCGGCGTGGACCGGCGTCGGCGGTTCGGCCCGGCTCATCGCCGACATCCTCGCCGACGGGCGGCTGGAAGCCGTTCGCACCACCTACACCGACAACCAGCCGGAGTACTTATGAGCAGAGACTTATGAGAGTCGTCCTGGCGTCCGCTTCGCCCGCTCCCCTCAAGACGTTGCAAGAAGCCGGCCTGCACCCCGATGTCATAGTTTCGGGAGTCGACGAGGACCAGATGACCTCGACCGACGCCGCCAATCTCGCGGCCGCCCTCGCCCAACTCAAATGCCGTGCAGTCGCCGAGATCGTTGACGCTGATGACCTCGTCATCGGTTGCGATTCCGTCCTCGCCTTCGAGGGGGAAATCCTTGGCAAACCAGTCGATGCCCACGAGGCGATCGGCCGTTGGCGACGTATGCGCGGGCGCTCCGGCGTGCTGCATACCGGTCACTGTGTCCGCAGGGGGAGCCGCGAGTTCATTGACACCGCTTCGACCACCGTGCATTTCGCCGACATCAGCGACAATGAGATCGAGGCCTACGTCGCCACCGGCGAACCGCTCCACGTCGCGGGCGCCTTCACCATCGATGGCCTCGGCGGTGCCTTCATCACCGGTATCGAGGGAGACCATCACAACGTGGTGGGTATTTCGTTGCCCCTGTTGCGGATGTTGCTCGCCGACCTCGACATCGTCTGGACCGATTTGTGGGCCTGATTTCGGCTCCAACAGGCCCGGAAATATAACAGTTTCCCTCCGCATTCCATTTTTCGACCGAACAGGAGGACAATAGAAACATCATGGCTACCCCCGCGCGCTCCAGGCGCCACCTCTCGTCCAGCCCCTTCAAGCCCCCCGTAGAGGAGCCGGTCGTCATTTATGAAATCGGCGAACGGGTCACCCACGACACCTATGGACTCGGCCGCATTATCGGTCTCGAGAACGGGATTGCCGTCAGTATCGATTTCGGCAGTTTCACCAAACGCATCAATCTGCCCTCGAAAAAACTCTTCCCGCTCTAAAGCCGCAGCTCTGACGATCCTCAGGATCGCGATGCCTCGGGCGATCGAAACAGTCCAAGGCCCCATCGAGATCTCCACCATTATTCGCTTAGCACGACATTCCGCCTTCTTGATCGTCGCCGGGACCCTTCTCGCCCCCGTCCCTGCCGGTGCCGCAGGCGAGGAAGCTGGCCCGATGATGCTCGTGCTCGACTCCTTCGGCTCGATGAAGGAGAAGGCTGCCAGCGGCGTCACCAAGATTTCTGCGGCCAGAGGAGCGCTCGGCACAGTGATCGACGGACTGCCGGAGGGTCAGGACGTCGGACTTCGTGTGTATGGCGCCAAGGTCTTTTTCCGTGATGACAAGGGCGCCTGCACCGACTCTCAGCGCGTCGTCGATCCGGCGACAGGCAACCGGGCCCAACTGAAAAGGGCTATCGCGACATACAAGCCCTTTGGCGAAACGCCGGCCGGTTAGGCGTTCCAGCAAGCCAGCAAGGACCTGGGCAAGGACGGGCAGTGCACCATCGTGCTCGTCTCCGACGGTGAACCCACCTGCACGCCCGATCCCTGCAAGGTTGCCGCCAACCTCGCGCGAAGGACGGCATCGACCTGCGCATCGATGTGGTCGGCCTCGACGTATCCGGTAAGGCGCGCGAAGACCTCGGCGGAAGTTCACAGATCCAGAACTCGGCCATCATCGGCAACAACTCATTCTCGACGATGTATGCGACCACACTTCCCGTTGCCTACAACAACCGCCAAACGGGGCTAGGTGCCGCGGAGCACAACTCAGGCCCGAGTCTCGCTGGAAAATACGCGCTGGTCCTTCAGCCCGGCCGTGCCAACAACACGAATGCGAGCCTCCAAATCCCCGTCACGATGGAACTCGCCGTCGTCGGAGAACCGAGCGGCAAGCCGGCCTATGTCTCGCAGCCGAAGGCCGTAGGCGAAGCCGGATCGGCCAAGGTCAAGGCGTCAGCAGAAGACGACGATCCCGGGCTGCCATTGCTTTGGATCGGACTTGGGGTCGCCGGCGTCGCGTCCCTGGCGGAAGCGTTCGTCCTGTTTCGTCGTTCGCGCCACTCGATCTAGTTCACTCGACCGGAAGGCCAAGTCCGCGCGCGATGAGTATGCGCTGTACTTCTGACGTGCCTTCACCGATCTCGAGGATCTTCGCATCGCGATAGAAACGCGCAACCGGGTATTCCTCCATGAACCCGTAACCGCCGAAAACCTGGGTGGCAATACGCGTCGCCGTCACGGCCGCTTCGGACGTGTACAACTTGGCGATCGCCGCCGCCTGCTTGAAATCTTTGAGCGGAGCGCCGGCGTCCTTCATGGCGGCTGCCTGATACGTCAGCGCCCGACCCGCTTCGACCATGACAGCCAGATCTGCGATTTGGAAAGCCACACCCTGTTTGGCGCCGATCGGCTTGCCGAACGTCGTCCGCTCGCCCGCATACTGCACGCACAAGTCGAGACAGGCCTGTATACAGCCGACGGCAAGTGCCGCAATGGCGACACGGCCGTCGTCGAGTGTGGCCAGAAACTGGGCGAAACCGCGACCGCGTTCGCCGAGCAGGTGATCTTCGGGGACGCGAGCGTCAGTGAAAGTGAGCGGATGGGTGTCCGAAATGTGCCAACCAAGCTTGTCGTAGGCGGGTTCGGCCACGAATCCCGGTGTGCCCGAGGGCACGATGATGGTCGAGATTTCGGGCCGCCCGTCCCCACGGTCGCCAGTCCGGGCTGTCACTGTCACGAGCGAGGTGATGTCGCTGCCTGAATTGGTGATGAATTGCTTCGATCCGTTGACGACCCATTCGCCGTTGTCGAGCATCGCCCTGGTTTTGGTCGCGCCCGCATCGGAGCCCGCGCCAGGCTCGGTGAGGCCGAAACCGGCGAGTGTCTTACCGGCCACAAGATCGGGCAGCCAGGTGGACTTCTGCTCCTCGGTACCGAACGTCAGGATCGGATTGATTCCCAGGCCCACGCCCGCCTCAAGCGTCACGCCTATCGATTGATCGACCCGGCCGAGTTCTTCGATTGCCACGCACAGACTGGTGAAGCCGCCGTCGGCGCCGCCGTACGCCTCGGGCGCGGTGGTGCCGAACAAGCCGAGGTCACCCATCTTGTGCACCACGTCGACGGGGAAATGATGGTCTTTGTCCCACTGGGCGACGTGTGGCGCGATTTCGGCAGCGGCGAACTCGCGGACACTCTGGCGGAAGGACTCGTGCTCGGCGGACAAGGTGAAAGTCATGACGCCATGTTAATACCCGTTAACCAAAACTTGTTAAGCAAGGGGAAAGTGTGCCAGGGGCCTTCGAGCAAATACCCGCGAGAAAGGAACCTCTCAGCGCCGGGCTTCAGGACTCCCCTAGAATCAGCAGGCAGCCCCACCGTATTGAGGAGTCATTCAGTGATTACGCCCCTGGCCAAGGTCCTTATCGCCAACCGCGGTGAAATCGCCGTTCGTGTCATTCGAGCTTGCAAGGACGCCGGCATCGGCAGCGTTGCGGTCTATGCCGAGCCCGATCGCGACGCCTTGTTCGTACGGCTCGCAGACGAGGCCTACTCGCTCGACGGATCCACTCCGGCCGAGTCCTATCTCTCGATCGAAAAGATTCTCGCCCTCGCCGCAAAGAGCGGTGCCGACAGCGTCCACCCCGGTTATGGATTCCTCGCCGAGAACGCCGACTTCGCGCAGGCCGTCATCGATGCCGGGCTCATCTGGATTGGTCCGCCGCCGGACGCCATCAGGTCCCTCGGTGACAAGGTTGCCGCCCGACACATTGCCCAGAAGGTCGGCGCGCCACTGGTGTCGGGCACGAAAGATCCGGTCAAGGACGCCGACGAGGTCGTCGCCTTCGCCAAGGAAAACGGACTCCCCATTGCCATCAAGGCGGCTTTCGGCGGCGGCGGCCGTGGGCTCAAGGTTGCCCGCAATCTCGAGGAAGTCGCCGAGATGTATGAATCAGCCGTGCGCGAAGCCGTCTCGGCTTTCGGCCGCGGCGAATGTTTTGTCGAACGTTATCTCGACAAACCGCGTCACGTTGAAACGCAGTGTCTTGCAGATCAGCACGGAAATGTCGTCGTCATATCGACCCGTGACTGCTCATTGCAGCGCCGCCACCAGAAACTCGTCGAAGAGGCACCCGCGCCTTTCCTCACCGAAGAGCAGATCACCACGCTGTATGACTCGTCGAAGGCGATCATGAAAGAGGCCGGCTATGTCGGCGCCGGCACGTGCGAGTTCCTTGTCGGTCAGGACGGTGTCATCAGTTTCCTCGAGGTCAACACGCGCCTCCAGGTCGAACACCCGGTTTCGGAAGAAGTCACCGGTATCGACCTCGTCCGCGAGATGTTCCGCATCGCAGCGGGCGAAGAACTCGGCTACGGCGACCCCGAGGTCGTCGGCCACTCGATCGAATTCCGCATCAACGCCGAAGACGGTGGCCGCGGCTTCCTGCCGGCACCGGGCACCCTGACCAAATGGGAGACCCCGGCAGGCCCCGGCGTCCGCGTCGATGGCGGTTACACCGAGGGTGAGACCGTTCCTGGCGCCTTCGACTCTCTGGTGGCCAAGCTCATAGTGACCGGCAAAAACCGCGACGAGGCACTCGCGCGCTCACGCCGTGCCCTCGACGAGTTCGTCGTCGACGGCATGCCCACCGTCATCCCGTTCCACCGCGTCGTCGTCGACGACCCGGCCTTCATCGGTGACGGCAAGACATTCAGCATCTTCACCAGCTGGATCGAGACCGATTTTGACAATCAGATCGAGCCTTACAACGGTGGCACCACAGAGACCGTGGAGCCCCAAGAACGCGAACGCGTGACCGTCGAGGTCGCTGGCAAGCGCATCGAAGTGATACTTCCCGGTGGACTTGGTGCGGGAGCCGTTGCAGCCCGTGGTTCCAAGAAGGCCAAGCGTTCGGCCAAGAAGTCCGGCGCCGCGGCAAGCGGCGATTCACTGACCTCGCCGATGCAAGGAACCATCGTCAAGATCGGTGTCGAGGAAGGTCAGGAAGTCGCTGAAGGCGATCTGGTCGTCGTCCTCGAAGCCATGAAGATGGAACAACCCATCAACGCCCACCGTGCCGGCGTCATCACCGGTCTCAGCGCCGAACTCGGCGCCACAGTTGGCGCCGGCGCCGTGATCGCCGACATCAAAGATGTCTAGGCCCTTCTGCCTATTCGAGATCGGCTCGCACAGCGCCAACAAGTGAGTCAGACTCTGCGCGGGGCCGGCGCCGTCGTGTCGACTTCGCCGTAGGCGATGCCGGCTGCCCATACGATGGCAATGACGCCGAGCCAGGTTCCAAAGCCGTCGATGGCGAAGCCGCGCGCGGGCACGATCAGATCAGTGAGCAGCAGCGCGACCCACGTGAGGACCAGCCCGCCGATGACGGTGTAGCCGCGCGCGAAGCGATTGACCGTATTGACGACAATTCCCTTGAGCGCGACGGCGAAAAACGTGAACAGCACGGCGGCGAAGATGAAGCCGGTGTGCCGGACGTTGAAATCTGAAAAAATCCACGCGGCGAACGCCAAAGATGCAGTGTTGGCAACTGCGGCAACGACGATGGACTTCGCGAGAGCGTTCATAGGTCGATTGTCTCAGACCGGGAGAGACTCTCACACGATCGGCAGCTCAGTTGAACCCGAACCAATTGGACCGAAGTCCGAGACCGAAGCGAAGGTCGTTGCCAGTCACCGTCTTCGAGCCTTTGGACCCGGTCAGGGTCGCACTCACAACACGGCCGCCGAAGTCACCGTGTCCAGTGCGCTTGGTGACCTTGATTGTCTTGAGAATGCCGATCGTCGGCCATTTCTTTTCCACGGTCGAGGCGGCGATCGAGATCGTCCAGTTGTGCACCGGGTTCGCGGCGAAGTCGTCATAGGAATCGGGGGCGTCGGTGAGGTAAGGCTGGCTTCCCGCAGCCGTACGTCCTCCCGACGAGGACGAGAACTGCGTGAAGGCGGGCTTCGACTGATACGTGACGATTTTTCCGTTTGTCGCATTGACCGCCGCATCGGTGGCCACAGTCTCAGCGGAGACGCCCTTGTAAACCTGGCACGACGTGGTGTCGCACAAGTCGTAGTAACGCGAAGGTGTCAGTCCACGCACCCCGTAGGTCCTGGCTGCGACGGCTTGGGCCTTCAGCGCCTCCGGCTTCCATGACGACGGCATCTCGGCCGAAATCACGCCGCGCACATAGTGCTCGAGGTTCACGATGTTGACAGTGGCCCGATCGCTGGAGCCCTTCGCCGGGACGCTGGAGCGCACAATATTGCGGGAGCGCGTCGAACTTCCGTCGGGCATCACGA
>JACMOZ010000284.1 GCA_014377785.1 Aeromicrobium sp.
AGATCTCACCGGCCTCGACGCTGAAGTCGAGGCGGTCGAGTACGAGGGATCGTGTGGCTCCATGGCCGAAGACTTTCGTCAGCTGTTCGATCTGGATCATGCAAAAACTTCCTGGACAGGCGCGCGGGGATTGGGGCGGAAATATGGGGGATGGCCCGACTGTAGAGGAGCGGCGATCATCGCTGCCGCCGTATGTCTTTGCGTGTCGCAGTAAGTCGCCAGATGGCAGAATTATGGCCGATTCGATCCACGAGGGTGCGGCAGGCGCAGGCGCGAGAAGATCTTCGCTGCGCGTGACGAAACACCCGGTGCCCAGGAGCAGTCGGCCCGCTCTGCACAATTTCTCCCATTCCTGTTCTGCCGCCTGAGGCCCTCGTTGCCAACCCGTGCGCCTCAGTCTGCGAGACTCTTCCCAGCATCACGCGGGTCGACCCGCGCATCTCAGTGAGGATCAGTGTCAATGGCAGCAGACCAGTTCAAATCTCAGGTCGACAAGGTGTGGAACGCCTTCTGGTCCAACGGCATGGCCAACCCGATGGAGGTCATCGAGCAGGTCACTTACCTGCTCTTTATCAAGCGGCTCGACGAGCTGCACACCCTCGCCGAGAACAAGGCGAACACCCTCGGCATCCCGATCGAGAACCCGGTTTTCCCTCAGGGAACGGATGACACTGCCCGTCGCCCCCGCCCCTACAGCGACCTGCGCTGGTCGCATTTCAAGAACTTTTCCTCTGAGGAAATGTTCGAGGTGGTGGGCCAGAACGTGTTTCCGTTCATGCAGCGCCTCGGCGAGGAGGGGTCGAGCTACGCGGCGAGCATGAAGGACGCGCGGTTCACCATCCCCACCCGGGAGCTTCTGGTGAAGGCCGTTGACCTGCTCGAGGGCATCCCGATGCACGACCGCGACACCAAGGGCGACATCTACGAGTACATGCTCGGCAAGCTCGCCAGCGCCGGCACGAACGGCCAGTTTCGCACCCCCCGCCACATCATCCGGCTCATGGTTGACATGACCGCGCCAACCCCCACCGACACGATCATCGACCCGGCCGCGGGCACCGCCGGCTTTCTCGTGATGGCGGGGGAGTACCTGCGTAAGAACCACCCAGAGATTTGGGCGGATGCTGCGAGCCGCGACCACTTCAACCGGCTGGCGTTCACCGGGTTCGACTCTGACGCATCCATGAGCCGCATCGGCAGCATGAACATGCAACTGCACGGGGTGGAGACCCCCACGATTCAGCGCCGCGACGCCCTGGCCGAGCAACATTCGGTGGCCGGTGGCGACTACACGCTCGTGCTCGCGAATCCGCCGTTCGCGGGCAGCCTCGACTACGAGACGACCGCCAAAGACCTGCTGCAGATCGTCAAGACGAAGAAGACCGAGCTGCTCTTTCTCGCCCTCATGCTCCGCCTGCTCAAGAACGGCGGACGTGCCGCCGTCATCGTGCCCGACGGCGTGCTCTTCGGATCATCCAAAGCGCACAAAGACCTGCGGCGGATGCTCGTGGAAGACCACCGGCTCGAAGCCGTCGTGAAGCTGCCGAGCGGTGTCTTCAAACCGTATGCGGGGGTGTCTACTGCCATCCTGTTTTTCCAAAAGACCAGCTCTGGCGGCACCGACAACGTCTGGTTCTACGAAGTGAAAGCCGACGGCTTCTCCCTCGACGACAAGCGCTCGCCGACCGAGGCGGATGACCTGCCCGACGTGCTCGCGCGCTGGCAGTCGCTGGGCGTGGCTGGCTCAGAAGAGGCGGCCAGGCCGCGAACCGCGCAATCGTTCCTAGTTCCGAAGTCAGAAATTGCGGAGCAGGGTTACGACCTCAGCCTCAACCGATATAAAGAGGTGGTGCATGACGAGGTAGTCCACCGCGCTCCGGCCGAGATCCTCGCCGACCTCGCGGTGCTCGAGCAGGAGATTGCCGATGCGACCCGGAAGCTTTCGCGGACCTTGGACGCTTGAAGATGGAATGGCCGCGCATGGCGCTTGGCGAAGTTTCCCGGTTGCAAGCTGGGATTGGATTCCCTCCGGCTATTCAAGGCCGAACGGGCTCCGAAGTACCGTTTGTGAAAGTCGGTGACATTTCTGCAGCTGCACGGAGTGGATCCTCCACAATCGGCTCAGCCCGCAACCACATCACGACACAGGAAAGGTTGGCTTTGCGGGCTTCGTTAGTTCCCGCAAACAGTGTGCTCTTTGCAAAAATTGGCGAAGCGATAAGACAGAACTTTCGCGTAATCGCAGAGGTAGATCTGTTGATCGACAACAACGCGATGGCGGCAATTCCGAATCATCGGATCGACTCAAGGTATCTCTTCAGATTCCTTCAAACCATCGATATGTATGCCTTAGCCAGCTCCACGACCGTTCCTTCTCTGAGAAAATCGGATCTTGAGGCGTTAAGGGTCCCCCTCCCGCCGCTCCCCGAACAGCGCCGAATCGCCTCCCTCCTCGACCAGGCCGACAACCTCCGCGCCAAGCCCCGCCGCGCCCTTGTGGAGATCGAACGAATCATCGTTTCACGGTTCCAAGAACTGACCAGCTCTGGTCGGGTGGAATCTGTTGAGTTACTAGGCAACCTCGTTGAAATTAGCGCGCGACTTGTAGACCCTAAGCTGCCTCAGTTTGCAAATATGCAGCTAATAGGATCGGACGCCATCGAAAGTGGAACGGGTCGACTTCAAAATATGGGAACCGCTGCGGCGCAGGGAGCTATCAGCGGAAAATATCTCTACGAACCAAGCGCGATCTTGTACAGCAAGATTCGGCCCGTTCTAAACAAAGTGGCACTGCCTATCCACGGCGGGTTGTGCAGCGCTGACATCTACCCTTTGATGGTGGTTTCCCAAGTTGTTAATCGCGAGTTTCTTTGGGCTACTTTGCGGGCCGCGGATTTCTTGGCCTTTGCGGCGGGTCTCTCAAATCGCGCTCAGATGCCGAAACTAAACCGAGAGCAGTTGCTTTCGTACCCAGTCAGTGTTCCGCCGCTGACTGAACAGGAAATTTTGGCGAGTACTTTCGATGCTGCGGCGCAAGTGACATTTGCGATGACGGGACATCTTCGTTTGCTCGACGAGCTGTTCGCCTCCCTCCAATACCGCGCCTTCCGAGGCGAACTGTAAACGAAGACACTGGTTGGAGAACGCAGCAGTGACGCGTTGGTGTGCAGGCGGCTCGTCGCATCGAGATCGTGAAGATCGACGAGGACTTCTTCAGCGAAGAGTAAAGCCTCGCAGTGCCTCGCCTCTTCTCCTCCACAGAGCCGATTTGCGCAAGCTTGCCTGTGGATAAATACCAGTTCTGACCGGCACTTCTCTGTCGGTATGCAATGTCGGTGGCTGCTGATTGAGTATGTTCATGCACAACCCCCTACTCAACATGGCCGACGCTGAGACCCGCGTCGAATTCGGCATGGCCGAAGCCGAGTTCGCGCAGCACACCCAGTGGCGGGCATCAGCCGAAGTATTCCGCGCGATAGATGCCACCCTGCGGGAAGCCGCCGAACATCCCGAGGTATTCATCGATGCCGTCATGCTCCGCGGGGATGCCGTCGAGTTCGCCGAACGCGCCGCCGCCGCCGACCTTGCGGTGCGCCTCAGCCTCGCAGAGTCCACCGTTCGCAACCATGGCTTTTTCGCGCGAACCCTCCGGGAACGCCTCCCGCTTCTGTGGGCGTGGTTTGCCGAGGGAGAAGTCTCGACCCAGAACGCCCGGGAAGCGGCATCCATAGTCAGCGAGCTGCCAGCAGATTTATGGGCCGAGTTTCAAACCAGAATCATGGGAGCCATCACTCTTGCCCCGGCCAGATTTAAGGCCACAGCCCGGGCCACCCGCGAGAAACTGCAAGCGCAAACTCTCACCGAACGCCATGACGCGGCCAACGCGCACCGTGGGGTGTGGACCGAAGTGGACCGTGACGGCATGGGCTGGCTACACGCACACCTGTCGGCAGAGAAACTAGCACTGGTCGGCGCCGCCCTCGATAGCCTCGCATTTGGACTGTTCACCGAATCCGACGAACAACGCACCATGGCCCAACTGCGCGCCGACGTGCCCAGCGACCTGCTCACCGGCACAAGCCGCCCATGCGCAAGCAGCACGTGCGCAAGCAGCACAGGCACGTGCACGAGCGGCACAGGCACGCGGCCGGCAGTCGGGGTCACGGTCGCGCTGACCATCCCCGTGCTGAGCCTGCTCGGCCACTCCGATGAGCCAGCCCTACTCGAAGGCGTCGGTCCGATCGATATCGACACCGCCCGCAGGCTATGCGCAACAGTGCCCTCGATCACACGACTGCTCACCAATCCGGTCTCCGGCACGATTCTTGGGATCGACCCGCGGCAGTACCGGGTTCCCACCGCACTGAAACGGTGGCTCGCCATCCTGCAAGTCACCTGCGACTTCCCCGGCTGCGGACGACGCGCAGCCCACTGCGATCTCGACCACACCCGCGCCTGGGCCGACGGCGGAACAACCACCGCAGACAACCTCAGCCACCGATGTCGCAAACACCACACGATGAAACACCAAACCAAATGGCGGGTAGCAAAACCACCCGGTGCCGAGCGTGCAGTATGGACCAGCCCCACCGGCTACAGCCGAGAAGCCGACCCACCACCCTTTTAACACCCCCAACCTGCTTGCCGACAACAACTAGCTGACGCGCACGTCGAGAATCATCGCGAATCCGCGAGAAGTATCTCGCAGGTTTCGCGCCAATACATGAGCTGTTCCCACTAGTCTGGCGAAAGCTACCGAAGGGAACCGGATGGGCAACTTCGCCTTCGCGCGTGCTACCTGGCCGGGCATTGCGGAAGAGGCGCAGCGAGCCGAGCATTACACCTACGGCGATCCACGATCGTCCATCTTCTATGCACGTCGGGCCATTGAGACGCTGGTCAACTGGCTCTATCGGGCGGATGCCACGCCCGAAGCTCCCTACAAAAACGATCTGGTCAGCCTTCTCTACGAGCCGACGTTCAAGCAGCTGGTCGGGCCGAGCATCCTGGCAAAAATGGATGTGATTCGCACGCAGGGCAATTTCGCCGTACATCGTGCCGCACCGCTTCGAGATACCGACAGTGTGCCGATTATTCGAGAGCTATTTCACGTGGTGAGCTGGCTCGCCATTCACTACGCGCCGACGACCGAAGGGCGGCCCGCAGCCGGCGCGGTGTTCAACACGGAAGTAATTCCCAGGCCGCAGCCGGGCGCGGCCGCCCGCACCGTGGCTCAACTGAAGTCGCTGTCTGAGGAGCTCACGGCGAAAGACCAACAACTCAGTGACGCGCTGTCAGCGAATGAATCGTTGCGTGCCGAGCGCACCGCGCTGCAGGAGGAAGTTGCCCAAGCCAAGAAGCAGAACGCGATCGTTCCCGACACGCACGACTACCGCGAAGATGAGACCCGAGACCTCTTCATCGACGTTCTGCTGCGCGAGGCCGGCTGGCCGCTGGTCGATCAGCGCGATATCGAATACCCGGTCACCGGAATGCCCAACAACTCAATCGGCGGAAAAGGTTTCGTTGACTACGTTCTGTGGGGAGATGATGGAAAACCGCTTGGCGTGGTCGAGGCGAAGCGCACCAGAAAAGATGCGAATGTCGGCCAGCAACAGGCGAAGCTCTATGCGGATGCGCTCGAACGCCAGTTTGGGCAACGACCGATCATCTTCTACACGAACGGTTATGAGCACTCGATCTGGGACGACGCCATGTATCCGCCCCGCCCGGTGCAGGGGTTCCTCACGAATGACCAGCTGCAGTTGCTCATCCAACGCCGCACCTCGCGGGTGCCGCTCGGCAGCCTGCCACTCAGCACCACGATTGCGGCGCGGCCCTATCAGCAGCGCGCGATTCGACGGGTGTCAGACGCGTTCGAGAAAAAAGAGCGCCGCGCGCTTCTGGTGATGGCCACCGGCAGTGGCAAGACCCGCACGGTGATTTCGCTCGTCGATCTGATGATCCGCGCCAACTGGACCAAGCGCATCCTGTTTCTGGCCGACCGCACCGCCTTGGTCAATCAGGCAACGGGGGCGTTCAAAGCGCAGTTGCCGGATGCCGCACCGGTCAACCTCGTCACCGACCGGGCCTCCGAGGGTCGCGTCTACCTGTGCACTTATCAGTCGATGATGGGCTTGATCAACACGGGCTTGATCAGTGCGGGCGAGATTAACACGGGGGCGGACACCCTTCGACGCTTCGGACCGGGTTACTTTGACCTGATCGTGATCGATGAGGCGCATCGTTCGGTGTACCAAAAATACGGCGCGATCTTCGGATACTTCGACGCTCTGCTGGTCGGATTGACGGCCACGCCGAAAGACGAAGTCGACCACAACACCTACGGCCTGTTTGGGCTCGAGGATGGTGTGCCTACCGACTCTTACGAACTCAGCGATGCGATCAAGGACGGTTTCCTCGTGCCGCCGGTGGGGCGTTCGATTGCCACCCAATTCGTGCGCGAGGGCATCCGCTACGACGATTTGAGCGAGAGCGAGAAGGAGCACTGGGACACCCTCGACTGGGGCGACGAAGACACGCCAGACGAAATCGAAGCCAACGCGGTGAACAGCTGGCTGTTCAACATCGACACCGTGGACAAGGTGCTGCAGACGCTCATGGTCGAAGGGCGCAAGGTTGCCGGGGGAGATCGCCTCGGCAAGACAATCATCTTCGCGCGCTCAAAGAACCATGCGGACTTCATCAACGCTCGGTTCGACGCGAACTATCCCGAGTACGCGGGGCATTTCGCTCGGGTGATCGTGAGTGGGCTGACCTACGTGCAGAGCCTGATCGACGATTTCTCGCTCACCGATAATCGCCTCCAGATTGCCATTTCGGTCGACATGCTCGACACCGGCATTGACGTTCCCGATGTCGTCAATCTCGTCCTCTTCAAGCCGGTGCATTCAAAGACAAAGTTCTGGCAGATGGTGGGCCGAGGCACCCGGCTTCGCCCCGACCTGTATGGGCCGGGGGAGGACAAGAAAGACTTCGTCATCTTCGATGTCTGCGGCAATATCGAGTACTTCAACCAGGACTTTCCCTCGGCCGGTGTCTCGATAGCAGCGCCTCTCGGCGCACGGCTGTTTGCCGCGCGCCTGTCCCTGCTCGCCGGCATCGACGGAGCTGTGAACGATCCAGTGGATGACGCTGCGCTCTCCGCCATTCGCGAGGGACTTGCCGCTCACCTGCACAGCCAGGTGGCCGCAATGAGCCTTAACAACTTTCTGGTGCGCCCGCACCGCCGACAGGTGGAGCGGTACGGCGAGCCAGCCAGATGGCTGTCGATGACCGGTGCCGATTACGAGGATGCAGCATCCCTGGCTGGCCTTCCCTCCGCCGACGACGTGCTCGACCAAGACGAGGCGGCTAAACGCTTCGACCTGTTCGCGCTTCGGGCCGGGCTCGGGGTGCTGGTTGGTGCTACCGGGTTCGCTGCCGCCCGCTCTCGCATGCAGGGGATCGCCAACGCCCTGGCCGAACAAAAGAGCATTCCGGTGATCGCTGCGAACATCGAGCTGATCGCCGCGGTGGCGAGCGACGAATGGTGGGTGGATGTCACCGTGCCGATGATCGAAATGGCCCGTATTCGGCTGCGCTCACTCGTACGGCTCATCGACACCACGGCTAAATCCGTCGTCTATTCCAACTTCGCCGACACCGCGCTGGCCAGCGAAGACATCCCAATTGAATACGTGGCGGTCGCGGTTGACCGGGCGCGGTTTCGGGAAAAGGCATTCGTCTTTCTTCGCGAGCATGAGGATGACGTTGTGCTCTTCAAAGTGCGCAACGGGCATCAGCTCACCGCGCTCGATCTCTCCGAAATTGAGCGAATCATGGTGGACACCGGCGGCTTCACACGCTCCGATGTCATGTTGGCCGCGGCCGAAGCACACGGCCTCGGGCTTTTTGTACGCTCAACGGTAGGTATGGACCGCATTGCCGCCACCGCCGCGCTGTCGTCGTTTGCAGCCGGCACGACCTTCACTGCGAATCAGTTGGTATTCGTCGAGCTGCTCGTCGATCAGCTCACGCAGCGCGGCACTGTCGACCCCGCGCTCATCTATGAGGCTCCCTTCACCGGTGTTGCGCCAACGGGGCCGGATGGCCTGTTCACCGGTGCGCAGGTCGTGGCGCTCGTCACCGTGCTCCGGCAGATCCGCAGCACGGCGGAGGCCTCGTAATACTCTGCCGGTTGCGTGTCTCGCAGCGTCACTACTAAGCGGGAGAAGTCAGTGTGCGCGCCAGGCGGGACTGCTAATGGTTTGGTGGATATGTGTCGACTAAACCGTCGACGGTCCCGATTGGAAAAATCTACGCGGGCGGGAACGATGATGCGAGGGCCTGATAGACCCGCTTCACGGTGTCAATGTCAACGGCGCCCGGTTTAATAATGTGGCTAGCTACCTTCTTCGGCCACAGCACATTCAGCCCGGCGATCGTGAAGTCTCCGCCAATCAGTGGCCAGTCGGCCTCGACAAAGCACAGCATTCCGCCGACCGGCACCGCACTAAGACCTTTCGCGTCGAGCGCCGCCTGGACGCGGGCGACCTGCTGGTGCACTCCGTCGACCAGGTTGGTGCGATTGCGTGATCCGACCATCAACGTCTCCGTGCGGGCGCGAATCCACCCACCCTCAATCCGCAGGCTGGGACGTTGCCCCTGGTACTTCTTCGCATCGATCACGAAGACGCCCGAGGGACACACGACGATGTGGTCAATGTTGGCCTTGGTGGGAGGGATGCGGCGGTCGTGCAGAACATGCACGCCATCTCCGATGAGGCCGTCGAGTTGTCGGCCCAGTCGCTTTTCGCCCTGCGCACCGGTAGCCCACGCTTTGGTGCTTTGCGGGTCATCGCTCAGGGCCAAGATGAGGCCACCCATGCGTGGGTGAGCGTCGCGAATTCGCGTCTCCCGCTTGTTCTTGCGTCGCTCATACTCGTGCTGAGCGGACGCACCAGCAACTCCGGCGAAGGCCTCCGATTGCTCCGGGCCAAGTTCCGGGAGTGCGCTCTTCGCGTCGTCGAAGCTCTCGGGGAAATCCGGTCCCGTCGTTTGCGGTGCCGACGGGATTGTTTCGGCCAGGCACGCCATGCAGGTGACGCTCTTGGTATCGCGGTCGTAGACCGCACTGGTGCCGACGGGCATGTCGGGCGCGCACTGTGCGCAATGGCCTGCGTATCGAAGGCGCAGTGTCTTCGGCAACTGTGCCGCGTGATCCGACAAAATGATCTCCCATCACTTATCGCCACACTATCTGACCGCGCCCCGGGCAGCGAACCCCAGCTGTCGGCCCTCGACGAACGAGCACTTCGCCCTTCATTGCTCCATGAGGACAAACTAGCCACGGCATACCTACCCCTGCACGACCCGAACAATCCAGGCACAAAAAATGGGCCGGATAACCATTGAACAGTTGTCGCGACCCATTTTCCGAACAAGCACCGGGCAATTGCCCGAACTTCCCCACTGTGGGTGATTCGGGAAATCCATCTGAGCAGTCAAACGCTGGGCACTGTCATTACGGTCGGAAGAGAATTCCCAAGCGAAACCCTCCAGATACAGGCGATGTACCTAGTGTTTGCACGAGAATTTCGGGCGCTTGTCGTTGGTTCCTCTATCGCAAGAGTTCGTGAATTCTGGCTTGAAGAGAGCGCCGGAAGGACAGTCTCTTCGCTCTAACCTTCACCACCATCGAGGGTGAATCTCTACTCGATCGCCGTCGGCATTGGTGTACCACTGTGCAACCGTTGATCCCTCGATGTCATGGTCGATGAATACCGGCCTGTTGCTCGCGTCATCATGGCGCCAATCCCGACGCGCGCGCGTGAGCGCTTCAGCCAGGTGCTCACGCTTCCCTGGCTGGTTCATCGCTAGTTGTGAAGGGTGCCATGTTTCGATGGTCCGCATGGCGGTGCCGAGATTTGGGCGCCCGAATCTTGTCCACCCATTTCGGGGGATGACCCCGAGGGTAACCACAGTGTGTAGTTCCGGGAGCATCGAGATGAGTTCGCGGAGAGTCTTCGCACCTTCGCGAAGGTCTGACACCTTTGGCTTCTTGTCGGCTGGGCCTAGGTACCACGGGACTATGTTCCATAGGAGTGTGTCGTCGATGAGCTCAGCGTCTTGTCGTGCATGCCAGAGGTTTTCTGCTGTGCTGTCGTCGTTGTCAGACGAGATGAATCCTGATCCCGGGTGTGAGTTAAGGGCGTTGGTCATCGGTCCAGGCGCTTCGAGCAGCAGGAGCACGCGTGCATTAATACCGGCTTCTGCTGGGTCGAATGTGGGAACTTCCGCGATGAGTCCTGCGTTCGCGCGGCTGTCTATCAACCGTTCGACCCATGCAGTCAACGGAGCGGTTGTTGGCGATGAGTGTCGCATCATGAGTCGGTCACGCAGCACACTGGCGGCCCCGAGCGAGCGGGGAGCGTCAGAGATCATGGTGCTGACTCTAGACTGTGGGCATTTCGAGCAAAACGGCAAACGAGCAACTAGCGAATCTGCGCGACGACGTTCGCCGATCGCGAGAGCCAAAGGCGCGAGACCCATCAAGTCGGACTGATCAACGCTCGTCGAAATCGTGTCGAACTCATCACCCGCACGACAGCACGCATTCTCTCCCAGATGAGCGAGACCGTGCAGCGCGCAAACGCTTCAGTGCTTCTCAACCCGTTCGACTCCCCAGCAGCAGTTAAATCGAGCAACCAAGTCGTGCTCGGCGTTCTAGATTTCCGCGGGCGGCTCGGGATCGATCAGGCCATGAGTCCGAGGTCGCCAGGCGATGGGGCCGGGCCGTCGCTGAGGTGCGAGACACGGCTCTCGCAACCGCATCCGTTGGGGTCGCTGTGACCTGGCGACTTGGGGTCGAAAGCTTCGGCTGGGCCACAGCGCCGTTCCGCGCGTTCGACAACGATGGGGACGGGATACCGGAAAAAGACCGGGCCGTCGCTGTTGCAGGGAATGCCAGCGCCGCGGTCAAGGGCGCGGCCTCCAGCGTCACTGACGCACTCGGATCGGTATTCCGACGTAAGACCGACAAGAAAGCAGTTTCCGAGCAATCGACTAATGAGGCCGCAATCGACGAGTCTTGATGTACTCAGAGCGTGTGTCGTCGACTGCGGTGCTGTGTACCTTTTTCCCACGACCTACTTAACCGCCACAGGCCGACCGCCGCGCGCTAAATCACCTCGGAAATCGTGAGCCTCGGACCGAACCACAAAACCAACTTTCCAGTCCGCTTAACCGGACAAGCCAAGTTGTCATTACCCGCCGATACCTTGTCCCTATCGACTCTCCCGACTACGCCAAATGGAAAGCAAGGCCCGGCACTCATCAGGGTGTCACGGTGAGTATGAAGCGCCCCGAAGGCAAAGAGGCCGAACCGGCCAACGCGGGTGGACTCAGGCACGAGCAGTACTTCGTCTGGGGCTCCGACGAGTGGTGCCCCGCCAACGGCATGCGAAATGGTGTCGAGTCAGTCAACCGCAGCCTAAAGCGCAGCCAGTATGAAGACATCTCAGACGCCGAGAAGCGAGCAGTTCGCGGCAACACTTTCACATACCTCATCGTCGCTATTGGAACCGTGGTCGAGAATCTGCGCAAGATCGTCAGCTTCTACAAAAACCAACTCAGCGTCAGAAACCTCAGCCCGAAGAACAACCGACTCCCCAG
>JACMOZ010000285.1 GCA_014377785.1 Aeromicrobium sp.
GCCCGACCAGTTGGGTGCCTCGAACAGCACGTCGCTGCTCTCGTAGATGACCGTGTCCTTGCCGCTGACCACGTCGTGAAGGTGGACGCGTGCGATCTGGCCTGGTTCAAGTTCGCCGTATGGCATGTGTGACTTCCTTGCATTTCGATGTGTCGTTGACGATATTCGCCACCGATCGTGGTGATCGTGTGTTTGAGGTTCGTGGAATTACTTCAGGGCGCCCGCCGCGAGGCCGCGTTCGAAAAATCGCTGGAGACAGATATAAGCGATGACGACGGGGAGGCCGGTGAGCACCGCGGCGGCGAGCACCTTCGTTTGGTCGTTGTTGTATTGGCCGACGAAGTACTGGGGAACCAGCGTCACCGTCTGTTGGTCCGGTGTTTGCAGGAACAGCAGCGGAAGCAGAAATTCGTTCCACGAATTGATAAAGACGAGCACGAGGATCGCGGCCATGATCGGTCGGGAAAGCGGAAGCAGCACGTACCAGAATGTTCGTACGGTGTTCGCACCGTCCACACGAGCGGCCTCGAGCAGCTCGGTCGGGATGCCGTCCACGAAATTGCGCGCGAGGAGTGTCGTGAACGGTATCTGCAGCGCCGCGACCGGGAGGACAACCGCCCACAGCGTGTTGTACGCGCCGACCTGCGTGACGGTGGCGAACAGCGGCGCGAGGAGCACAACGCCCGGCAGCGTGAGTGCCGCCAGGAGCAGCCAAAAGTAGATTTCCTTGCCGGCGATGTGCAGCTTCGAGAAGCCGAACGCCGCCGTCATGGTGCAGATCAACACGATGATGATCACCGACGCGGCGATGATCGCGCTGTTGATGAAGAATCCGGGCAGCAGAGGCAGAGAAAGTACCGTTGCATAGTTGGCCCATCCGGCTCCGGCAAGCGACCCCTGCACCATAGCGACGAGCGGGAACACGAACGGGACGACCAGGACAACAAGCAGTATCTGCAGAAGGATGCGCGTGCGGACCCGCCTTGTCTCAAACATCGGTCCGACCTCCACGTCGTCCGCTTACGTTGATGATCACGGCCGCGCCTATCGCGAGCACCAGCAGCACCATGGACAGCGCAGCCCCGTAGCCCACCTGCGCGAACGAGATGCTGACGCGATAGATCTGCGTGCCGAGGAACTCAGTCGCGTAGCTCGGACCACCCGAGGTGATGAGGAAGGGGATATCGAAGGTCTTCAATGATCCGATCGCGGTCAGGATTGCGATCGCGATCGTCGTCCCTCGCACTCCGGGCCAGACGATCGATCGGATGATCCGCAGGTTACCGGCGCCGTCGAGCCGCGCGGCCTCTAAAATGTCGAGCTCGATCTGCCCCATCGCCGCGTAGTAAAGGACGAACACCACGCCGGTCGACTGCCAGATCTGCACGGTGATGACGATGAAAAGCGCCGTCGTGCCGTTGGCAAGCCACGTCTGCTCCAAACCGCCGAGGCCGACGGCCCCAAGCACCCCGTTCAGCGTGCCATCCGGCGCATAGATCTGCCGGAATACCGGAGCGACTGTGGCGGTCGCCAGCACGACCGGGATAAAGATGAGTATTTTGAAGAAGGTCTTCAGGTAGAGCCTCGAGTGCAAGAGTGTGGCCAAGACGATGCCCAGCACCACCTGCACACTGAAGGAAATGACGAAGAACACCACAGTGTGCCAAAGCGAGCTCCAGAAAACCGGGTCGCTGAGCAACTTCACGTAGTTCGCCGCACCGACATTCTCTTGCAGCGGACTGGTCCCGTCCCAGTTGAGGGTCGATATATAGCCGGTGTAGAAGATACAGTAATAAAGCAGCCCGACTGACACCACCAGAGCCGGGAGTATCCAGGGAAGCCCGGGCGGGCGGCGGAGACGCTGGCGCGGCGATCTGGTGATCGCCGCGCCAACAGTGCGCGGAACTGAAGTCATCCTCGATCTCCGTTTGCTCGATCGATCACTTGTCGCTCTCGGCCGCGGTCTGGATCGTGCCCACCACGCGCGAAGGTGCCTCACCGCTCGTTACCTGCTGGCAGGCCTGGACAAGCGCGGCGCTGAGTTGTGTACCGATTCCATAGGAGCGCACCTCGGTAGCCTTGCCGAGTTGCTCCGTAAGGCTCTGGAGGGCAGGTCCCTGCACTTGGTTGTTGACGAGGGTGACCTTATCGAACTGAACGCCGACGCCGTTCAGTGTCGGGAACTCGTCAAGATTGTTTGCGACGACCTGTTGTCCGCCTTTGGTATTCCCGAGCCACAACGCAAACGTGACCGCGGCGTTCCTTACCTTCGACTTCGCGTTCACCGCCTGGCCCGCGTCCGGATCCGTGAACAGCGTCGAGGGGTTGCCCTTGCCGGCGACGTCAGGGAAGGCGATGGGGAGGATCGTGACCTTCTTCGTGTCTGAAGGCACGCCGGCACCTGCTAATGCCGCCGTCAAACTGTTCACCGACGCGTACTGCTGGTACCAAGTTCCCATCTGGACCATCGAGACCTTGCCGGTCAGGAAGGCATTGTTGACATCCGGGTACTGCTGGATGCCAACGGCACCGGCGTCGAGGATCTTGGACTTGGTCAGGGACTGCAAGATCTGCAGGGACTGCACAACTCCCGCGTCGGTCCACTTGGCCTTGCCGGCGAGGAGCTTGGTCCATAGCCCGGGCTCCTGGCTATCCATTATCGAGTGGAGGGTGTCGATCACGAAGCCCGATGTGCCAGCCAAGCCCTCACGGAAGCAACCGAGGCCATTCGCCCGGAAAGTGTCGCATGCTTGCTGCCATTCCGCGAGATTCGTCGGCACCTTGACGTTGTACTTGTCGAACGTATCCTTATTGATCCACATGATTCCGGCACCGACCTTGGCCCACTCCGCGGCGACGAGCCGACCCTTGACCGTGAACGCCTTCACCCCGGTGGGAGCGATCTTTGTCTTCCAATTGGTGCCGAGCAGTTTTGAAATGGCCGGGGTGAGGTCGTAGGCGTAAGGGGCAAATGTCGAACCAGAGAACGAGCCGCTTGCGTTGACCGTGAACACGTCCGGCCCGTCATTTGACGTGAGGGCCGGTCGCAGAACGGCGGCGTAGTTGTCAATCGGGACCTTCTTGTAGGTCACCTTGATGTTCGGGTATTCCTTATTGAAGGCCGCGATCTCGCGAGCTGCGAGGTCATTGTCGGGGGTCCAGCTCCACCAATTGATGCCGCCTTTGGTGGCCGACCCACCGCTGGCAGCAGCTGCCTGGGAACTGCATCCCGTGAGGGCGAGAGACACGAGAACGGTGCCAGCGGCGGCGAAGGCTATCGTGCGCTTGATCTGTGAAAACTGCATTGTTTTCAATCCCAACTGTGTGAGCGGGCGTCACAGTGCTGTGACGCTGAAGGTGAGCCTATGACGAGACGACAGACATAACAATAGTTAAGAAAGAAAGATTTGCCCGCTAGACTCGCATGGGAATTGGAGGAACTCATGATTCCGGAGCCGGTGCGACAGAGCCTTCGTGGGCGTTCGTTCGCGGAGACTCGCAGCGCGATTCTCGACCTCATCCGATCCAGCGGCGAGATCACCCGAGTCGACTTAGCGCGCCGTTCGGGGCTGACCGAAGCGACCATTTCCAAAGTCGTGACCGATTTGATGGCGAGCGAGCTCATCAGTGCGTCGGGCCGTGCGCAATCGACTGGTGGAAAGCCAGCAACGTTCCTGCGACTCGACACCTCAAGGCTCGGTGCGATTGGGATCGTGCTTGACCTCCCGCACGTCGTGATCGTGTTGTGCGCCATCGATGGGTCGGTAGTTGACCTCGCGACGATCCCAGCGACACGCGACGAAGAGCCGGAGGTCGTGCTGAAGCGAATCGCTGCTGCGATCGGCGGACTGTTGGATGTGAATGGCACGACGCCTGACCGGGTCATCGGTATCGGGATTGCCCTCTCCGGACGCCGCTCGTATCGCGGTCCCAATCCGCTCGACTGGTGGGAGAACATGCCGATCGACGAACACTTGCGGGCGCTCACCGGCATCGACGTGCTACTGGAGAACGACGCCAATTGTGCGGCGCTTCACGAATTCTGGTCGGGGGGAATCCCGGCGGGGCAGGACTTTGCCGTTGTGTATGCCGCCGATGGCATAGGTGCTGGAATCGTCATTAACGGTGATGTCTATCGGGGTCGGTCCTCACACGCTGGGGAGATCGGCCACGTATACGTCGACCGTAACGAGACGCCGTGTTGGTGCGGACGCAGGGGCTGTCTCGAGGTGACCGGTACGCCTCAGGCCGTTGCCCGCCGGGCGAGGGACATGCCGGAACTCTTCTCTGATCTCGGTGTGGATGCGAACGGGTCCACCCGCGCGATCTACGCCGCGCTCGCCGAGCGAGCGAGTGTCGGCGAGCCAAGAGAGTTCGAGCTGATCACCGAGGCGGCGGAATACGTTGCTACTGCCGTCGTCGGCATGGCTAACACGCTGGACCTCGGACTCGTCATCCTGGCTGGCCCTGGCTTCGCTGGCGCTGGCGAAATATACCTCGAAGCCGTTCGTGGGGCGTTAGAGACCACTTACATCCGCTCTGTGCATCAGGTGGAGGTGAGACTGCGCTCCGTCCACCCGAATATCGCCGCCCTCGGCGCGGCATCACTTGTCCTTCACCGAAGACTGACTCCCCATCACATGGCCTGACTGCCGGCGTCGTCGAACTGGGAGTAGACGCCCGCATGATTGGGGAGATTGTCGGTCATGCATCTGAAGAGATCACGCGGCAATACCAGCACGTGTCCAGCGCGGCCGCTCGTGAGGCCATGGATCGCTTGGGCCGTCATTTTTCTAACGCTCTTGACGTAACGCCAGCCATCAATTCCCAGCCCTAAGGCGAGTCTCTCAACTGTTTCCGGTGCGGCGCAGCCGTCTGTCTTGGGCCATAATTGAGGTATGCGCACAGTCATGGAAACCATTGGGTTTTCTTCAATCTCCTTGCTGGTGTGCACCGTTTTTTTCTTGTTGGGTGTCTATACGATCCGCAAACCCGAAAGCACAGCAGGGTTCTTCAACAAAGTCGGCAGCCAGATGTACGGGAAGAAGATCGCCGATCGTCTCTACTCGTCAAGGAACATTCTGTGGGCGGGATGGGCCTTCGCCATCTTCACGCTGTTTACCGCTGCACAGGCGACTTATCAGATCGTTCACGCCATCGTTACTGGGGCCGGCAACTAGACGAGGTGCTCAAAAGGACGCTGTCGCCGCGATCTTCTCGAAGCTCCGAGAGCGGCTGCCTGGGCAGCTATAGGGGATCACTTGCGTCGCCATTTTTCTCACGTGATCAACGCAGCAAACGCCAGCAATTCCCAGCCCTAGCCACTCGAAGTAGTTTTACAAAGGAACCAGACAGAACCGAGAGCGCACCGTAGGCCTCCTACCCGCTGAGTGAACTCGATTTTCGGACCGTGATTCGCGGAGCCGATATCAAGACGGCACCTGTGTCGATGACTGCTCGCACTCCGGCAAAGATGAGCACCGACCACCCGACCTTACGTCCGGTGAGGATCAGAACGATGTCGACTAGCACCAGGGCATCGTCGGCCAGGGCCGCTCTCAGCCAAAACAGCAGTTGGCGGTTTGCTCTCCACTAGCCATGGTGTGCCGTGAGGATGATGGCTGAACCATCATTCGATCGATGAATGACCGAAATCCGGTTCGTAAGAAGATGCCGTCTCTATGAAACTAAGAAGTCCTCCAATCATAGATACGGGTTTCGCCCCCGAAAGATGCGTAATCGCGTCGCTTTTCCGCACAAACGGTACCGAGCACCTCTGTCCCTACTCAAGCGTTCTCTCTCGAGGACGGGACTGCTGAAGGTCTAGTTGTCACTTTATTTACGCCGCGAGGTGAGGCGGAACGCCAGTGCGCACGATCGCGGAGGATACGACGCAGTGCTTGCGCATGCTCGTGCCCGTGAGCGGGGCAGACGGGAACGCGCCGGGCGGTTCAGCGCTGACGGTGCTCACTGAAATGCAAAACGGGAGTTGCGGCAGCCGTTGGCTGGATTATTTTTAATACGGACACGGCGGTAAACGGCGACTGGTTTGGATGGTCGATCTAAGCGCAACCGGTGCCATGAAACACCGACGGCCCCGGGGCTTCGGGACTCCGACCGGAGCGCTCAGCTATAACGAGGCAACCGATACTCGTTGCTAGCCACCAGTTGGCGGGGTGACGCTTGGGGTGTCACCTTGCCAGCGGAGCGGCAGCGAGTGCATCGCGCGGTAGGCGTAGCTGGCGTCCCATGAGTGGAAGACCAGCGCGTCGCCTTTCGGACCGCCGACGATATCCTGACCACCCGGACCGAGGTAGAGCCCATGGCTGGAAACGGTCGAGAGCAGCGGCTCCGACCGTTTGGAATAGGGCCCGTTAAAGCTCGCCGCCCTAGCGACGCCGATTGCATAGCGATCGTGGGAGGAGTCGTTGGGCGAATACAGGAGAA
>JACMOZ010000032.1 GCA_014377785.1 Aeromicrobium sp.
CCGAGTGCCCAGGACGGCACGTTGTAGGCGGCCGAACCGCCAGGACCGGCCGGCATCGGTGCGAAGCCGACGGTGTCGGAGACCTTGGAGGTCTCGGGGTCGGTTGCGTTCTTGTAGAGGCTGTCCGCCTCGGTGTAGAGCCCGGCCTGGCCCTGGGTGAAGATGGCCATGGCCTCAGGCCAGCTCATGTCGGTGCTGACGTTCTCGGGACCGTAGTCGCGGATCAGTCCGCCGTAGAATGCGTAGGCTTCCTTGGCTTCCGGGCTGGCGATAGCTGAGTTGCCGTCTTCGTCGATGAAGTCACCGCCGAAGCTGTAGAGAAAGCTGGAGAACTGGGTGACGGCGGCGGACTTGCCGGTGCGGGCCACGAAGCCGGCCACGCCGGGGTTCTGTTCCTTGATCGCCTTGGCGGCGGCTTCGAGCTCGTCCATCGTGGTCGGCACTTCGAGTCCGGCCTTGGCGAGCAAGTCCTTGCGGTAGTACAGCACTTCCTGCTCGGTGATGATCGGTACCCCGACGACGTTGCCCTCGTAGGTGGTCGACGCGACCGGTCCGGACTGGAAGTCGCTCCAGTTCCAGTCAGCGTTGGACTCGACGTCGTCGCTCAGGTCGGCCAGATAGCCGTTCTTGGCGAACAGCTTGCCCTCCTGGAGCGGGCGATACATCATGACGTCGATCTCGTCGGTGCCCGCATTGAGCTTCACGTTGTACTGATCGGAGAGCTGGTCTTCGCCGTACTGGCTGAGCTCGACCGTCAGGCCGGTGGCCGCCTCGAACTCGGGCAGCTTGCTCTTAATCGTGTCGGTCCAGACATGGTTGGCGAGCGTGACCCGAAGGGTCTTCGAGTCGCCGTCGCTAGCACCGGCGCTGCACGCGGTGAGCGTCCCTGCCGCGAAAAGTGTCGCTGCGACAATGGCCGCAACACGAACAACTGAATGACGCTTCACTGTGTCTCCATTCGCAGAACCGGCGCTTGGAGCCACGGTCCCCGACAGAATGCATCTTTACATCTGTCTCGAGAGAAAACGTTACCCAATAAAGCATACTTATTCAAGTTTCTTGATGGAACGATATGATCAAACGCATGACGCACACTGGGACGACCGGGCCGGGCACCGACTCGCTCGTCGATTTGCCCCCGAGCCTTGACGACGGCAACCCCTCAACCAGCCTGCACGCTCGCGTCGTCGATTTGCTCGGCCTGGCCGTCTGTGCCGGTGAGCTCGCGAGTAAGTCGGTCTTTCGCATCGAGGAGCTCGAGGAACGCTACGGTGTCTCCCGATCGGTGGTGCGCGAAGCCATCCGTGTTCTCGCCTCCATGGGCATGCTCTCCTCTCGCCGCCGCGTCGGCGTGCAAATTCTGCCCGCCTCCGAGTGGAACCTGTACGACCCACAGGTCATCCGCTGGCGTCTGGCCTCGCCGGCGCGCATCGCCCAGCTGCGATCCTTGACCGAGCTGCGCACCGCCATTGAACCGCAGGCCGCCCGCCTCGCGGCCATCCGGGCTCCCCTAGCGGATGCCAGCGAGCTGATGGGGCTGGCCGGCAAACTTTGGGCCGCGGGCCAGGCCGACGACCCCGAGGCCTTCCTCGTGCTCGACATCGAATTCCATCGCCTGGTGCTGGCCAGCTCGGGCAACGAGATGTTCGCCAAACTCAACACCCTGGTCGCCGAGGTCCTGACCGGCCGCACGAACTACGGGCTGATGCCGCGGCATCCGCACAACGAAGCGCTGCAACTGCATGTCGATGTGGCCAGCGCTATTCAGCGCGGCAATCCGGAGGCAGCCCACGAGGCCATGCTCGGCATCATGGAACGTGCCTTCAACGAGATGAGTTCCATCTGGGACGGCAAACCCACGCAGTGAGCCCGATTGAGAGCCTGCTACCCATGAATGTGGGACCGAGCGGTCTCGTGGTCTACCCTTGACAGTGGTCTGTTGATCTCAGACCCAAAGGAGAAAACGTGTCAGAGTCCGGTTCAGCACAGGCAAATATTGGTGTCGTCGGTCTGGCGGTGATGGGCTCGAACCTCGCCCGCAACCTCGCCGGCCGCGCCGGAAACACCGTAGCGGTCTACAACCGCTCCCCCGAACGCACCCGCCTGCTC
>JACMOZ010000286.1 GCA_014377785.1 Aeromicrobium sp.
GGCATCTTCGCGAGTTTGCGTGAGGCTCGGTTGGCTGTCGAGGGAACGTAGTGATGCCGGGCAGTAAAGCGAGTAGGTTCCCGACAGGTGCCGGCTACCCGTGTGCCCCGGGAAAATCAAGCGTTAGGTAGAACTCGGACAAGCCCAAAGACTGGGCACATGATGAGGTTTCGATACGCCGGCGGTGCCGCCACCGTCAGCGACGCCTTATGCGAGGCCCTTCTCGACTATGCGACCGCGTTGGCGGGTGCTGGCCAAGGCGGTGTCGCCGACTTCCCCAGCTGCGATGATCGGGGCCGCTTAATCTCGGTGAAGGTGTTCCTCAGCGCCAGCAGCCAGTTATGGTTTTCCGAGATACCGCCCGGTGAGTTCGCTGTTGACGACAGCGCTGCGATCTCTCACCTCCAGGCGAAGACAGCATCTGTTGTGGGTCGCCATACGCACAACCACCCGGAGCCCGACGAGGTGGGTTGGGATAGTGAAGACTTCGATCTGGACTACGTGTGAGGTTCCGGATCGCGGCGTGTTTCGCTGGGTTCCGGGACGATCCGCAGGCCCGACGGACTATTGGCTTCGATCATGAGGCGTTCTGCCCACTGTCTGTTGAGGCTCGGTGGCCGACCTCCAGTGAATACGAATCGGACGGGGATTTCGGCGGTTAGCCAGATTGAACTGTGTCCGCTGCCATTCGCTGTTCCGTGATCCCAAGAAAAGGAGAAGGATTCATGCCGCCGAAATTTCGCGAAAATCACCACTTTGAGGTGAGCGAGAACACGATCGTCGAAGTCGATTGAGGGGAGGGAGTCCCCGTATTGGAGTTGGCCCAAGTCACGGTCCTTTTCGCACTGTCGGCTCAACGTCAGCAACCCACGCCGCGATGAGGTCGGAGAGCTCTGCGGAGAACCGCACTTCGGACGGGCCGGTTGACGAACGCGGCACATCCCCCCTGTGGGTCGATCCGCCCCCTGTGGGGGACAGTGGACCGATTGCAGTCATGTGATCACCGGAGCAACCGTGGGAAATTCGGATTGTGCTGCCAGGTGAGTTAGCGCGTCACGAAATGTGGTGAAGGTAGTCCAATGGAAACCACCACCAATTTCCATCAGTTCGAAACGACTGTCGCGTTCCTCGACGCAGGCAATAAGACCGCTGAATCTACCCGCTCGAGGCTCATGCCGAATCAGCCAACCGTGTGTGGCAACCTGAGTGATCGACATGCGGTGGGACCGGCAGTAACTGGATGCCGCTTCGTTCTGATCAGCTGACGATAAGACTTGTGCTTCGCTGTCGCCAGATAGTAGATCGGAGGTACCGAGCATTGACGTCCCTCTCGTAGCTGCGGATAGACCGCTGCCGGGGACAGGAGCAACAAGGCGAATCTACGTCGTGGAATACTCCACGTCAATACGGCCGACTAATGCTTGTGTCGCTTGTTAATCTCGCCGAAACGGGGGCTGCTGCGTGACGCTCGCAGCGGCAAGGCGCCCGGGGTCCAGACGGCGCTCGATGACCGCGGTTGCCACCTTGGTCAGCGAAAGGTTGTTGTCCCGAGAATATTTTCGCATCGTTGCGAAAGCTTCATCCATTGTCATCCCACCGCTTTCTGAGACGACTCCTTTTGCTTGTTCGATCAGAATTCGAGAATTGAGGGCGTGTTGCAGTTGGGCCGCAACGAGGCTGCTTTCTCGGATACTTCGCTCCTGCAGGATTCCGATAGTGGCAATGTCGGCGAGCGCCTGGGCGACGGCGATATCAGGTGCGCCGAGTTCGCCCGTGTGAATACTGAACATGTTTAGTGCGCCAAGAATCTGCCCGCGGAGACGCATCGGGGTGGCGTGAACTGATTTGAATCCCTGCCGCATGGCCTCTTGGCGAAACGCCAGCCACCGGTCCCCGGTTGCCTCGATGTCGCCGACTGTCACTGGTTTGCCGGTAGTGAAGCACTCGACGCAGGGCCCGGCCCCCGCGTTCAACTGCATCACCTCGATCAGGCTTGCTTCCTCACTGCTGGACGCAACCAACTGCAGCTCTCCGCCAGCGTCCAACAACATCAGCCCTGCCGCCTGGGTATCGAGGATCTCGACGCATTCCTCAACCAGCGATTGAAAAAGATCTACGACATCGAACTCATCCGTGAGCGTGTCGGCGAGTTTCACAAAAGCGGCGCTGAGTCTCGCCTCTCTCGTCGATTCGGTCATCTTGTGCTCCTTCAATAATTGTTCGAGGCATTGATTCAACGAGGGAGAAACCGGAAATCGAGCTCCCGGATAACAACTTTGTGGGCTAGTTCCAGAACGGACCGGCCAGTGGAGAAGGCGTAAGCCTGCAATCGCGAATACGCGATCGTCGCGCTGACGCCGAGTTGGGCGACAATCATTCCGGTGGCTTGATGAACTTCTCTCCTCATGGAAGGAGCCATCGTTGACTCAGAAGCGCTGTCCTCGCTGGCATCGGCAACGGCACGTCGAACAGCAATACCTGCCACCGCTGAAGCCAAACTAGCCGCAACCTCCATGCGCTGCGGACTCAACCCCCCAGCCGCCTGACGATACAGAACCACAGCGCCGACCGTAACCGCACCCATCAGCAAAGGGAAGGCGAACAACGCCCCCACGTCGAGCGATTGCACAGAGGCACCGAAAATCGGCCACGACTCATGAGAGTCCACTGCGACATCAGGAACGAGAGTGGGAACACCGGTTTTCAACGCCACCCATTGCGGTCCTTCACCCAGTTCGAACTGCAGCTCGTCAATCCTCGCCGCGACCCCGTCACTTGTACATATCGTCGATTGGCCCCCGTTGGAATCGAACACCGCGATCGACGCTCCAGTAACACCTAATCCATCAACGAACGGGCGCAACAATTCGGCAAGAACGGCACCCGAATCAGGATCTTTCACCCTGACCATCAGCTCCCCACGTTCCTAGCGTGCAGCACGACACCACCCATCAGTGGACATATGGCGTCTTCCGAAACAGATAATCTGCCGGGGACTGGGACAGTGCACCCAGAATAGTCCCGTTTCGGTGAATCGCAATTGGCCAGGCTTCCATAACTTCTGCGTTCCTCACCACCCAGATACCAGGCGAGCGAACTTCAAGTCAGCGTATCTATCCTCTTCGACGTGGATCGGGTGAGCCGGTTGGGGTCACCCTCCCGGCCATTGCGACGAATTCATCATCCGGCAGGTTGAGCAGAGTGAGGTCGCCGATCGCGGCCCGAAGCACCCGCGAGACCACTCTGTAGCCGATGGCGCCGGAGAAGGCGAGGGAGGCGTCGATATCGGTCACCCGCAAAACCCGATGAAGTATTTGCATTGCTCGCTCCCGATCTCGAATCGTGTGCTGGGGTGGCTCAGTTGCGTCCCATCATCGGAGGCCGAACAGCAGGAGCGCGCCGGCAGCCACTACGCATACGGACCCGATGATCGACGCGATCGCACAGAGCACGCGGTCCCTCATCGCGACCCGAGCCTTCGGAAGGCACAACACGATTGCCGGGTACTCATGTTGTGCCTTCCGGCGCGAGCGTCTTATTGCTCGCGCAGCAACCACCGATGCACGATATCCAGGCGCCTTCGGGGGTGCGCCGGGAGAACGATCTGCTGGTGGTCCGGTCGCGTCGAAACGGTTCGACGCGATCTACTCAATGTAGGGCGAGTCCCCCAAAAAGGGGACCCCTTGACAAATGGCCGCTTGCACCAATGCGACCCCTGAGCGGATGTCGCGGTCGATGCGTCGACATCCAGACCGCTCGATCCCAATGGTGTGGCGTGTAGCGTGACGGGCCAGGTCGGACAAGCCGCCAACCGGAAAGGCCGAATTCCGCGCAAGTTGCGTGGAAGGATGGCTGTGGTCTTGGCATCCAGGTTCGGATAGGTGTGACGGTCGTTCCTTCTGGTGTAGCCAGTCCAAGGGCTGGTCACAAGCGGAACCTCTTGCGGAATTGATCCACCGGTGCGTGGCGGATGTACCAGTGTTGTGTGATGTGACAACCGAAGGCCCGGTTGACACCAAGGTTGGCGTCACTCGCGGCCGCGCCGCCCGTGTCGAACACGCCGTCGCCACCGTTCGCGCACGGGACATTAGGCGCGGCCTTCGCGGCGGCACCAAGCTCTAAGAAACGGCCGAACCTCGACCCTCCGATTGCATACATTCGAACCCTCAGCGGCGCGTCTGAGCGCCACGACGAGGTCGGGGGCCTCGTTGCCTTCTCGCCGCAACCGTCGATGACGGTGGCTGTGTTCGGGAAGCCTGGGCCGCCAGCGAACACCCCATATCCCTTGGCATGGAGCCGATCGTTGAAGGCGTTGAAGGTAGCCATCTCGTCCGAGGGGGGAGTTCGAGCGTGTCGTGAATTATGAAAACCAGATAGTGCATCTCGTATCAACTCCTTCGGCTGGGGGTGGCCTTGTGATGGCCGCTCGCTTCTTCTGCGGAGAAGTCTGTGCCTGTTCGACGGGATCTCGGAGACTTCCTCAAGGACGCTCCGGAACGCGGCCGCGTGTCAAGGTTCGTTGTCGCCCTCCTGAGGCGCGTGGGGCGAGGTGTCTCATGGATCTGGCTGGTGGGTGCGATTCAGCCGCGCAGCAACACTTTGGGCGCACCCAGTGGGTCGGGCGCCCAGGCGATCATTCACGCGGGATTGATGCTTTTCGTGATTTGACCGTCGGGAATGGGCAAGGCCGTCGACTTCAACCGAACCGTGATCCTCCGCAGGATGCTTGAATAGGAATCGAGAACCCGGCGCCATGTCATAGTCAAGGAGATCTCTTCATGAAATTCCTTTTGCTGATCGGTGGCAGTCATGAGGCGTGGGCCAAACTTGGGCCCGATGATTGGTCCGACAACGAGAAGGCACACGGTGCCCTCATCTCTCGGTTGAAGGAAACCGGCGAGTTCGTCGAGTGTGACGAGCTGAACGTCACTCCGGCTGGCGCTCGAATCGTCCGGACCGCCAACGGAGTCACGTCAAGTTCCGTCGGCCCGCTCCACAGTGGTGACGACTTCGCATCGGGCTACTACCTCCTCGATTGTGTCGACATCGAACGCGCATCATCCATCGCCGCCCAACTTTACGAGAGCCGTTTTGCGCCCATTGAAGTCCGACAAGTCGGCGCTTGACCGAAACCCCTTGCCGCTCGGGGTAGCGTCAAAGCTGCGTTGCAGTGATCTACGAACTCAGTACCGACCAGACCTGCTTGTCGTGAAAGGTGTCGCCGACCTTCCATGCCTCGCGCAGCACGCCCTCAAGCGTCATGCCGAGTCTGCGCGCGACATCCGCGCTGCGGGCATTGTCGGCGCGGCAGCGCCACTCGGCGCGATGGATCCCGCGCACCCCGAACGCCCAGTCCAAAAGGGCCTGACAAGCGAGCGTAACCAGCCCGCGACCCTGGGCGTCTGGCTGAAGCCAGCACCCCAATTCACAAGTGCCTGCCGCTTCGCTGAACTCCACAAACATGACGCCGCCGACGAGGTCACCCTGGTCCCAAATTCCGAAGAGACGCGCACCATCCTTCGCGCCCTGATCGGCGTATCGGGCTAGCGTTGCGCGAGCGCCGGGGAGGTCTTGGCTGAGGAAGCTCGGGCCGACCCACGGCCGGATGTGCTCCCGCGCGCGATCCATATGATCCGCGAATTCGCTCGCATTCCAAATCTCCAGTGGGCGCAGTTCTGCTTTTTCGGACAGCGGTTGGTCGAACATGGTTTAGCCTCTCACATCACTTGGGCGAGGTTCGATCTCTCGCACTCAGTGTGAAGCACTGCAACCCGGGCCCCGGCGTCTTCCCGCTTCCGGTGCCGTCGAAATCGAATTGCTGAGCGTTCGCGGCGCCTCGAAATCCGCCACTGAAGAATCATCAGAAGCCATGCTGTGGGGACCGGCGTGCCGGACATCGGTCCAATTCGGCCACAAAACCTGGAGCCACTCCGGATTGCCCTCAGTGATGACCCTGGTACGAAGCTCGGTGTTCGGATCTTCTTGTCGCCGCTTTTGGACCCCCTAGTCAACTTCCGTGCTATTTTCGCGTGCCGACAACGCGCGCAACGTCTTGAATTGTGCCTGTGGAGATCCGCCCCTCCAAGGCAACCATGTCTCGGTCCACTTTCGAGTGGTGCCGTTCGCCGAAGGGCGACCAAATCGGGAACCCGCGCCGGCGTTCTGGCTTGCCGGTCCGCAGACCTGGCCGGCCTCCTCCGAATCCACCGGCGAACTTCTGCTGGGTGAAGGGTCGGTTCAGCGATCCGGAAGCAGCCCGCCGCGGGCGATCGAGCCGGCAGTCCCCTTCAGGCGAGCGGCCGTTGAACGCCCGGTCCGTCATTCACGACTGGCGGCGGAGCGGGTTCCGTTTTTGGGTCGGCCGTCCCTGATGTCCGCTCGCCCTCTCCGGCCCGGATCGCTTCGCTGCCCCGGCTGGGGACGTCCGGGTCGATTCTGTCGGCTTTGTTAAGCTGCTCGTTCGCCCTCTCACGGGCCGCGGTGGCTTCCTCGTCGCGGGTAGTGGCTTCTCGGCGCAGACGCTCCGCGTCAACCTCGGCCTGCTTCGCGTCGGCGGCAGCCCGGGCAGCCTTCGCTTCTCCCTCGCGGGCAGCAAACGCATCATCCTGAGCGCTTTGCCGAATCTCCGACGCCTTCGCCCGACTCGCTTCACGCCGCCGGCGGCGCCCAACAATCATCACCACCACAATGACTGCAATCACAAGGATGATCGCGACTACCAGAATGGATGCGGTTGTTGCATTCATGGGATGCACCTTCTTTTCGGTTTGCTTGGCGCCCACGGTACGCCCACGCTCCGGTGCTGACAATCGGTCAAGTGCAACCGACTCCACTGAGCAAATGTGCCGCTTGTGATGGAGCCTTACCATGTCTGAGGGTGTGTGGCTCCTGACGAGAGATACAGCCGGTGGATGATCGCGCAGCGGAATGTAGTGCTGGACGATGGACGCATCCTCAGCACCTACGACAGCGCGTCCGGGACGCCGCAGGCTTTCACCGTGATCTGGCATCACGGATCACCTCAGACCGGCGCACTGCTCGATCCATTGGTAGCGGCGACTGCGTCTCGGGGCATTCGGCTGATCTCCTATGGTCGACCGAGCTATGGAGGTTCCACGCCCCGGCCGGGCAGAGACGTCGCTTCGGCAGGGGCCGATGTGGTGCAGGTTGCCGACGCCCTCGGCGTGGGGCGGTTCGCTTCAATGAGAGCCTCAGGTGGTGGCCCACACGCGCTAGCGTGTGCCGCTCTCCTGCAGGACCGAGTCGCCTCAGTGTGCTGCTTGGCCGGCATCGCACCCCTGACCGAGGAGTTCGACTGGTTTGACGGCATGGTCGCACCCGGGGGTCTGGAGGCGGCAATTGAGGGCCGCACCGCACGCGCCCACTTTGCCGCGATCGATGAATTCGATCCCGGTAGCTTCATCCGGGTCGATCACGACGCGCTGGATGACCCGTGGAGCTCGCTCGGTCGCGACGCGATGCGAGCAGGCGACGATGGCCCCGATGGCTTGATCGACGACGATGTCGCGTTCGTTTTTCCGTGGGGCTTTGACTTCTCTCAAATACGCGTGCCGGTCCTCTTCGTGCAAGGCGGCATGGACCGTATCGTCCCTGCCGCGCACGGACAATGGCAGACGCATGCCGCACCTCACGGAGAACTCTGGTTGCGGCCAAGAGACGGTCATATTTCGGTACTCAATGCGAGTTTCCTCGCATTGGATTGGCTTCTGGCAAACGCGAACTGACAATTCTTGTGTTTCGACGTCTCATAAGAATTTTGGGGCGGATGTTGTCCTCCCGGAGCACTATGCCGCGTCGTACTTGTGAATGTGACCTCGACAGGAAGCAGGGCATTCATGCGGTTCATGATCCTCATCCACTCCAACGACGCTGCAGAAGCAGCGTGGGTCGGCGGCGAAAAGGCTGTACTCGATGCGGAGCATGCCGCTGTGATCGGCGAGCTGATGGCATCCGGCGAGCTAGTGGATACGAACGAGCTCGATGTGGAAGATGTCATGTTCACCGGTCAGCACAACGGTGAGCCTCTGACACAACGCGGTCCCTTCACCGAGGGCACCGAGTGGATCGGCGGGTATTACATTCTTGACGTCGCCGACCGAGAACGAGCTCGTGAGATCGCCGGTCGCTTCGCGGAGAACAAGTACTCACCAATCGAGATCCGGAGGATCATGAACACCACACCTCAGGGTTGAGCGAGGTCTCGCCAACGCACGACCAGTCCGACACAGGAACCGATCAGAACTAAGAATCTAGGAGATGTCATGGAGTACCTTTTGTTCATCGTCAGCGACCCGGCAGCACCGACCTACATACCCGAAGAGGACAACATCGAGGAGTGGGTCGCGGATATCGAGAGCCGCGGTGTCGCCCGTGGGGGCAACCGGTTGCGACCAGTGTCGGATGCAACGACCGTTACCGTACGCGACGGAAAGACGATCCTCACCGACGGTCCGTTTACGGAGACCAAGGAGTGGATCGCCGGTTTCGATCTCATCGACGTCGCGAACCTCGATGAGGCGATCGAGATCGCCGCGAAGCATCCAATGGCCCGCTTCGGGCGCGTCGAGATACGACCAGTGTGGCCCTTCGAGTGACCATAGCCGCGGGATGGACCGAATGAACTCGACCGAAACCGGCCTCGATGCCAGCGGGGTAGACCGAGTGCTCGCCTCGGTAGCAGCGTCAGACCGCCTCCGGGTCGTCTCGACGCTGATTCGAGTGTTCGGCGACTGGGATCTCTCGGAGGACTGCTTTCAGGACGCCGTCACTCGCGCGCTCACGTCGTGGCCTGCTCGCGGTATTCCCGACAACCCTGGCGCATGGATCACCACAGTCTCGAAGAACCTGATGATCGATGCGCTACGGCGCGCTTCGACGGAACGGAGAACCACCAGGAGGTACGCCGTCGAGACCGAGATCGACGCCGAGGAGCACCCGGCCACGACTTTGGAAGGTCATTCTTTAGTCGACCAAGGCCGCACGGTTTTCGGCGACCTCGATGACGACCGCCTTCGCCTCATCTTCACCTGCTGTCATCCCGCACTCGCTATGGATGCCCGCGTTGCGCTTACTCTTCGAACAGTCATCGGCCTGAGTGTTCGCGAGACCGCGCACGTATTCCTGGTGACCGAGCAGACCATGCAGAAGCGGTTGGTGCGGGCGCGCGCAAAGATCCGCGACGCTGGAATCCCCTATGGCGTTCCGCCCGCCGAACTGCTCACAGCGCGCGCAAGCGCTGTGCTCGCCGTCCTCTACCTGTTGTTTACCGAGGGCTATTCGTCGGGCAGCGGAGCCGAGCTTGTCCGTGTCCCGTTGGCCGAGGAAGCAATTCGCCTGACTCGGCTCGTCGTGACCCTGATGCAGGACTCTGCCGAACTTCCGGAGGTGCTAGGACTTCTCGCGCTTCAGCTATTTCAACACTCCAGGGCGGGTGTCCGAGTCAACTCGGCAGGCGAACTTGTTGTGCTCGAAGAGCAGGATCGAGAACTCTGGAATAGCGCTGCGATCACCGAAGGTGTGGCAGTGCTCGACGCCGCCGAGAAAGAGAATGCGCGTTTCGATGGAGTGGCTGGCACCTATCAGCTTCAGGCACAGATCGCCGCCCAGCACGCGACGGCTCCGACTGCCGCAGAGACTGACTTCGCGCGAATAGCGGAGATCTATGCCCGCCTCGCGCGGGTCTCTCCGTCACCCGTCATCGACCTGAACCGCGCGGTTGCGGTGGCGTTCGCAGACGGTCCGGATGCTGGGCTGGCACTGCTGGACATCCTTGACCGCAATAAAGCAATGGCCGACTCCCACCTGTTGCACGCCACCCGCGCCGACCTGCTCCGCCGAAGTGGTCGATGCGCCGACGCCTTGCCGCACTATCTCCACGCTCTCGAACTCGCACCTTCCGAACCTGAGCGTCAATTCCTCAGGCGGCGGATCGATGAAGCGCGGAAGAGTGCCGGCTGACGTGACATTCAGCACGTTCTGCAGCAACCCACCGTCCAACATGCGAGCAGTTCTCCCTGACGAGCACTCAGGAAGGATGCCGGATCGATACCTGACCGACGAAGTCGTCGTCTACGAATGCTGCCAGGAATGTTTCCGGAACCTGCGTTTTTGACAGCCCCGTCCTAATCGCATTCGCGCCAGTGTTGCGAGGTAGTTGGCAAACACAGTCCCATTGACGCGCAAAGGGAAATCGAAGTCTTCATCAGCCAGTTCCGCGTATGCGGCCACCGTCACGGCCTCATCAGCGGCGCGCGGGGGCCGAAGAGTCAAGCGATCCAAAACCCCGGTTGTCGCCATGCCTAAACGATAGCTCCGCCCCACACGTTCCCACCAATGACCAGGTCGCTCGCACACCGCTTACATTCAACTCAAGGTTCCGAATCCGACCTAGGCGCCCGCAAGCCGGACCTCCAGCGCGACAGTTTCGCGGTCGATCTGGCAAGAGGATGCGGCGCGCTGAATCTTGGGCTATTTGGGGCCGGCCCGCGGGACCATCACAAGGTTGGAAGATATGGCTCACTCCGGATAGCTATGCAAGCGGCCTAGAGGCGCAAGCTAAATTGGCTCTGGACAAGACTCCAGATGGATACTTCGAGTTGCCTATCGGGCGAGTGTCAGCGCCGTCGGCGCCATCACGATTTTCTTCCCTCGGTGGACAACCTGGTGGCGGGACCGAGATAACAACCGAGTTCCCGAACGACATCATCACCGGCATTCCCTTTGTCCCACTTGGAGGTTGAACGATGACTGCAGAAAAGAAGACATTTCTGGTCTGTTAGGACTACGGGATGGGAGGGCTATGGGGCCTGCTTTCGGCTCAAAGTGAAAGCGACATACGGAGAATTTTCCCGGAGCTGTCTATATTCCAGGAACGACCACGGTGGATGAAGGACGAACAATACGTCCGTATTGTCGAGAAGCAACGTCATGACATTGATGAAACCCCGAAGGGCATGTTAAAAGCCGTAATAGAGGATCGCCTCGCCGACTGAACCCATAGGGCCGGCACCCGGCATCGCGCCGAGGGTCATCGGACGTGTAGCCCCTTGGACAGACCTTCAACGGGATCTTTTGATTGCGTGGTTCGCGATTTCCAGCAGCGATTCGAAGTACGAGCGAGCGGTGAGAGGAAATGCCGCGATCGACTCCGCGAGCTCCATTGCCGCCTCTTCAAACCGCATTTGCTCTAGCTCGCTGAGGAACTCCCCACGCTCAAAGCGGGTGGCCCATCCGAAGATGTCCGCGTCGATCGGGACTGCGTCGACCTTGCCGTAGTCCAACCCTGTCTCGACTGATTTGGGGAATGGTTTGGCCCTGTGCTTTGCCAGAAGCGTCTTGAGGACATCCATCTCTTTCGGCGGGTAATTGGTCGTGTCGGCTTGAAACTCCACCGGACCGCCGTCCGCGCCGTCTGATTTTCGGAAGCTCCTGACGACATCGATAGTGCCAACGATGTTGGCGTTAAGTTCGTCCAGTTGTTCTGCCGGAATCCAGTATTCGAGAATGGTTTGCCCTCCCACCTGTTGCACCTCGAATTCAGCAAGGAAGGCAAGTCGAACCTTGAACCGCGTCACGTGTCCGACCCCGGAAGCCTTCACGTTCCAGTCGCGGGCGATACGAACCGCGTAATCCTCGTTCAGTACTGGGTAGAAGATCGGCTGGTCCGGAAGCCTCGGTGGCCAAGCCAGCCAACCAGACCTTCGAATAAGTTCCAGCTCCTCCGGACCAGTGGGGCGCCACAAGGTCACGGTCGCGGACGTTCGCGTCGGTACGGAGTCCATGGAGCCACTCTTGCAGGTAAGCACTCTCAGTATCGATGCGTACTCCCAGCGAGCGTTTGACCTAAGTTCAAACGCGACGAAGCAACTGACGAAACACTCGCAAGCCGGACGCCCAGCGCGACAGGTCTGCGCCACGCATCCCTAATTGCCGAGTCCGTGCGGAGCGTTTTGTAAACGGTTGTCGGAGCACAGTTTCACCTTGATTCCGTCTACGGAATCCTCGTTCTTCACGGTTGCACTGGTTGATCGGATGACTATATTTCGCGCGTCGGTGGCGGCCGCGGTATTGGCGGCGGTCAGAGTCGGGGGACGGGTTCGGTGTCGTTGTCGGTGTCGCGTCCCCCCAGTAGAGCGTCGACGAGCGATTCGCCAACGAACTCGCCGTAGCGCTCGGGGCGCCACCCGCGGGTGAGGACGAAGAGGCCGTAGAGCTCAGGCGAGCTGTATGCCCACATGATCTCGGCTGCCTCGTCGACGGAGAGGCCCCGGCGCAGCTGAGTCTTGCTGGCCAGGGTTTGAGCTACGTGGGTCATTCGGGCCAGTCGCGCGGTGTCGAAATCGGCACGCAATTGCGCCACTGCGGTATCGGTCTCGGCCGCTGTTGATAGCAGCAGGAGCAGCGGAGCGATCCGAGGCGCGACTTCTGTGGTGAGGGTGCCAAGTCCGCGCAGCATCCTTCGGGGGTCGGACTCGGCGGCCTGCATCGCGTCGGAGCGCCGTTCGGCAGGGATTGGGCCTCCGCCCTTGAGGGCGTCCTCGCACATCGCACGCAGGAGCCCTGCTTTTCCTCCGAAAGACTTGTAGATGGTGTCAGCTGATGCACCGGCATCGGCCGCGATCGATGCGATAGTCGTCGCGGCGAAGCCGTCATCCAGGAATCGTCGCCGCGCGGCAGCGACGATTCCCTCACGGTTGAGGCGCGCCTGTTCGCGTCGGCGGCTGGCGTCATAGCGGCGAGGTTTGACAGTATCCAATATCAACTCCACAGTACTAGAATGAATCTAGTCTACTGGAACAAAAAGATCGTCAACCGGCGCGGCTCCATGTGGTGCATGGCCGCGCTAGTGATGGTCTTGGATCGGAGGCGTCATGTCTTTGCTGGGAAATGAACCAGATCCGAACGCGGTGGTTCAGAGGTTGCAAGTCGCGACGAATACGCACGATATAGACGCGATCGTCGCTTGCTTCGCGCCCGACTATCGAAATGAGACACCGGCGCATCCCGCGCGGAACTTTGTCGGCAACGAGCAGGTGCGACGTAACTGGATGCAGATCCTGGCGGCGATACCGGACGTCTCGACGGAGATCGTCGCGGCGGTAGCGTCGGGCAATATGGTGTGGACAGAGTGGGAGCACCGCGGCACGCGTCGGGACGGCACCGCGCATCTAATGCGGGGAGTGGTTGTCTTCGGTATCGCTGATGGGCTGATCGCATCGGCTCGTTTCTTCCTGGAGCCGGTCGAACAGGCGGGTGGAGACGTCGACTCAGCAGTACGGGGGCAGGTCAACGTGAGGATGGAGTCATGATCTCCCGGGTGCTGGTCGCCGGAGGCACCGGCCGACTGGGCACGCTCGTCGTCAACGGTCTTGCTGCTCGTGGGCTTGACGTGCGGGTGATGACGCGTGATCCGAAGCGCGCCGCACATCTGGCCGGTGAGCGAATCGAGGTGGTGACCGGTGATGTGCGCGATCCGGCCAGCGCCATGACGGCCGTGGCCGGTGCCGATGTCGTGGTGTCGGCAGTGCACGGTTTCGCCGGTCCGGGACGTGTTTCACCGACGACAGTCGATCGGGATGGCAACACGCACCTGATCAAGGCCGCCCAAACGGCAGGCGCCGAGGTGGTACTCATGTCGATCGTGGGTGCCGCACCGGATAGTCCTTTCGAATTGTTTCGGATGAAGCACGCCGCCGAAACGGTCCTGGCCGCCAGCGCCGTGCCGTCCACAGTCGTGCGGAGCACGGCCTTTCTTGAGTTGTGGATCGAGCTTCTCACCAGCACGGCCGGACGGTCGAACCGTCCGCTGATTTTCGGTCGCGGACAGAACCCGATCAACTTCGTCTCGGTGCGCGACGTCGCCGCACTGGTCGAGCGGGTCACAATAGATCAGGCGACCCGCGGCCAGACGCTGGAGATTGGCGGACCGGACAACCTCACGTTGGACGAACTAGCGCGCATGGTGGTCGCGCACCGCAGCGGCTCAGACGGTCCCCGGCATATCCCGCGCGCCGCGCTGCGAACCATGGCCGCCACAGTCGGACGGCTGCGCCCCGAACTGGGCAGACAAGCACGCGCCGCACTCGCGATGGACCAATCCGACATGACATTCTCCGCCAGCGTCAACGGCGTTCGCGACCTCTTTTTCTACCTGCCCTGCACCTCGGCCGCGGAAGCCCTTCGCAAATTCAACGCGGCCGATTCACACGCCGACCGAATCTGAGAGATGCCGCGCAACCCCACTTTGTCCGCATCAGGGACGTTGACCGCGACAGGTCCACCTAACGCTCGCCAAAGCCGGGGCAGTCTCGCTTGGCACCGATCGACGATCAGCGGCATACGTCGTACGACCGAGAGGGTCGCATCTATCGCCGTGTCCGTAAGACCCGCCCGTAAGAAAGTCGCCAAAGGGTACGTCAACCGCGACACCTTAGTCATCCCTTTGCCCTGTCCCGAAGACCGCTGGCTCTGAACGATTCCCAGAGCTAGAGTTCAGCTGGAACTTTTTCAAGCTAAGCCTGGAATCACCAATCCGTCCTTCGAAAATGGGCCAATCATTTCCGGGCCAAATGGATATCCGGAATCACCCACAGCAGCACCTGCACGACCGACGGCCCGGCTCGATACGAGACGGGCCATTCGTGTCTCATCAGCGCACCGCTACCGAGAGCCAGGAATCCATGACGGCCGAACTGCTCGAGATCGCCCGTACTGTGGCCGTGCAGGCGGGGACGCTAGCAAAGCTGCGCCGCTCCGAGGGGGTCGAGGTTGCGGCGAGCAAGTCGTCGACCGAAGACATCGTGACCTTTGCGGATCGGGAGACCGAGGCGCTCATCCGTTCGAGACTCGCCGAATTGCGGCCCCACGATGGATTCTTCGGGGAGGAGAGCGGCGCAGAGACCGGCACGAGCGGTCTCACCTGGGTCGTCGACCCGATCGACGGCACCGTCAACTTCCTCTACGGGATTCCGCACTACGCCGTGAGCATCGCGGTGGTCGAGGGCGATCCGGATCCGCTCACCTGGCGCGCGCTCGCCGGAGTGGTTGCGAATCCCGCCAGTGGCGAGACCTTCTCCGCGCAGGCTGGCGGAGGGGCATTCCTCGACGCCTCACGGATCCGCGTCGCACCGGCGGTCGAACTCTCCCAGGCCCTCGTGGGCACCGGGTTTTCGTATCTCGCGGACATCCGTTCCGAGCAGTCACTGGTGCTCAGCGGACTGCTCCACCGGGTGCGGGACATCCGTCGGATGGGCGCCGCATCCCTCGACCTGTGCGCCGTCGCCTGTGGCCGGATCGACGCCTATTTCGAGCGCCGACTCAGTCCCTGGGATCACGCCGCGGGTGCCCTCATCGCCCGGGAAGCTGGTGCGCGGGTCACCGGGATGGATGGCGCGCCGCCGTCCCGCGAGTTCGTCCTGGCCGCCGAACCCACGCTCGCCGCCGCGCTCGAGCGGCTGTTCGCAGAACTCTGAGGGCGGGTTCAGGCTGCGCCGCAACGATGGGGGGCACCCTTTCGCGGGCGCTGGAGCGATTGCCGTTTGGGCGCCAGTGACGTACCCTTTATCTATTCGTTATAAATCCCGTGGGCTCGCACCCGGGTTTTAGCGCCAAGAATCACTGACCTACAGACGTACTCGAGTTCTCCAGCTCGCTGTATTTGTTGTTGGAGGACCACCAGCTTGAACGCCTACCGCTCGTCCACGCCTGCACCATCGGCGACTCCGGAGAACCAATAGCGTGGCCGGCTTCGATTGGAGCCTCGAGTCCGCCCGTGATCAGGAGGCTAGCGACCAGGAGGCCAGCGACCAGGAGTCCCGCGGAACGAAGGCAGCCGAGCCCGCCACCACCTCGCGCCGAGCGCTGAGGGAACAGGAGGCGGCGGCATCCGCTTCCCGGGTTCGCAGCCTGAAGGCTCCCCGAGCGCTCAAGGAACCGCGAGCCCGCGCTCCGAAGACCCGTGCTCCGAAGACCCGTGCTCCGAAAAAGACTTCGCCTCGCGTCGTGGCGTCGCGACCGAGTGTCCCCCACGCGTCAGCGGTCCGCACGACGCCGGTTCGCCCGCCGGTGAGCCGCCCGGCCCCCCGCCGCGGGCAGCTCCTGCGGAAGTTCATCACCATCAGCGCGATGTTCGGTGCCGGCGCACTTCTCGTCGCGACCTCCCTTCCGGCCGTGGCCCTGCAGATGAACTCCGCCAGTGCCCTGACGCCCGAGCTTCCCACGACATCGAACTCCCAGGTGCAGAGCCTCGTCGTGGACGGCGCAGCCGCGGATGCCGCCCCCACCCGCGACCCGTACACCGTGGTCAACACCATCCAGCAGGCCCGAATGAAGTTCGGACTGCAGAACTTCTCGTACTCGAACGATACGAACGGCACGATCCAGTGGCCGTTCCCGTCGCCAGTTCCGATCAGCTCCGGATTCGGCGCGCGCGTGTCCCCGTGCGGAGGCTGTTCCTCGTTCCATGAGGGTGTGGACTTCATTCCCGGAGTGGGAACGCCGATCGGTGCGATAGCGGATGGCACCGTCACCTACGCCGCGTATGACGGCAATTTCGGCTACCACGTGATCATCGACCACAACATCAATGGCCAGAAGGTGCAGAGCCTCTACGCCCACATGCTCGCCGGCTCCATCAAGGTGGTGGTGGGCCAACAGGTCACCGTGACCCAGGAACTCGGCCAGGTCGGCAGCACCGGACACTCCACCGGCGCGCACCTGCACCTCGAGGTGCATCTGGACGGCACCCCGGTGGATCCCTTCGCCTGGCTGAAGGCGAACGCGAACTGACGTTCGCCCCCGCTTGCGGGACTGGCCTTCTTGGCCGCGTTTGGCTACGCTTAACGAATTCGTTACTTTCGTATACACATTGTGATGCTTAGCAAGCGAAGCATCCGTGAGGCCGTGCCAGTCCAGTGGTGCCGCGCATCGCCGCAAGGAGCAGCCGTCATGTCACCATCGTTCACTGGGATCTCCAGCGTGTGTGGGAACGATCTCCCTGTCCGCCTACCGGGACTCGTGTGAGCGGCGACCTCGGACTGCCGCCCGCGCGATCACGTCGCGAACTGGCGGAGCGTCGATCCTCCCAGCCCCGAAAGAGTGCACGTCGTGTTCGTGCGCTGTCATCGGCGGTACGCCCGGCGGCACCACTCCGCCGCAATGCGGTGCGGCGGGTGCTGCGCAAGCTGATGACCGTCGGAGCGATGGCTGGAGCCGCCGCCCTGCTCATCTCCACCTCCCTTCCGGCAAGCGCCTTCCTTCCCGCCTCCTCCGGATCCAGTGCGTCGGCGACCACAGCATCCCTCAGCGCGGCCCTGCCCGCCGAGGCCCTTTCGGTGCAGAACATGCGGGTGGATGACGCGGCCGCGGTCGCGGCGCCCACCAGGGATGCGTACACCGTCGTCTCTCTCGTGCAACAGATCGCCACCAAGTACGCGGCGGCCGCGCGCAGCACCGCGTACACCAACGACCCGAACGGCACGATCCAGTGGCCGTTCCCGGTACCGGTACCGATCACTTATGGATTCGGTCCAAGATCCGTGCCCGGATGCGGATTCTGCTCCACCTTCCACGAGGGTGTCGACTTCACACCCGGCTCGGGCGTCGCCATCCAGGCCATCGCCGATGGAGTGGTGAGCAAGGTCGAGTTCGACGGCGGCGGGCTCGGCAACAACGTGACCATCGACCACAACATCAACGGCCAGAAGGTGCAGAGCGTCTACGGGCACATGCTCACCGGTTCGGTGCGGGTGGTGGTCGGCCAGATGGTTAAGGTGACGGATGAGGTCGGCCAGGTCGGCAGCACCGGCGCCTCGACCGGTGCCCACCTCCACCTCGAGATCCACCTCAACAACACGCCGGTAGACCCCTTCGCGTGGCTCAAGGCCAACGCGAACTGACCCGCTGGTGGTCGAGTAGGTCGCGCAGCGACCGTATCGAGACCGGCGCGCGCTGCGACCGTATCGAGACCGGCGCGCGCAGCGACCGTATCGAGACCTACGCGCGCAGCAACCGTATCGAGACCTACGCGCGAAGCCAGACCGCGGTGTCACCCGGCAGCGATCGTCCATCGAAGCCTTCCGAGGCCACGATGATCTCCCCGGCGGGCAGCTCGACCGGCTCGGTACCTGTGTTGGCGATCACGGTGACAGACCCGTTACGGAACGCGACGACGGCATCCGGGTAGCCCGTGAGCCATTCCACATGGCCGAGTCCGAGGTCCGTGACGGACCGCTCGGCCAGAAGGCTGCGGTAGAGCTCGAGAGTCGAGCCGGGGACGCCCCGCTGGGAGTCCCGGGCATAGGGGGCCCAGTCCGCCGGTTGCGGGAGCCAGCTCTTGCCGCTGGTGCCGAAGCCGTAGGAGGGCGCGTCAGCCTCCCAGGGGATCGGCACGCGGCATCCATCCCGGCCGTAGCGTTCGCCGTCGGTGCGGAACCAGGTGGGGTCCTGGCGCGCCTCGTCGGGAAGGTCGATGACCTCGGGCAGCCCGAGCTCCTCGCCCTGGTAGAGGTAGGCGCTGCCGGGCAGAGCGAGCATGAGCGTCGTCGCGGCGCGCGCGCGTCGAAGTCCGAGGGAGCGCAACGGCTGGCCGGGGGATCGTGGTCCGATGCCGTGGCCCTGCGGGTTCTCGGCGGTCACGGCGAGGCGTGAGGCGTGACGCACGACGTCGTGGTTCGAGAGCACCCAGGTGCTCGGAGCGCCGACGCCGGTGAACGCGGCAAGCGAGGCGTTGATGATCGCCCGCATCGTCGGACCGCTCCACGGGGTCTCTAGGTAAGAGAAGTTGAAGGCCTGCTGCATCTCGTCGGGTCGCACCCAGCGCGCGAGCTTGGTCAACGGCTCCACCCAGGCTTCGGCGCAGAGAACCCGGTCGCCCTCGTATTCCTCGAGCACGGAGTGCCAGTCGCGGTAGATCTCGTGCACGCCGTCCTGGGCCCAATAGGGCGGAGTGACTTCGTTGTCGAGATTCGCGTCGATCTGAGGCTCGAGACCCAGGGTGCCGCTGCCTCCCATGCTGCCGCCATCGGCCGGAGCCGTGTAGTCGGGCAGGCCGGCGGCCTTGATCAGGCCGTGTGCGACATCCACCCGGAAACCGTCGACGCCGCGGTCGAGCCAGAAGCGCAGGATGTCGCGGAACTGTTCGCGCACCCAGGGGTTCTGCCAATTGAGGTCGGGTTGCGAGGAATCGAAGATGTGAAGGTACCACTGGCCGGGAGTGCCGTCGGGGTTGGTGAGTCGGCTCCAGGCGGAGCCGCCGAACACGGAGTCCCAGTTGTTGGGCGGTAGTTCGCCGTTGGGGCCCTTGCCCTCACGGAACATGTAGCGGTCGCGCTCTGGGCTCCCCTCGGGCGCGGCCAAGGCCTGCTGGAACCAGATGTGCTGATCAGACGAGTGGTTGGGCACGAGGTCAACGATGAGTTTGAGGCCGAGTTCGTGAACCCGCTTCTCGAGTGCCGCGAAGTCGGCGAGGGTGCCGAAGATCGGGTCGACGTCGCAATAGTCGGCGACGTCGTATCCGGCGTCCTTCTGCGGCGAGGTGTAGAACGGCGAGAGCCAGACGGCGTCCACCCCGAGCTCCACCAGCGCGGGAAGCCGTTCGGTGATGCCGATGAGGTCGCCGAGGCCGTCGTCGCCCATGCCGTCGGCGAAGGACCGCGGGTAGATCTGGTAGATGACGGCGGAGCGCCACCATTCGTCTCCGGAGGCGCTGGAGAGTGTGGTGGTCTCGGTTGCGGGCGCAGAAAAACCCTGCCGAATGTCGAGGCTCATCCGAAAACCCTATTGCATCGCCTGTCGCCCGAAATCGCGGAGCCGCCGGCCGCCCGCCGGAGTGGCGGAGAGCGTACTGTCTGCAGACGTGAACTCTTTGCCCCTCTGGCTGCTGGTGCTGATCTTCGTCGCGGGAGCCGCCGTCATCTGGGTGGCGGGCATCCAACTGTCCAAAACGACGGATGTCCTGGATAAGCGGCTGCACCTCGGCAGTGCGCTCGGCGGACTGATCGTTCTCGCGGTCGCCACCAATCTCCCCGAGATCGCCATCACCGTCAGCGCCGCACTATCCGGGAATATCGAGATCGCGACGGGTAACATCCTGGGCGGCATCGCGATTCAAACAGTCGTGCTGGCGATCCTCGATCTCTTCGGACGGCGCGGAACGGGCGTGCGGCCGCTGACCTACCGGGCCGCCTCCCTGACACTGGTGCTCGAAGCGGTGGTCGTTGTCGCGGTTCTGTCTGTCGTCGTCGCGGGCAGCCAGCTTCCCGCTGGGCTCGTGTTCGCCCGGGTCACCCCGGACGTGCTCGTCATCGCCGCACTCTGGATCGTCGGCCTGATGCTGGTGCAACGCTCCGGCTCACACCTGCCCTGGCACGAGGACGGGTCGGCACCGGACTCGTCTCCGCATCCCCGCGGACATCGTCGCCACACGCCGGACAAGAAGATGACTGTCACGAAAGCCGCCATCGTGTTCGCGGTCTCTGCCTTGGCCACGCTCGTCGCGGGGGTGGTGCTCGAGCGGGCCGGGGATGCCGCGTCGTCGCAGATCGGTCTCTCGGGGGTGCTCTTCGGGGCGACAGTCCTGGCGTTGGCGACATCTCTTCCCGAGATCTCCACCGGGCTTCAGGCGGTGAAGCAGGGCGACGACAACCTGGCGATGAGCGACATCTTCGGGGGCAACGCCTTCCTGCCGGTTCTGTTCCTCGTCGCGACGATCATCTCCGGCACCTCGGTGCTGTCCCATGCCAATCCCACCGATATCTACCTCACCGCCCTCGCGGTGCTGCTCACACTGGTCTACATCGTCGGTCTGATCTTTCGACCGTCCCGACGGATCCTCGGTATGGGTGTCGACTCCCTTACCGTGGTCATCGTCTACGCCGTGGGCATCCTCGGGCTGGTCTCGATCACGAGTGGATGACCGAACTACCGTCGTAATCGGGCCGTAACGACGCTACGGTACCTTCGAGACCAGCATCGGCGGGCAATTCAGCCCCGCAGGCCATCGAAGGGTCCCCATGGGCATCGTCAACGAGCCGCACCACGACGGTTCTCCCCTGTATGTCTCCGATTCGGCACCCCAGCTCGGCGACCACGTGCGCGTACGTATCCGCATCCCCGAGGCCTTCGGACCGGTCATCGCCGTGCACACCCGGTCCAATCCCGACCACGAGCCGCGGTTCGCCGTGGCTTCGCCCGTTGCGGATGTCGACGGGTGGGAGTGGTGGGAGGCCGAGATCGAGATCGAGAATCCGGTGCACGGCTATCGCTGGCTGCTCTCCCTCGCGGATGGCAGTTCGGTCTGGGTGAATGCCACCGGCGTCCACACCATCGAGACCCTCGATTCGGAGGATTTCCGGCTGGTGACCTACCCGGCGGCGCCGGACTGGGCCTCATCGACGGTGATGTACCAGATCTTCCCGGACCGATTCGCCCGGTCTGCAGCGGCATCCTCTCGCCAACTGCCCGACTGGGCCGTGCCGGCCGAGTGGACGGATGACGTGGTGTACGTCGGTGCGGACACTCCCCGCCAGTTCTATGGCGGCGACCTGGCGGGCATCGCCGAGCATCTCGACCATCTGGTGGCGCTCGGGGTGAATCTCATCTACCTGACGCCCGTGTTTCCGGCGCAGTCCAACCACCGCTACGACGCGCTGTCCTTTGCCGAGGTGGATCCGCTACTTGGCGGGGACGAGGCGCTCGTCGCCCTCATCGAAGCGGCGCACGGGCGCGGACTGAGGGTGATCGGGGACCTCACCTCCAACCACAGCGGGGATGCCCACGAGTGGTTCCGGGCATCCCATCTCTCGCCGGAGGCCGCGGAGAGCGAGTTCTACTACTGGCTCGATGAGCAGCAGGAGCGTTACGTGTCGTGGCTCGGAGTGCCGAGCCTCCCCAAGTTCAACTGGAACTCCGCCGAGCTGCGCCGACGTTTCATCGACGGCCCAGAGTCTGTCGTCGCAAAGTGGCTCGGCGCGCCCTACAACCTCGACGGCTGGCGCATCGACGTCTCCAACATGACCGGACGCTATCTCGATCAGGACCTCAACCTGGAGGTGCGTCGCACGATCCGCCGCACGATGGTCGCCACCAAGACGGACACGATCCTGCTCGGGGAGTCGACCAACGACGCCGCGAGCGACTTTCCCGGGGACGCCTGGCACGGTGCGATGACGTACGCCAACTTCACCCGGCCGGTGTGGGGCTGGCTCTCCCAGCCCGGCAGTCTCGCGCCCGGCGGCATCGGCATGGCGCTCGGCACGATCCCCGGCTACAGCGGGATCGACGTGCATGCGGCGCACATCCGCTTCACCGCAGCGTTCCCGTGGCGCGTGAGGCTCCACAACATGAACGCCCTCGACACCCATGACACCCCGCGATTCCTCACCCACGCCCGACCAGGCACCGTGCCTGTCGCGTTCGGTCTCTCGGTGACTTTGCCGGGCATCCCCGTCGTCTTCGCCGGCGACGAGTTCGGACTCACCGGCACGGATGGCGAGCACTCCCGTACTCCGATGCCCTGGGGAACCGAGGCGGCGGCTGCCGACACCATCTCCCTCTATTCGCGCCTGATCCACCTTCGGACCTCGCATCCGGCGTTGAACGGTGGCGGCATCCGCTGGTTGTATGCCGGCAGCGAGGTGCTGGTCTTCGTGCGGGAGTCAGCCGAAGAGAGCGTGCTCGTCGTGGCGGCCAGGGATGACTTCGACGTCACCCTTCCGGCGCACGCGGTGGCCGGCCTGCCGGTGACCCTCTTCGGCCGGATGGGTGCGGTGCAGACACCAGAGGGCCTCAGGCTGAGCGGATCCGGGCCGGCCTTCGGCGCATTCGAGTTGCCGGGCATCACGCTTCCCGACTTCTTCGAGCCCGGTGTGATCCTCGCCCTCGAGTAACGGCGCGGCGGGCCCCGCCGCGGATGCTATTCTCTAACGGTGCCAAAATGGCGCGTGGAAAGTCGCGCGCTGCTTTCGCCCCCTTAGCTCATTGGTAGAGCACTTCCTTGGTAAGGAAGAGGTAGTGGGTCCGATTCCCACAGGGGGCTCTCGTAACCCGTTTGTCTGGTTACGTCCCGGCGGGGTAGCTCAGGTGGTTAGAGCACACGGCTCATAATCGTGGTGTCGCGGGTTCAAGTCCCGCTCCCGCTACAA
>JACMOZ010000287.1 GCA_014377785.1 Aeromicrobium sp.
CGGGCTGCGGCAAGTCCACAACAATCCTCGAAGTGCTCGAACTGGGAAAGGTGCAGGGCGGCTCCATCTCAATCGATGGCATCGACGTGGCCACGCTCGGTCGTGCGGCCCGCCTGAAACTGCGTAAAGACGTGCAGATTGTCTTTCAGGACCCGATGAGCGCCATCGACCCGCGCCTGCCGATCGGGGACATCATCGCCGAACCCCTGACCGTGCACGGCGTGCCGGCCGCCGCCCGACTCGAGCGGGTGCGGGAACTGCTCGAACTCGTGGGACTCGAGCGCTACATGGCCGACCGGTATCCGCACGAGTTCTCGGGTGGCCAGCGGCAGCGCATCGGAATCGCCCGGGCCCTCGCCACCAACCCGCGACTGATCGTGCTCGACGAACCGGTTTCGGCTCTCGACGTCTCGATTCAAGCCGGTGTCATCAACCTGCTCGAAGACCTGAAGGACCGTTTCGGTCTCTCCTACCTCTTCGTCGCCCACGACCTGGCGATCGTTCGCCAGATCGCCGACACCGTCGCGGTCATGTACCTCGGCCGGATCGTGGAGTACGGGCCGGTCGCCGAGGTATTCGCTCACCCGCGGCATCCGTACACGCAGGCACTCATCTCGGCCGCCCCGATCCCTGACCCCGTCATCGAACGCAGCCGTAAGCGCGTGCTGCTCGACGGTGATATTCCGAGCCCCACCAAGCTGATCGACGGCTGCAACTTTCGCAGCCGCTGCCCGCTCTACAAGACCCTGGATGCCGCCGGCCAGTCGCTCTGCACGACGAGCGACCCGGCGCTGACCCGGCACGACACGGTCGACGTGGCCTGTCACCACGTCACCCCCCTCACACTTGGCGATCCGGTCTTCACGGCCGGTCGCTGACCAGATCTGCCGCGGCCACGGCTGCGGGAGAGCACGAGCAACACAGCACCAGCACCAAGCACGTTGTCCAACCAATCAGAAGGAGAACCACCATGCGACGGAAAAGAACTGTTTTTGCAACAGTTGCCGTTCTGAGTGCGTCGGCCCTGTTCCTCACGGCCTGCGCGCCCGGCAACACCAGCACCGATGTGGCGGATGATGCCACGACGAAGGCCCAGCCGGCCACCAACTGGGATCGCGCGACCGCCGATGAGATCGCGGACGGCGGCACCCTCAACGTCGCCATCGGATCGATGCCGGCCAACTGGAACGCCGTTCAGGTCGACGGCAACGAGGTCGACACCAACGACACCGTCGCCCTCACCACCGGTACTCTCTACCGGATCGGTGAAGACGGCACGCCAGAGCTCAACACCGACTACGCAACATCCGTCGAACTGATCAGCGATGACCCGCAGGTCGTCGAGGTCAAGCTCAACCCCGACGCGGTCTGGGAAGACGGCACGCCCATCACGTACCTCGACTACGAGGGCACCTGGAAGGCGATGAATGGCTCGAACGAGGCGTACTCGCCGGCCTCCACCGCGATCTGGGAAGAGATCTCCGCCATCGAGCCCATCGACGGCAGCGACTTCGACTTCACCGTGACCTTCGACAAGATCAACGCCGACTGGTCCTCCATCTTCGCCGGCCAGATCGGCATTCTGCCGGTGGCCGCGACGGCCACGCCCGAAATCTTCAACACCGGTTGCGTCACCACGCCGCTGCCCTCGAGCGGCCCGTTCATCATCAGCGACATCGACACTGTCGGCCAGGTCGTCACCCTGACGCGTAACCCGGTCTGGTGGGGCGAGACGCCCAAGCTTGAGACCGTCTACGTGAAGGTCGTCAGCAGCGCGACGCAGGGCACGTCGTTCGCCAACTCGGAGCTCGACGCGCTGTACATCTCGTCGGACGCCGACAAGTACCAGACCGCCGAAGCCCGCGACGATGCCGCCATCCAGTCCTCGGGCGGCCTCACCTGGACCCACGTCACCCTGAACGGTGCCTCGGGCCCGCTCGCTGATGTCAAGATGCGCCAGGCCGTCGGCCACGCCATCAACCGCTCGCTCATCTCTGAGTCCGCGAACACCCCCGTCGGCGTGCCGGCTACCGAGCAGGGCAGCTACATCTTCATGCCCGGCCAGAAGGGCTACGAGGACAACGTCGGAGACGCCATCGGTTACGACGTCGCCGCGGCCAACACCCTGCTCGACGAGCTCGGCTACGAGGCCGACAGCGACGGCATCCGCCAGTCTGATGGAGCGCCGCTCGTGCTCACCATGACGATCCCGGCCGAGACGCCGTCGAACCGTCAGCGCGCCGTGTCGGTTCAGGCCGACCTGGCCGAGGTCGGCGTCACTGTCGAACTCAACGAGGTTCCCTCAGCCGGATTCTTCTCCGACTACGTCATTCCCGGTGACTACGAGATGACCGGCTTCTCTTGGTCGGGTACCGCGTACCCGATCTCGTCGACCGAGGCCCTGTTCTCACCGATCGACTCCGAGTCGAACTTCACCGGCATCACCGACGAGTCGCTCTCGGGCCTGTGGGATGACGCCAACGCGGAACTCGACACCGACAAGCGCCTCGAGATCGCCAACGAGATCGACCGCACCCTCGCGGCCTACGTGCCGATCATCCCGATCGCGCCGCTGCCCAACGTGTACGCGGTCAAGGAGGGCCTCGTCAACTACGGTGCCGAGCAGTTCGAGACGGTCGATTGGACCCTCGTCGGCTGGAGAAACTAAGCAGCACACGCTCCCAAAGAGCGGATGCGGGGCGTCACCCTACGATGTTTGCTTCGGTGGTGGCGCCCCGCTTTTGTGTGCCCGGCCGGGGCATCCGTCGCCTCGCATGGCGTTCTCAGTCGAGCGGCCGTGTGGATGCGGTAGGATAGTACTTTGGGTCAGCCTATGACCCCTTGTTTCCATTCTTCGTCGCCAGCGGTACTCTGCGGCATTCATTCTTCGTAAGGATCTATTTTTATGGCGATTGCTACGCGCAATAACCTCCGAAATGTTGCCATCGTCGCTCACGTTGACCACGGCAAGACAACGCTGGTCGACGCGATGCTCCAGCAGACCGACTCGTTCGCCGACCACTCCAAGGTCGAAGAACGTGCCATGGACTCCAACGAGCTGGAGCGCGAAAAGGGCATCACAATTCTCGCCAAGAACACGGCGGTCTCGTACAAGGGCATCCACGCGAAGGATGGCCCCATCACCATCAACGTGATCGACACCCCTGGCCACGCCGACTTCGGTGGCGAGGTCGAGCGCGGCCTGTCCATGGTCGACGGTGTCGTTCTGCTCGTCGACGCATCAGAGGGCCCGCTGCCGCAGACCCGTTTCGTGCTGCGTAAGGCACTCGAAGCTAAGCTTCCCGTTATTCTTCTGGTCAACAAGACCGACCGTCCTGACGCCCGCATCGACGAGGTTGTGGCCGAAAGCCAAGACCTCCTCATTGGCCTGGCCAGCGACATGGCCGACGACTTCCCCGACCTTGACCTCGATGCCGTCCTCGACGTGCCCGTTGTCTACGCATCGGGTCGTAA
>JACMOZ010000288.1 GCA_014377785.1 Aeromicrobium sp.
ACCATTGTCGCCGTGGTGATCGACGGCGTGAGCCTCGCGTCCCTGGCCGGCTGCACCGCCACACCGGCGCCCAACACTGACTGGTCCGACCGGATGATCGCAGTGCTCAGCGATCCCAACGGTCAGGGTGGTGCTGGCGGAGATCTCAGAATTGATAGCGGAGCCAGAAATGCACGCGGCACCGCCTACCTGGCCGATGTTCCCAGTGGCGAGTACGACGTTCTCGCCGTGTGCGACGGCACCGGCACCATTCACCTCGCCGTCAAGACCACCACCCCACCCCACAGAGTGCTCGCCTCATCGGACATTGCCTGCGGCGCGACCCTGAGACTCCCGTTCACCGTTGCTGCCGCAGGCGTCGCTCTGGAAGCCACCGACCCCAGCACCTCCGCACAATGGCAAGCAATGATCGTGAACCCCGGCTGGGAACCTGCCCCCACGACCTATTCCCATCGACCGCAGTCCACTGACCCTTCCCCTTACGAAAAGCGAGCCGAGGGTCGCCTTGTAGTGCCTCCGCACCTGCTGCTGGTTAGCGACGATCTTGTGAGCGGTGTCGTGAAGATCAACGCATGAACGCTCGCACATTGATATGTATCGGTCACTGATGTATGTTGATGACATGTCTTCCGCCGCCCTTCATGAGCCCACATTTCTGATTCTTGCGGCTCTAGCGGAGGGCCGGAAACATGGTTACGGCCTGATCGCTGAGGCGGAGACGTTGTCGGACGGTCGAGTGACCCTGCGTGTCGCTACTTTGTACACGGCACTGGATCGATTGCGGAAGGAGGGTCTTATCGCCCCTGCGGGGGAGGAAGTCATCGATGGCCGGCTACGTCGATATTACGAACTGACCGATGACGGCGCTGCGACCCTCACTCAGGAGATCGCTCGGATGGAGCAGCTTGCTGCTCGGGCGACTATCCGCCTCCGGCACCGCCCTGGTTTCGCCTTCGGCTGGGGTGGCGGAGCCTGGGCATGAGTTACCCCGTGACGGTGGAGCCACTCGCCCCGACGACCCGGTTGGCGATCCGGCTTTTCCCCCAGTGGTGGCGGGAGCAGTACGGAACTGAAGTCGTTGACACGCTCGTCGAGGTGCGCCAGCGACGGCACGGGGACCTGCTGGAGGATTTTCATCTCGCTAGCCGGGGTCTCTGGCTGCGAGCTCGAACGTCGCCCAGTTTCTGGGGTGGCCTGGTCCTGCTGATCGTGATGCTGTGGGCATCATGGCAGGGGCCAAACGCGTTCTTGGTGGAGCGCTATTGGCCTGCGGTCCTGACGGCGGGGGGATCGTCGGCACCGTTTGCCCTCCCGCTGGCGGCGGCGATCGCCGCCATGACAGGGCACCAGCACGGCCGGCGAGCCGCCTCAGGCGTTGGGCCGCGGAGGCGCGTAGCAAGGGCGGCATGGGCAATGACGCCGGTGCTGGCCAGTCTGCTGCTCGGTTACCTGGTGGTTGTTCTTGTGAGCCTTCTCGTTTCTGGTCTCCCCGCGACGGGATCGCCGAGCGCACTGATCGTTCCGTTGTCGTTTGCCGGTCTTGCACTTGGTGCGGTGGCCGTAGGTTTCGCTCTCGGTGCCGTGTTGCTCCCGGTTCTGGCGGTTCCTGTCGCGGGCGGGCTGCTTTACGCGTGGTACTCGGCGCCTCTCGATGGTGTTGTGCTGGCGTGGCGCAATGTGACCGGCGCCGGCCTGACCCAGTGCTGCCTCTGGGTCGATGTCGTCCCGCATCCGCAGGCTCAGCTCATCGCCATCGCCAGTGGCGCAGCACTCGCCGCAATCACCCTGCTGCTGGTCGCCGTACGCCCCGGCGCGCGAAGGTCGGTGTCGTTCGCTGGCGTGGCCGTGACAATCGTGGCGATACTCGTGGCGGTCTCACCGTCCGTTCCTGCGCTGGGTCAAGCCAGTCAGCTCGCACGGGACCTCACCGAATTGCAATGCGAGGGCACATCCCCGCAAGTATGTCTCTGGCCTGAGCAAGATGCAGAGTTCGGACCTGCAATCCGTCCCGTCGTGACCGAGGCGTTTCACCGTGGAGTCGCTGCCGGCCTCCCAATGCGAGCGGCCGTCACCCCGTATGTCGGCGGCCTGAGCGATGGGCAGGAACATGGGTCCCCGATCAATGCGGTCTCCATGCGTTTAGGCGACTCGGACGCTGCGATCCTCGCCAGCTACGGACAAGCGGTGTACACCTCTGAAAGCTGCGTAGTGCCAGGTGCCGTTGACGGCCCCGCGTTTGGGCGCGAGCAGGGTGTGCAATACGCCATCGCCCTCCTCCTGGGTGCGGAACCGGAAGCCGCGCTCCCGCGCATGGAGCACTCCGTCGAGCTGCGTCTCACCGCCATCGCCTATACGCCCGCCGAGGTTCAAGACCTCATCGGCGTCCACAACATCACAGAAGCGCGCACCACAGTGAACAACTGGCTCGCCTCATGCGGCAGCTAAGACTTCTCGCGGCTGTTGCCGTGGTCGTCGGGCACGGGTACGTCCTCAACGGTATAACGCCGGCACCCCGCGTGGGCGGGATCCCTCTCCACACCCTCGGGCTGTATATCTTTTTCACGATCAGCGGGTACCTGATCACGTCGAGTTGGAACCGCTGGCCCAACCTTCCGTCCTTCGTGCGCAATCGAGCATTACGCATCCTGCCCGCCCTCGCGGCGGTCGTGCTCCTCACAGTCGTCGTCATCGGGCCGCTCGCAACCGACCTCACCCTGCGCGAGTACCTGAGTACCTCGCAGACCTGGCTCTACCTCTCCGGTGTGCTCCTCGTCCCCCAGTACGAACTCCCCGGTGTCTTCGACTCCCACGTCTCGCCGGCCGTGAACGGGTCCCTGTGGACGCTGGGCATCGAAGCCTGCTGCTACCTCGCGACGGCGCTTCTCGGCCTCGCGCTGCGGAGATTCGCCTGGATCGGAACCCTCGTCCTCGGCTCGGTAGCCATCGCTCTCGCGCTGCAACCCGCTGGAAGCTCACTGGAATCGCTGCGTCCGGCCGGAGCGGTGTGCTCCTACTTCGCGATCGGCGCCCTCGCCTGCCACCTCCGCATGGATCGTCGGCATTTCCCGACCGTGCTCATCGTGGGCCTCGCCATCGGGTGGGTTCTGCTCGGCGAATTCAACGCACCGGTCGCAACGACCGCTGCGTGGCTTGTCGTACCCGCGACCGTCCTTGCCATTGCACTGCGCTCTCGAGAATCGAGCTCTGGCGTCGACTTGTCCTACGGCGTCTACTTGTGGGGATATCCAATCCAGCAGCTGGTCATCCAAGTGAATCCAGATCTTCCGGTCACGTTCTCGGTGGCATTGACGATCGTCTTCACTCTGGCGGTCGCGACTCTCTCCTGGCATCATCTCGAAGCGCCGGCCCTCGGTTTGAAACGCCCAGCAAGACCCGACCCCATACAACGCCTTCAATTGAAATCTGCGCTCGGCGCCACCACGGCGTGAGCATGCCCGATTTAACGGCCATCACATCCGGTCGGCAGGCGACATCTGTCCCTGGAACTGCATGACCCGTCCCGTAAGAGGGTTCGGCTTGCGGGCTTTCCGAAGCAAGCCAGTCGCGAGTTGGCTCTCCCATACAGTGAGGGCATGTCCCGAAATGTTGTCCTGATCCGTTGTGCTGAGCTTTCCAATGTGGCACCGTATGCCTACGCGGCAACAGCTCCGGCTGAGTCGCGGCTCATCTTTCTGGCCGGCGCCTGCCCGCTGAATCTCGATGGCAGCACCGCAGGAGTCGGAGACTACTCGGCACAAGCCAGCACGTCGATGGAAAATCTCGTTATTGCCTTGCACGCAGCAGGCGCCGGACTCGATGATGTCCTGAGCACTCGAGTTCTCGTCGCATCCGCTAATCAGAGCGACCTCGTTAAGGCGTGGGCAGTTGTCCGCGAGGCCTTTGGCACGCATGACGTACCAAGCACGCTTTTAGGAGTCACCGTCCTCGGGGATACCGATCAGCTCGTCGAGATCGAAGCGGTCGCTGCAGTAATCGACTGACGCGGCCGTCGCGTAGAGGCTTCCGTTTGAGGGCAACTGCGCCGCCATTCTGTGACAAAAGAATGCCGCCATTCTGTCAGCGCCAGAGGCCAACCATCGCTAGAGGCCAACCGATGGGCGACTGGTATCGGATCCGCCGGGCTCTCCTATGTACCGTGGGGAATTCTCGTTGCCGGACCAGTTCATCCGGCAACGAGATTTTCACTTGAGGGTCCCTTTCAATGACCCGATTCGAACTGACGTTGAAGAGTCCGATAAACGGTCGAGCGCGCAACGTTGAAAAGCTCCGCCAATTCCGCGCTGGAATGTAGGCCGGCGTTGTGTACTTCGATCAAGTGTTTCTGCTGCGCCACCGACAGTTTGGGTTGCTTACCGCGAAGACGCCCTTTCGCTTTGGCCACCTGCATTCCTTCCCTCGTTCTGGCGCGGATCAGGTCCGACTCGAATTCGGCGACCATCGCCAGGACGTTGAAGAGGAGACGCCCGACCGGGTCGTTCGGATCATGCACCGCTCCGCCGATACTCAGCTTGACGTCTTTGGCTGTCAGCTCGTCAATGATGTCTTTGGCATCCCTCAGTGACCGCGCGAGTCTGTCGAGTTTCGCCACGACCAGGGTGTCTCCAGCACGGCAGGCGGCCAGCGCTTCGCGAAGCCCCGGACGGGCCCGGTTCGTTCCGGTCAGACCATGGTCGGTGTAGATCAGTGATGATCTAACGCCCAGTCGTTCTAGGGCATTTTGTTGGGCGGTGAGATCTTGTTCATCCGTGGAAACGCGTGCGTATCCAATCAGTAATCCATCCATGGCGACACAATCCCGCTTTGCGGAGAACGGGTCAACAATCGTCGCAATCGGGGTCCGGCTTGCGGGACGTCCTTATGAACGAAACACGCGCGAGCCAAGAATTCGTTTCCAGCGCCTCATATGCAGTCGGAATCCGGTTTGATCCTGCTGGAAATGTGAGACGTTGCTAGCCGCGGGCCCTGAAAACTCTGTCGGGGTTTGCGAACTGGGCGGCGCTGGCGTCCAACGGACCGCCATGCCCCTGACCAATTTGCGGAAGTCC
>JACMOZ010000289.1 GCA_014377785.1 Aeromicrobium sp.
CAGCCCAGCCAACAGCGGCCAGGTCACCAACCGCTACTGACTCAACCGTTACCGCCTCAACCGCTACGGTGACCGCCAGCTCAACCGAGCCCTGCACATCATCGTCCAGTCCCGCATCCGTTATAACGACCCAACCAAGGCATACGTGGCCCGCCGCACCACCGAAGGCAAGACCGGACGCGAGATCAAACGCTGCCTGTCCCGCTACATCGCCCGCGACCTCTTCCGTCTACTCGAAAACGGCCCCATCATGGCTTGACGAACCATAGGAGCGTCGCAGGACCCACTCGTGACAGCAGCAGACCCAGTTGTGGGCACTTCTGCTGGCTCGGGTCGTGGACCCTCAGAGAGAGACACTGCTCAAAGTCGAGCGGGTCGCTGTATAGATGAACGGCCCAGACTCCCCGATCAGCGCCTCGATCTTCCGCCATTGCGACATGAAGATCTCCAACTGGGCCCACTTCGTTGTGCCCTCTCGACCCGAGATCGTCACCATCCGAGCCCCCGCATTCCGCACTGCGTCGATCTCGGCACGGTTGTTCTGGATCTGACGATCACGAGTAACGATGAGCCACGATCGTGCTGTCACTTCGGGTATCCAGACTGAGTCAGGTGTCGCCTTATCGGAGATCACGCACGGCGGCCTCTGCCGTTTGTGGATTTCATCTCCGGGGTCGCCTGGGAAGGTCGCGTCATTTCTCAGGGCACAGATGACCTTCGCCAGGCCGAGTACGTCCGCGTCAAAATAGAGCCGGACATCAGCCGGACGGATCATCCTTACGCGGCTCGGTTCGACAGCTCGTACGACAGCGCCCACTCGACGTCGGCGCGCAGGAGGTCGAACTCTTCAGCGATCTCGTCCGGGGTGTAGCCGTCATCCCCGTACTCCCACAAGACCGCAGTACTAACGCCCCTGATCGAAGGCTTGCCAAAACGTACCTCTGGATCGACTACTACCGGAGAATCGCGGTCGTCTACTGGCCGGAACGTAGCTACTGAATCGTCTTTGAACGTGACGCTGTCGAGAAAGGCTTGGCCCGCTGGCAGCAGCAATGGCTGATCCTTCACCGGTGCGTAGAGCCAAAGATCCTCGGGTAGGCCACTGTCGGACTGCGCAGCGATTACTAGGCTCTGGCCGGCCGACCACGGCATTGTGTGGGCCAGCGGGTAGGGCACACCAAAGTCATCCCTCAACCGGGAGATGAAGTCGCGCAACTCTGCCAACGGCACTCGCAAGTCCCGCCGATAGCGTCGCAACAGCGACGCTTCTAGGAACTCCGCCCAAGTCACCGTCCTGACACCCGTCGGTTCGACACGCAGGACAGGCGGATAAACAGATCCTCGGTAGGTGCCGCCTTCAAGCCAGTAGTGAAGAGTTCCTTGATTGACGCGCAACAACCTGGCGGCTTCTGCTTCGCTGTACATGACGCGATCTAGAACCGCGACTGAATCATCCACTGCAGCAGCCTCGTCTCGAATCGGTCCGGTGATAAGGAAGGGTAGCGGCCCTTCTTATCGAACAGGGTATTTGCAAGCACGGACCGTTCTCGCAGGCGCCCAGATGCGGTGGGCGTCTACCCGCCGGGCGCGCAAGCACGACTGACCTTCGATGAGGGCGTGAGCCGCCGCCGATTATTGAGACGACTCGCGGCGGTTTGACGCAGGTTCGAGTGACGGGAATAGGCGGGCCTGGTTTGCGGCAGACTGTTCGGGTGCTGCTGACCATCTCTGCCGAACGCTCGCCTGCTCTCGATGAGCCGGCCGATCTTGGCTACCTGCTGCACAAGCACCCCGCGCGAGTCCAGGCGTTTGAGGTGTACGGCGGAACGGCTCACGTCTTCTATCCCGAAGTCAGCAAGTTCCGTTGCACCGTGGCCATGATGCTCGAGATCGACCCAGTTGCCCTGGTACGAGGTCGGTCCGGTTCCAGTGACGGATTCGCCCTGGGTCAGTACGTGAACGACCGCCCGTACGTGGCCTCGTCGCTTTTGTCGGTGGCGATGGGCAAGGTATTCCGGTCTGCCCTGAACGGTCATTGCGCGGGACGCGAAGAGCTTGTCGACACCGCGTTGAACCTGAGGATCACGATGCCGGTCGTGCCGGGCGGCCCCGACCTGGTCCGGCGGTTGTTCGCTCCGATCGGGTGGGACGTGGTTGCCGATCCGATCGCGCTGGACTCGACGAGGCCGGAATGGGGTGACGCGCCGCTGTCATCGCTGACCCTCCACGGATCGATGCGTCTGACCGACGCACTCAACCACCTCTATGTGCTGCTCCCGGTGCTGGATGACGCCAAGCACTACTGGGTCGGCGACGACGAGGTCGACAAGCTCATCCGTGCCGGTTCGGGATGGCTGGCGACCCATCCGGAGAGAGATCTGGTGACGCACCGCTACCTCGCTCACCAGCGAGGCCTCAAGGATGCCGCCACCCAACGTCTGACTGAGCTGGACGACCGACCGGTCGAGGAAGCGCTGGTCGACGAAGAAGCTGTCGTCGCCCGTCCGCTCGTCCGTATGCGCCACGATGCGGTGCTCGAGGTCGTTCAAGAACTTCGGCCCTCGTCGATTGCCGATCTTGGATGTGGCCCGGGCGCCCTGCTCGGGTCGTTGCTCGAATTGCAGGGCGTCTCAAGGGTGATCGGCACCGAGGTGTCCGACTCGTC
>JACMOZ010000290.1 GCA_014377785.1 Aeromicrobium sp.
AACAAGAGCCACCGAAGACTAAGGACAACAAGCGCCTGCCCGGTCACGGCGCTGACACATCATTTCGCCGCGATCTCCCTACGTGGAGGGCCACCTAGTTGCGCTCTCCCGGCGACACGTGCGGGTGCGCCAAGCCCGCGAACTTCTAACGCATCGATTGGAATCGATCACGCCCGCGTCGGACCCGCGCGATGGCGACTAGGGTCACTAGGGCGACTAGAGCGGCAGTCCCTGCGACTGCCGCCCGAGCAACATTCCCGTCACCGATCTCAACCAACACAGAGATGATCGCCCCCAAACCGATGAAGATCAGCAGCGAGAAAAGAACAAGCTCGACGATCGGACGGTCCGTCATACCGACAGTCTAGACATCTTGCTCGCCAGGCCCGGCTGCGTTCACCCAGCACCCTAGAGGGACCTGCGTCGTGCCGCCGCTCACGCCCAACTCGGGTCACCTTAACCACACGACACTTTCGATCTTGAAGACCTCCTTGGCTGAATCACCGGGTCTCGATCGACGTTGACCGCGGCAAGGATCTGGCCATCATGCGAGTCCAACCTTTAGGCGGGTCAGTACCTGACCAACGGCAGTTCTACGTAGAGTGCAGCCGTGGCAAAATTCAACGACGATCCTCACCCGCGCGTCTTGTTCTTCGGCATCGACGGTGACGACCTCGAGGTGATGAAGGCCCTGGTCCCTACAGCCCGATTTGTCGAGTGGAACGAAACTGTTGAAGAGGACGAGTACGACGCCGCCGTCACAACCCAAGAGGATCCGGGCAGGCTCAGTTCGCACCTTCACGTGCTCGCGATCGGTGCACAAACCTTGGACATGAAGGATCTGGGCGAAGGTAGCTCAACTAGTTTCGGACGATACTTCGAAACGCACGCCGACCAACTGGAGATCCCAGACGGATTGCCCAACGACCTAGAACGTCTAATCTCGCAAAGCATCGTCCCCAACCTTGCCCGCGGCACCGAGAAACACACGTGGGGTTACCACGTGGGTCGTTTCCATGGTCGTACAACGGCAGTTCAAACAGGCGACCTCGAGGGCGACTGCGTGCCGTTCCTGCACGCTGGCCCAGCCAAGATGCCTATCGCCCTTGAACGACGCAGAGAGGGACAGGACAGCGCTATCAGCTGGGCCATCTCTGCCGAAACAACCTATCGTGTCGATTGGTTTCGCCTGTTTCTGAAGCGTGTCCGCGAGGTCGACCCCGACAAGTTTGCCAGCGACGCTGAATGGCGTACCTCGCCCGCCTGGGCAACACCCCATGCCATGAAGCTGATTCAGGAGGGCGACGCAGTCCGCAAAACACGAGAAGAGTTTCTCGCCGAGTCTGACAAAAAGATCCGCGAGAACGAACATGCCCTTCGGGCGTCACTGGACGTTGCAAGCGGCGATGTCCTTCGGATTTTGACGAGCCAGGGAGAGCCGCTCGTCGACGCAGTGACGGATGTTCTGACTCGGTTCGGATTCTCGGTCGAGAACATGGACCCCATCCACGTCGCAAGACACGGGACGAAGTTTGAGGACCTCCAAGTCCGGGACCTCGATGACCCAGATTGGGTTGCGATCGTAGAGGTCAAAGGATTCAGCAAGGGCGTCAAGGTCAACGAGATTGCCAAAGTGACCCAACGTCCGGTTGTTCAATTCCTCAAGGACAACAACAAGGCTCCCTCGGCAGTCTGGGCTATTGCGAACCACAACATGACGCTCGACCCACAACACCGCGGGTCCTTCGTCGGGAAGCCAGACGTCGACTTGCACAACTTTGAGAATGTTGATGGAGGTGCATGTTTCGACACCCGCGACGTCTATCGGCTTTGGCGAACCGTCGAATCGGGCGAGACGTCGGCCCGTGCAGCCAAAACCGCGTTGAAATCCGCTTCCCTACTCTGGGCTGGGCCGGCAGGAACAGAATTGGAAACCGGCATCGAATGATCCGGCGTTCCATCAGCAGCGCGCGGCCGGATCAGGACGAGTCCGCGCACGTCTGAAACGACTGGGACAAGTGCGGCTAGTCGCCTCATGCCGCTGAGAACGTCAACGCCGCAAGGACGAGAGCCTCCTCGGTGTCTGTGATCGGGACGTGTCTGTCCTTTGTTGCGTTTCTTCACCGAAGTTGACAGTCGCCTGCACGAATCGGCTAGAACCCGCAGTCCTAGGGGGGTGCGTCAAACCACCGCGACAGATGTGACTATGGCTCGCTGGGGTGAGACAGATTGGCCGGCCATCCACGCTTGCCGTTGCTGCCTTTGAAGTAGGTTCGGGCAACGTCCCTCGGCTGTGAGGCCCGACGATGCCAGAGCGGGGACCTGCTGGACAACTTCGAGCCCCGCTCCGGCACCGATCTCTGGATCATGGTCAGTGGAGCTTCTTTGCCCCCCGCTCCTTGATCAACTTCATCTGCGCGTCTGTCAGCGGCGCGGGACCTGCCTGGCGGAAATTGCCACCGGACACTGCTCCGCGAGGGTTGTAGCAAACGGCGTAAGCGACCACGTCGCTCGGGTTCTCGGCCGATACGTCAGCATCGGAGACGACGACCCAGCTCGACTTGTCCAGCGGCGAGTTCATGAAAATGGTGCCGGAGGCGGTGTAGTCGTCGCCGCCACCCCCCGTCAGTCGTGACCCTGATGGGCACGCCGCGATCGCCGCGATGGTGTCGGCGGTCCCGTTATCGTCAAGATCCAGGGCAACTCCGCTGCTTCGTACCGAGTTGGTCTGGCCGCTCGTCAATGCGAACGACGTGCTGTTCAGGCCATCGACCCGATCGGCGTTCAGGTTGCCAACCTTCGTGCCGGAGTTCACCGCGAGCGGAGCCTTGCCGGACTTTGCCTTCAGCGAAAGAGGTGTGCCCTTGGAATTGGTGAGAGTGGTCGTTGCTGGGGCGGAGTCCGACTTGCCCAGCAGAAAATTGCCGCCGGTCGCGGCGTACGCCGTGCCCGAGCCGAGGACGAGGGCGAGGGCGACGCCTGCGCCGAAGCTGGCTGTGCGTGAGATCTTGATGTTGTGCTCCTAATGAAGAGGTGTGCCCGAACACTAGCGCCGTCCGGAACACGCTGTCTGTAGTCCTTTCCAACTACTCATCATTCGGTTAAGTCTCTGATGGAGGTGCAGGGCGGACGCCGAACTGTCGAGTCCTGGGCGGCTTAAGTACGTCAAACCACCGCGATCGGGGGACTGAAATGGTGTGTCCGTTTTCAGAAATAGGTTTCCGCGCCATGTTGTCCAGCCTTCTTGGCAAGTCGGATCGCTTCGGGAGTGCCCCACCAAAGCCTCTTGCCGTCGCCGATGCTTGTACTGACAACCAGCCCGTACCTGCCGGGGTTGGTCTGGGAGAAGGAATGGGTACCGGGATAGTCGCGGCCTCCTGCTTTCCCATGGGTGATATCGACCGTAGACCCGTCAGGGAGAGCTGAGTCCCTGATAAGGGTTTAACGCGGTTGCCTGGTTTGGAAGTCCGGGCCGTCTGCTGCTGCGAGACTCTAGAACATGAATGCGTCGACGACAGGATTCCCCGCCGATCGAATCAGCTTCTGGGTAGCCAATTGGCAGCTTGAATCCGGTGAGGTACCCGAGATTATTCGTGGTGCCACCTACGAGCTGCCCCTGTGCTTCCGTTGGATTGCAGAACCGTCGCCGTCCTCCGGCCCACACCATCTACGGACACCTCAGGACTCAGGCGACTTCGAGGTTCGTGGTCAGCACCACATGACCAAGTCCGCGGAGTATCTCGTAGTCGACGGAGTGCCCCAGCCTCTTCTCGGCGACAGCTGGGACCCAGACCCCCGCTGGACACTTCCACCGATCGCGCAGGTGACCGGCACAATCGTCTTCGAGATTCCCGCGGGCTGGGCCGATGGATGGGATGACTGGACCCGCGGTGCTCCTCTGCCTTGGCCACTCTTCAAGGTCGAAGTCGAGCGCTTGCGAATGGGCTACGCCACGGCAACGCGGCGCCACAAAATGGACGAACCCGTCGCGAAGTCAGGTCTTTCTCCTCGTAACGACTTCCTCGTCGATGCGCGAATCCTGAACATCCAAGTCGAGCCAGCGGTACCTGTCTTCAATTGAGGTTTGGAGGATGCCGGTCGATCAAACACCAACAGCGTCTTTCCACCGCCTAACGGGACAACCCTCGGTCCCCACGACGAGTCTTGCAGCAGACCCCTTGGCCTGCCCATGGCACGTTTACGCGTCACAGGCGAGTCGCGCTGTCAGCCCCAATGCTCAGCCTGGTACTGAACCATCTCCTCGCCATGCAACTGCCGGGTTTGATTCCCCATGCGAACCCAGAATTCCGAGCCCGGGGTTCCGGGCTGCCCTTTGGGGGAACGGGTGAAGACTGGCTTCCCCGATGCGGAGACGGCTACTACGCAGATCGTGGAGTCGCCACTCCCTTCGAAGGCGATCCGGACGGTGGCAGCCGTGGATGCGGACAGTCCTGTCTCGAAGAGTTGTCGGAGCATCAACTCGTATCCGTCCACATTGGCCTTCGATCCGAGGGTCGCTATGTCCGGGCCGATGCCGACGCGGTTTCCCGAGTCATCAACGCCGATAAAGAGCGAGCCCCCCTCGGCATTCAAGAATCCGCAGATGGTCTTGAGGATGACGTGTTCCATCTTCGGATCCGCTGCCTGGGTGTGAAGATTCAAGCGCGCTGTCGACTTGAACTCGACGGTCTGTCCTTCCCCGCTTGCGATGAGATCAGAGGGTGTTGCCGGCGCGAAACTCCCCTTCTTCGACAGCGAGCCGAAGGCGTCCCGGATAACCCGCGAGATGAGCAGCCGACGCTTTTCGAGGAAGTCTTGATACTCGAGTTGCTCCCATCCGACCGGGAGAGCGTGGTGCTTGACCTGGCGCGCAAGTCGGTCGGCGGGGATGCCGTCCGCCATCACCGGCAGATATTCGGCCGGATCGCTGTCACTGATCTTGGCGTTCTCGGACCAATCGAGAAATGCCATGTTCGCGATCGCGTTTGTCTTCTGCGTGCCCTTAATCTCCTTCCTGGCCAGGAATGCTTTGGGAAAAAGATGATGGCGTTCGACCGCCCGCGGCGCGTTCACCTCTGGGTCGAGGAGATCTCGGACTCTCACATTGCTGAACAGCACCTCTGCATCCAGCAAGTTGAGCGCGGCAAGGTAGGCGAAGAGCACCGGAGAGCGTGCAGCGGAGGTGTCGAGGCGGTTTGGGAGCGAAATCTCCCAATAGTCCTGGGTGAAGTTCGCAGCTATGAGTCGGTCTAGTTCGGCGATGAAGGCGCCGCCGTCTCCCGTGGGCAAGGCTGCCAGCCTGCTCAGGTCGAACTCGAGGGCGCTCTCGGGGGACGAGGTGTAGCGCCCGGTCGTGTGTGCCATGAAGAACCAGCGCGCGATGACCGTACGCAGGGTCGAAAGGTCAAGGTCGAAGTCGGTCCGGCCAACCAGCCACAGCGCGTAGCTGAAGAGCAGCGCGTTCTCGGACGAGATCATCTTTCGGCTTCGGTAGCCGGCAGATTGAAGACACTTGAGGTACTCGTGCCAGTTCGACAAGTCGAGGACCCGATCTTGGGCCTCGGCCAGCTTCTCGAACTGGCCGGTTCGACGCTCTGCGCTCACGACCCCGGTGTCGAGGTCCTTTCCGCGCAGCACACTGTAGACGTGCTGCAGTCGGGCACGTCGGAAGGCAAGGGCCACAGAGACACGGAGCATCTGATCCGGGCTCGGCGTGATGAACGGGTTCTTGGGCGTGGCGCCGGTGATAGACGGGTCGATCGCGGCCCTGCTGAAGGCCTCGAGCTCGCGTCGACCCTTCTCCCAGTGCACTGACATCAGGGTCAGGATGAAGTCTGCCTGGTTAAGCGAGACCCCCTCGGAGTTGGTGCGCACGAATATCTCAGCGACCTGCTCCTCGTCCGTAGACGAACTCAGCTCGACGATCTGGAACCTGAAGTCGCGCAGGTCATGGACCCGGTTGATTCGGTCATCAAGGGCGTCCTCCTCGGCCTGAGTCAGAGGCCAGTCGCGCGCTTCCCGCAACCGGCGAAGAAATTCACGCGCAGTGGCTCGGTAGCCGTCAGACCAGAGTGCAGTGATGTCCGGGACGTACTCCGTGTCCCTCTCGATCGCAGCGTCGGCCACCTCGAATGTCTCACTCATGGGATGGAAAGCGATCTTAATTCGCTTGCTCTCGAAGGCCTTCGTCAACACGAGAGACCCGCTGAGAACTGCGTAGAGGGAAGTCAATCGCTGCTGACCGTCAACGATCAGGAGTTGAGGCGCCTTCTCGGTCTCGCCGAAACCGATCTGGCGAGTACCGACCTCGGCCCCCGTCTCCCACAGCATCAAGGTACCAATGGGATACCCGCGGTACATGCTGTCGAAGAGATCGCGAACCTTGCTCGAGGACCAAACGAAGGGACGCTGGATGTCTGGAAGTGCGACGCGTCCTGTCTTGATGTCTTCGATGAGACCAATGAGCGGTGCGCCCGTGTCCCGGTAGAGCGTGGTCGCCATCTGAACTCCGATCTGTGGTGATGTTCCAGCGCGAGTGTGCTGAGTGTGTCATCAGGAACCCCCATTAGCCCTGAACAGGACCATGAAACGGCAGCCCTCAACACTCCCTCCGATTCTCCAGCCGAGCAAGGGATTCCTCGTTCTACGCGACGCTCAACTCGGCACCCTTACCGGTCGATCAGGGCTCAGGCGAGGTCGGAAAGTTTGGGATGGTTACGTCATTCCACCGCTGAAGACTGCAAGGTCACGTGATTGGAATTTTACCTTCCACTGCCGCCCAGCTAAGAGGAACATGGGAAGATCTTATCGATGCTCTCGAAGACGCAGGCACCCTGCGTCCTTCCATGCCTCCATCGACTTGGCCCCTGATAACCCTTGCTCAGCCTTGAACTGAGACTTCGTGAGTCCATGGGACTTTGCCGTGTCTGCGAGCAAAGCGAGTTGCAACCGCTCATGATTAGTCGCGGGATTGTCGTAGAAGCGCCCGTCGCGGAGAAGAAACTTCACGGTATCGACTTGCACGCCGAGCTTCTCTGCGATCTCGCGGCGAGTCAGCCCAGCATCCTGGAATCGGATGGCGGCTTCGCACCGTTCAAGCCGTTCGTCGCGCTGATCAATGCTCCAGGTGGACGCATTGGAAAGGCCAAGCTCCTGCTTAAGAGTGGAGACTCGTGACTCGGAAACACCGAGTCTCGCGGCAATCTCACGCAAAGACTGCCCGGCGGACACCCCCGCTTCGACGCCCTTGCACAGGCGATCCTTCTCGGATTCCTTCTCTGCTGCGCGGCGTTCGCGATCTTGCTGATGCAGTTCCTCTCGGGCGGCCTTCCGGGCAGCGGAATCCTGACGTTTGCGTTCGTTTTGAGCTGCGCGTTCGTCGAAATACAGATCCCTTAGGTATTCGGACAGAGCACCGGGAAATCGTCCCCGCGGTCCTTCTTTAGGCCACGTGAACGAGGGAGCCAAGTGGGCCGACTGGAACAGCCGTCCCATGAGTTCTTCGCTCACCCATCCCGTTCTCTGATGACGCGCCAGCGTGTGTCCTCGTCGAAGGCGCCGACCAGCCGCACCACCTCATCTCGAAGCCCGAACCGGGCGCCTATCTCCCGAAATCTTTCATAGGTTGGAAGGACCATTCGCGGGACAAATCTGATCTGCCCAGTCTCGAATTCGTAGCCGCTGAGTGTGGCCGTGGTTCGAACAACGTAGCCGTTCTTGTTCGCGACGCGAACGATGTCGTGCGAGGAATCAGCCTGATCGGCAGGTAAATAGCCAATCCGATTGCCCTCGAAATCGACGGCAACGGCATGCGAGTCGTAGACGTTTCGGGGTTCAGGAACGAGATCTAGCCAGACGTGTTCACCGTCCTTGCGTCCCTGGAAGCGGTTCCGATGGTAAGGAACTCCGCGAACTGCCTTTGCGAACCCCTCTACCTGCGGTCCCAATCGGTCGACTAGCACCAACACCTTCGCGGGCTTGATGTACTCGTCCGCCGCGCGAACGTGTACCCCGTCGATTCCGACCACCGACTTACCTCCGTCAAACGTAGTTCGATCAATTATCCTCACCACAAAGTGTCAAAATTTCTCAGGCGCTGTTGGGAGTGACCCAGCACGTACGCGTCGCCCTTCATTCCTCCCAATCCCTGCCGAATGAAACGACACTTTCGAGCCAAGGCCCTGCCGTATGGGTGTACCCGCCCGAAAGGCGGATTGGTGGCTACTCCGGTCTGCGACGCTCCTATGGTTCGTCAAGCCATGATGGGGCCGTTTTCGAGTAGGCGGAACAGGTCTCGGGCGATGTAGCGGGACAGGCATCGTTTGATCTCGCGGCCGCTCTTGCCTTCGGTAGTGCGGCGGGCCACGTAGGCCTTGGTGGGTTCGTCGTAGCGGATGCGGGACTGGACGATGATGTGTAGGGCGCGGTTGAGCTGGCGGTCGCCGTAGCGGTTGAGCCGGTAGCGGTTGGTGACTTGGCCGCTGTTGGCTGGGATCGGTGCGACTCCGGCGAGCATCGCGAACGCGGCCTCGGAGTGGATCCGTCCGGGGTGGGACCAGGCGCAGAGCACGGTCGCGGCCACGATCGCGCCGGCACCGAACTCCTCGAGCCGGTCAGGTCGCCAGGACCTGATGATGGTTCGGATCGCCTTCTCGTGCTCCTTCGCCTCGGTGTTCAAGGCCCGGAAGCGGCGTGCCAGGGACCGCA
>JACMOZ010000291.1 GCA_014377785.1 Aeromicrobium sp.
CCGTGGCTGAAGGCAGCCATCGACGCGTTCGCTGGCTCGGTCCGCGACCTTGGTCCCGTGCTCGATGTCGGCTGCGGTCCTGGAACCGTCACGGCGTACCTCCATGAGAGTCGTGTCGAGGTCTCGGGCGTCGACCTGTCGCCTCGCATGATCGAACATGCCGAACGCCTTCACCCCGAGTGCAGCTTCACCGTCGGCTCAGCCACCGAACTCGACCTAGAGCCGAGGTCTTTAGGGGGCATTCTTGGATGGTGGTCGCTGTTCAACCTGCCACGCGAGATCTTGCCAAACGTCCTTGCCGCCTTCCACGACGCCCTCATACCCGGCGGGCAGGTGATCATCGCGACGCATGTCGGCGATGCCGATTTAGCACGAACTGAGGCCTACGGCGGCGTCGCGGTGACTTGGACGACATACCAATGGCGACCCGAGCAGCTGACCGTCCTACTCGAAGACGCCGCACTACGCGTTGTGGCGGAACTACGGCTCCCAGCCGACAGCCAACAAGGTCCAGCCATCGTGCTCGTAGCCCGACGCGATACCTGACCTGCAAGAACACCCAAATGGCAAGTTGAGACGAGTCATCTCATCAGTTTCGACTCGTCTTACTTAACTGGCAACGCGGCGTGTTGAGGGGGAAGAGTCGCCCGTGTGGCTGCGGTCTTAGGCGCGCCGGGACGCGCACACGCGGCAGGACGCCATGAGGACTTCCAATCTTTCGATGCTCGCACGCGACCGTCTACAATCTGAAAATACAAAGCGGCACGCACGGAACTACAAAGCGACCCGCTGCACCAGCTGAATGGGGTGCTCGTCCAGGTCCTCTACGAATGCAACTCGGAGCAGTCCATCGCGGAATGAATGTGGTCCTGCATGATCTACGGCACCTGCTCGAAGCGCCATCGCATAGGCGCCCTCAACATCATCCGTCCACAGAGTTAGGCACGCCCGGTGACCCGCTGTCACTGGTGTGATGTCATGACTTACTGCGGCAGGCCCAGGCTGTGCGAGACCAAGATTGAACGCCCCGAGCGACAACTCGATCTTCACCGGCATCTGCTGACTGGTCCGAAAGGTCTCCTCGAACCCGAACTGCTCGTAGAACTGTGCAGACCGCTCACAATCTGCGACGAATAGAATTACCTGCGGCTCGCTGAACTCCATCCCCAAACCCTAAGGCAGCGGCACGCGGGGGACAACGCCCCGATGCACGTGAGTTACAAGAACCTACATGGCCCGCACGAACACCCAATGGCAGGTTGAGACGCACCGACCTGCGACTGGACCTCCAAGGTTGCCGCACAGTGAATACAGTGACGAGCATGCAAAACGACGTTCGCGGCCTCATCCGCGCCGTAACTGAAGTCCAGAAGATTCCTTTCACCTGGCCGGCTCCGCCGACAGCGGCAAGCGTGCGGGATATAGGAAGAGGAACGTGTGCGGGAAAGCACGCTCTTTTACGCGAGGAACTGGAACTCCTTGGGTTCCCCACCAGCCGACTCATGGTCATCGGACTACTGGTGCCAGACCTGTGGCCAGACCTACGAGCGGCAAGTGGTGGCATGCTCGAGGTACATGAATGCTTGACGGTCGAGACAACCTGGGTCGGACCGCTCCTTGTCGACGTTACTTGGCACCCAGCTGCCCTGCGCGCAGGGCTCTCAGGAACGCTCGAATGGGACGGATTGAGCGACATGGTCTGCGCAGTCGCGCCGGTCGCCTCATATGCCGTTTCCGACGATGAGTTCCGTGCGCAGAAAGAGCTACTGCGCGCTCGGCTCTATTCACCGGAGCAGCGAGCCGACCGCGACCACGTGCTGGCCGAAATCGCCGATCGAGCCAGCAGATTTCAGTGAAAGCAGCCGACCCGCCGGCGTCAACCTCCATGGTCAATACAGCTAGGGCTGACAAGTGGCTGTTTCCGCCGAAGCAAAGCTCGGCGGGTTTGCTTATGTCGCTGTCACCCGCACAAACAGGTAAATCGCTGAAAGGGCGAGTTCTTGCATCTGTTGCAACTCGCCCCTCATTAACTGGCAGGGCGCCGTGTTGATGGGGGACAGGTAGCCAGAGCCAGCAAGTTGCTCCTCCGGACTGATTCGGATGGGATCATGGAGTGTGCCAAACACTCGTGGGTCAACGCGACAGTTTTGCGTCGGTTGCGTCGCCCCGTTTCGGCTTGGTTCGGGATATGCAGAGAGTTGCGTCGATGAGTGGCGAATTGCTCAGCGGCAAAGGTGTACTTTTTCGAGTCGATGGCTCGGCTAAGGTCCTTTGGAAACCGATTGCCCTCTATCTAATTCTTGGGATGCTATTCAGCGCGATCTGCACCGTGGGCATCGCGTTGGACGATAAGTCTTTCGGAGCCAGGAGTTCGTAGTCTTCCTCGGGCTCTGGGCGCTCACGAGTGGCGTCTGGACGCTCATGACAGTTCCGTGGTGGTGGTTCTGGGCCGCCCGGACTTCATGCCTGGTCACCGACTCAGAGGTTCTTATTCTTCGGGGTCAAAAGGTCTTGCGATCCGGGCCCCGCAGGAGCGTTTTCATGGCCAAAATTGACGGCTCGGCTGGATGGAGCAATCTCCTCATACCGTTCAATATCGAAGGCGGAGCCTTCCCGAGAATACGAATCTGGACAGACGAGCGATTCGAGGGCCCACCGATCATGCTCTGGGGTGCCGTGTCGGCTTGGAATGCGGAACGGCAACTTGAGACAGCTATCAAATCAAAGCGCTGAACGTTTCATCCTGAGAAGGCAGACGCACAAAGTCCATCCGTGTTGGCCGAAGGTAGACCTGGCGAGCGTTCTCCTCATGAGGAGTCACTTCATTTCGGGCCTTGCTTGTCGACGACGTACTGGGCGTAGGCGGTGGCCGACGCATTGGCATGTTTCTCAATCGTCTACGGAGAGTAGTTGAGGACCTCCGCGATGATCGCAACTGGTGCAATCCGCGTGAGTTCGTGGAGTGTCCCGAGCCTGGCTTCGAGGGTCGAGAAGGTCGGTTTTAGCCGTGCTCGCGGGTGCGCCGGGTCAACGAAGTATTCATCGACATGCTGCGCCCGCCACGTCCACGGATATTCGTTCGTATGCTCCTGAAAACGTGCGATTGTTCCACGCATGCTTTTGATCGTCGCCGTCGTCAGACCGCGCGCCAGCATCTGGGCCCGCCGACCATCCAGCATCGCCGCAAACACTTGCTCATCAGCGCGCATCAGACCGACTTCACCCGCAGCGAAAATCCACGACACAGACCCCGGAGGCAACTCCACAAACCAACTCGTACCGGAGAATCCCTCATCTAACGAGAGTTCTACACGCTGACCAGGCACAAAGGTGCTGGACGTCGTCGTCGCGGTCGCTTCCGAAATGGCGATGCGCTCCTGACCTGCGGTGACGGCCAAATAGCAGGTCGAGACGAGTCATCTCATCTGTTTCTACTCGTCCTACTCAATGTCCGATAATGCACATTATGTCAACTAGAAGTTGAACCAATCCCGGAATGTGCGAAGTAGGACTCCCTGATCGCCACATCGAGACTACTTCGC
>JACMOZ010000033.1 GCA_014377785.1 Aeromicrobium sp.
CCAGCGAACTTGGCGGCCGCGGCGCCAATCAACGGGGGTAGATCCGTCGGCGTCGGAACCTGCGACGCGATGGCTGTCTTTTCGGGTGTGGCGGGAGTCGGCGCGACATAACGGTCGATGGTCAGGGTGTATTTTTGCCCGCTGTGAACTCGAGCCGTATCGATGAGGATGCCGGTCTCAGGGTTGTATCGCACCGTGGAGGATCCGGGCGCCTGTGCGGTGAAGTTCACCGATGTCGCAGAGCCGGAGGTGGGAATCCAGAAGTCGTGATACTTGTCCACGACGATACCGAGTGTCGCGGGTGTCCCTGATCGACCGGTCGAGGGCTGAGCCAGCCGTCCCGACGCGACACCGAAAGTTCCCGACTCACGCGAGCCGGGTGCCGGCGAGGACACATTCCAGACCTGACCGTTGTAGCTGTCCATCGTCGCGACCTGAATCTGGTCGCCCTGAGACAGCCCGGTCACGGTGAACAGCGAATCGGTGGAGGTATTTTTCGTGTACGCGCGGAAGCCGGCCAGCGGACTCGCGTAATTCTCAAGCTCGAACGGCGGCGTGATTTTGTCGCGGAGGACGAAGCGGTCGTTCGGGACTATCGCCACTCCGACGAGCGTGCCGCCGATAACCGCGACGGCGACGATCATGCCCACACCGGTTAGTTTGCGGCGCAGTGCCCCGGTCGTGGAGCCCATCGTCGCGTTCGCGGTCTCAGGAACACGCCATGCCATCCACACCAACGAGATCACCGCGAACGCGACACCCCGCAGTGGAGCCTGGACGGGGCTGTTCGTTCCGGTCAACACGCTCGCGACATAGAGTGTGGCTGGCGCCAACAGTGCCAGAAGTGACGACAGCGGTGTGCGGCGGTGGGTGCTGAACCATCGAGTAGCGATCGTGGAGGAGACAAGTCCGACCACCCAAGTCGCGACAAACGGAAGAACCCCGATGTAGTCGGGTGCGACGACCGGGGTGTTCAGGGTGACAATGTCGGACCACCCGAAGACGGCGCCGACGGCAAGGCCCGACAGCGTCGATATGGATGGCAGGAATCCCAGGGTCGCAAAAGCCGGCATCGCGAGTGGGCTTCCGAACACGAAATAGGCGGCGACCGCAACGAGAGCTGTCAGCAGCGGGCCGAGGCGCACTGATGCGGCGGCAATCCCGACCGCTGTTCCGACGACGAGGCCGCCAACTCCGGCCAGGAGATACAGACCGCTGCTGAACGAGACTGCAAATCCGAGAAGTCCGATGGTCGACAACACGGTGAGCACGGCAATGTCAATCCAGATGCGCCAGCTGGGCAAGACAAGGCGTCGCGATGTGCGCACAGCGTTCACAGTGGTGTGGGTCATTATCCGGCGGCCCTCGAAACAACTTTTGGCAGGTCGCGGAGCTCACCAACCACGGCAACCTTGACACCCGCGACCTGCCGCAGTGCGGCATCCGCTCCCAGCTCGATGCGAAAGGCAATCACCGTTGTTTCGGTGGGGAAGAGTACCTCGATCTGTCGGTAGTCGCTGGCGGTCATCTTTGAGCCGGCAATAATGAAAAGCACACTGGGGGGCGGAAGCCGCTTGGTCGCCGTGCGCGCGAAGTCGCGCGCATTACCACCGAGCTTGCCTGAAAGCTCCATCCGGCAGCTGTCATCGAGCATCGCCGATGCAGAGTGCGTGTGCAGCCGACGGGATTCGCTGACGATGTTGAGGGCGGTCCCGTCGCGGATGACCTGTGCGGCGAGCGACGTAGCGACTGAGACAGCGAGCTCGAATTCGTCGTCGGACCCATAAAAGGCCGAGCTTTCGCTCTGCAGAACCGTCAACTGGGAACGGCGGGTCTCCTCGAACTGGCGCACCATGAGGTTCATCGGATCGCCGGTTTGCTGGATGAGTCGCGCCGAGGTGCGCCAATGCACGTAGCGTCGATCGTCCCCTGGCGCGTAGCTGCGCAAGGCGTGAAACGACAGATCGCTATCGGTGATTTTTTTGGTCACCTGCCCCTCGAGATCCCGTACGAGGCCCGCGGCGGATGGTGCCAGTGGAGTCGTCACCGGGTGAACGAAGAGGTCGATGGGGTCAGTCCACCGCACCACTCGTCGGATCAGGCCGAGCTGGTCGCCACGCACCGAGATGGCTGGACCGGTGGCGATAACTGCCCGACGGTTGGTCGGCACCGCGAACAGTTCGTCATGCTCCTGTGCAGGCTTGAGAGCTGGGATCGAGAACTCTGCCCGTCCGGCACCGACCGGCAGCTCCATCCGAGCCGCAAGAACTGATCGTGTCCCGGAATTAGTGATCACCAACCGTCCCAGCGCCCGTTCCCCGACCACGACACGGCTGGGTGAGAGTTCGATCGTGACGTCGTAGGTGGTGCGTCCGATCAGGAACACGGTGCAGAAAACGAGCCCGGCGAGCACGGGAAGCCCGACGAAAGTCAACTCTTGCCAGCCCAGCACGAAACCGCCGACGAGCATCACTGCAGCGAAAGCCAGTGCGATCCAACCGGCGGAGGAGAGGATCGCGAAGTGTGGTCGGACCGAATTTTCGATGGACCGCAGGACGATCGACGTGCCCATGCCCATGCTCGTGCGAAATCGGCGAAGTGATATTTTCGCTCGCGAGCCGCGGCTCATGCGGCGCGGTACGCGGGGGGTGCGGTGTCGAGAAGGACCCGCTCGATCACGTCTTCTGCCTTCACTCCGGCGAAATCCGATTCGGCATCGATGATCACGCGGTGGGCCAAGACCGGAATAGCTAAATCGCGCACGTCATCCGGAGTGACATAGCTGCGACCGGAGGCGATGGCCCAGGTTCGCACGGCGCGGGCCATACCCAGGGCGCCTCGCATGCTCACGCCGAGCGCGACATCTTTATCGGACCGCGTCGCGATGACGAGTCGAATGATGTATTCCATGATGGTCGGGTCCACGAAAACGTCCGCGGCGAGTCCCGCCATGGTCACGATCGACTCGGACTTGATGATCGGTGTGATCCCTGACGCTCTCGCTCGGTTGGCCGAGTCGAGCATGAGTGCGACCGAGGTCTCGAAATCTGGGTAGCCGAGCGAGGTTTTGATCAGGAAGCGATCGAGCTGCGCCTCCGGCAACTTGTAGGTGCCGGCCTGTTCTACCGGGTTTTGAGTGGCGATCACCATGAAGGGCCGCCCCACCGAATGGCCGACGCCATCGATCGTGACCACGCCCTCCTCCATGACCTCGAGCAGCGCACTCTGGGTCTTCGG
>JACMOZ010000292.1 GCA_014377785.1 Aeromicrobium sp.
CATGGGCGAGGTCATCGAGATTGGTAATGGCGTCGACGCGGTGAAAGTCGGCGATCGGGTCGTGCTGCCGTTCAATATTTCCTGCGGGTTCTGCAAGAACTGTGAGCGTGGTTTCACCAACTACTGCACGACCACTCAACCGGCCCCGGGTGCCGCTGGCGCCGCCTACGGCTTGGCTGGTATGGGTCCGTACTCCGGTGGACAGGCCCAGATGCTGCGTGTGCCCTACGGCGACAACAACTGCCTGCGTTTGGGTGAAGACGCAATAGAAAAGCAAAACGATTACGTGATGCTTTCAGACATATTCCCGACGGGCTATCACGCTACCGAGATGGCAGGCGTGATTCCCGGCGACACTGTGGTGATTTATGGTGCTGGTCCGGTGGGGCTGATGGCTGCACTATCTGCCACAATCAAGGGCGCGAGCAAGGTCATGGTCGTGGACCGCCGCCCTGATCGGCTGGCTCTCGCTGAGCAGATCGGCGCGATCGCCATCGACGATTCCAAGACGGACCCGGTTCAGTTCGTACTTGACCAGACACAGGGTGTGGGCGCGGACCGGGGATGTGAATGCGTCGGCTACCAGGCCCACGATCCCAAGGGCACCGAAGACCCCGCGATCACACTGAATCGGCTGTTCCAGTCCGTGCGCTTCACCGGCGGGATCGGCGTTGTTGGGGTCTTTCTGCCGGCAGATCCGGGTGGCTTCGACCAGAATGCCAAGCAGGGCAAGATTGCGATTGACTACGGCCTGCAATGGCTCAAGGGCCAGAATGTCGGCAGCGGTCAATGCCCGGTGAAGAAATACAACCGGCAATTGCGGGATCTGATCGCCGTGGGTAAGGCCAAGCCGTCGTGGATCGTCTCCCACGAGATTCCCCTCAGCAACGCCGCGGATGCCTATAAAAACTTCGACGACCGCGTTGACGGTTGGACCAAGGTCATCCTTAAGCCTGAGTAGGCCAATCTCGAAAGACAGCGCCGCGGCGCAGTCACAGCACCCCCTCGACCCTGGGGGCGGTGCGGTCGACTGTGTCCGGTGGGCTAACCCCACAGAGTGCAACCGTCACAGGCGCCCGGAGGTGAACGGCATCGAGTTCGCCAAGGATGGCGGCGGTAAGTTCGCGGACTGAGCAGTAGGGAAAGGCATCCTGATGCCCGTTCGGTCTGACGGCCTCCACTAGCGACCGGTCGGAGCAGGTAGTGACACCGGGTTCGACCGTGAGCACCACCTCAACGAAATCGCAGCTCTTCATTGTGGCTACTGGTCAAACGGTTTCTTTTGCCGATGCTGGGTTGATGCAGCGTCAGTGTCCTAGCGCCGACGAACCGGATGGAACAGCGCGATACTGCTCGCTCGGGCCGCGGGGTCACGTTCCGGTTCTACGATGCCGCTGAACTGCAGGCGGTCGGCGAGCGCTGCCAGAGCAAGTTCAAACGAATTGACATACGCCCAACTGATCGGCGCAGCTATCCACAGCACTTCATATCGATCGCGCTCCAGACCTTCGATGTAGCCGAGCAGGCGCCCTGAGTCGCCCTCGTTGATGAACGAATTCGAGATACACCAGCTGGTCCGATCCAGGCGGGTCACTTCGAGCCCAGCGGTGCTGTGCTCTGGGGACCGTACCTCTTGAAGTGTCATCTGGTCCACGCGTTCGCCTCAGTTGCCGGCGCCTCGCCGGTCGTTCGGGCGACATGGGCGAACGCGTCGTTCATGGTGGGAAAAGTAGTCCACACAAACTCGTCGGTGAATTCCATCACTTCGAACTCGTCGTCCTTTTCATCGATGAATGCCAAGAACCTGCCTTCACCGCGAGCGACCCGGCTGTCGCAGACCCGCCAGGACCCGACGCCCGCGGGTTCAAGGCGTAGCGCGTCAGTGAGGTTATCGTCGCGTCTACCCGCTTTGGCGGGGATGCGAGAAGATGATGAAACAAAAGAAGTCACGGTTGCCTCGATCCACTGAGATAGTCGGGTGCACCTAGGGCTTGAGTGACAATGTTTACTTTTACGTTTCACGGACCGGATGTCAACGACCCAGGCAATATCGCGGGCAGGGTTGACTTTGTCGCAGTAGCGGAGGACAAGTCCGGGTGCGGTAGCGTTGAAAAGCTGTCCCAGACCTGACAGTCCAACGGCGAAGGGTCACGATGGTTGTTTGTTCGAAAAAAATCCTTCCCGCCGACCCGCGGGTCGTCGGTGTGGTCTTCGCCCCCGGGCGGAGCGGATCGTCGTGACCGACTCGGCCCATACGGAGGCAATGGATCCGAAGCCCGCTGAGGTAGACGACCTGTGTCGGCTGTTTCTGAGCTCTCTTCCCGTCTCGGGTGTGTCTGTCGCGGTGATGACGGCATCCGGCGTGCGGATGACCCTCTGCTCGAGTGGCGTGATCGCGGCGCGTATTGACGAGCTGCAGTTCGAGCTCGGGGAGGGGCCGCAGAGCTCGGTCGTGCGGTCAGGCCAAATCGTGATGATCCCGGATGTTGCCTCGGGAGGCCACGATGATTGGCCGGTGCTCGGAGCAGCCCTTGGCGAGCTCGCTGTCGGCGCGATTTTCTGCGTTCCCATTCAGATGGGTGCGGTCACGGTGGGGGTTGCGACCCTGTACAGCGACAGACCTCTCACGCTGGACCATCACCAGCAGGCCACGGCGTTGGCGATCGCATCGGCAATAGCGGGAGGGGCTGTTCAGCAGGCGATGGTCTCTGCGATCGATGAGGTGGCCGTGGAGTCGGCGGCGGCGCCTGTGCTTCGCCGAGAGGTGCATCAGGCTACTGGCATCGTTCTTGTGCAGTTGGACACGACCGCAACTGTCGCCTACGCGCGATTACAGGCTTACGCTTTTGCGAACGGGATAACCGTTCTCACGGTCGCTCGCGATGTTGTGGCCGGTTCGCTCAGCTTCGAAGAAACACCCTCATGACAACAAATC
>JACMOZ010000034.1 GCA_014377785.1 Aeromicrobium sp.
GCCGAGCGGGCGGCGGTTGCCCCGTTCAAATTAATCCTGCGGCCCGCCGGATTTCTCGCCGGCGGCGTCCGTCCCGCGGAAGCGGACGCCCAGGAACGCCTCCGAGTACTTCGAGGCCATGCCGAGCAGGCCGGTGACCCACATCCAGAACAGTGCGCCGGGGCCGCCAATGCCGATGGCCGTCGCCACGCCGACGATGTTGCCGGTGCCCACGGTCGCCGCTAGGGCGGTGGTCAGCGCCTGGAATTGCGAGATGTCGCCCTCGGCGCCAACATCCTTGCGCTTGAGCAGGCCGAGCCGAAGGGCGGCACCGAGTTTGAGGAACTGCAGTCCGCCCAGCCGGATGGTGAGGTACAGGCCGGTGCCCAGCAGCAGCGGGATCAGTAGGAAGGGCCCCCAGACAACGCTGCCGACGTCGCCCAGAAATGATTCGATGTCATTCCAATTCATAAGCAATAACGCCTCTTAAATATGCGAGCGAGTGCGATCGTAGCATCAGGTGATTTGAATCCGAATGCGATGCGGGTGAGGGACTGGGGCATTCTCGCTCCACAAAGTTCGGCCGATTGGCGGCGGTTAGACGCACTGTGTCCGTGCTTGGCCTAGTGCCGATCGGGGCGCCAGTTGTGCAAGAACTGAGCGAGTCGCCGAAGGGTGGCGCTCCCGTCTTCAGCGACGTCCGCCATCGATCTGCCGGCGGACATCGCCTCGACTATGCCGAACATGGGTCGTTCGGGATCCAGGTCGAGTCCCTTGTCGAGGATCGGATAATGCATACAGCGGTTCCGCACTGCCTTTCCGTGGCTCGATAGAAGCCATCGTGCGGCGTTGTCGTCGAGAAGTTGACTGAGCGCGCGGATGCCGGTTGAGCGGAGGTCTGCGTAGCGGAGCTGAATATGCCGGAGTGTCGAAAGTGCATGGAACAGGGTCACAATACGGAGGCGGAATACCGATTCCTCATGACCCTGGGACGTGTGCGGCACTATCATGGTGAGGGTGTTGACGTCGCCCTCAACGGCGAGAAGGAGCATTTTTAGCCCGACCGAGAACTCAGGTTCGAACCTGCCATGCAGGTAACGATCCGATCGTCGATCACGCCCCCTGATCTCCGGGACCTGCCCCAGATCCAATGTGGACACTTGCTCTGCACCATTGAGGGCAGCGGCGTTCAGGACCGCCAAGGTCCCACCCCACTCTTGGGACACAACGCGCAGGTCATCTCCTGCGATTGTTCCGTCTGCCGACATCCGAACCCCGAGTCGATAGGCGATGGGGACGGTCGCTCCGACGGGACGTCGATCGGACACGTACAGCCCGAGGTCCGTCTCTAGCCAGCGAGCGATGCGCACGGCTTTACCCATCAGGTGGCTGCGATGTTCGAGGACGATTCCGTCGAACTCATCGACCACCGCGTCGAACGTCTTCTTGGTGTCGTCAAGCAGCTTGGTCGCGTGCCGGACTCGCGCAGTAATCGGCCCAAACTTGTCCTGCAAAAGGTTCGCCAGTTCCGGTACGCCCACGGCCGGATCTTGGGAGCGGAGTGTCAACCCTCCTTCATAGGCGATCCGCACGAAGTGGTGACCGAGCAGGAGCCCGACGTAAGGAGACAATGTCGGTAGTTGCTGCGCGGAGAGGACGACGTCGGTCGCCCAGCGAGCGTCTTGAGCGACCATCTTTCGTGCAGCCCAGCCGCGAATTCCCGGGTTGGCACCATCCGCATTGCGCATCCATGCAGCCTATTCACGGCAAGGTGGCGACCCGTTCGCACCAAGTCGCAACTGGTTGCGTCACCGGGTCGCGGCGAATGGACTCAGCCGATAGGACCGGACTTTGAGAGACCTTTCGGAGCTGGACTCAGCCTGACCCTGCGATGACTGCGACGTTCGTAAGAACGTCCGCCGAAACCAGCGCAGAAGCGGTAAAACACCTGACGAACCATCGGTTGGCGTTCATGCGAATCACCTCCCGCCTCTCGTGGTTGACGTCTGCGACGTCGCCTGTTGCTACGAGCGGAATGAAGATGTGAAGCACCACAGCGAGCGTGACGAGCACCAGGGCCAGAACCGGGCAAGCCCGGCTCAATCCAGCATCCTGCATACTGCCACAGCGGTGACGGTTCGTCGGAAGAACGAGCCATTCTGAGCTGACACCCTCGGCACGGAACTCGCGGCGAAATGACGCACGTACAAGAGGGCGGATGCAACCCTACGGCAGCGACGTGCCTCTCATGGCTCACTCAGAGCCAAGAAGCCGTCCCGGAGTCACTTGGTCTCGGGTTTCTGCCAAGCGAGCAGGGCGGCGTCGCCCTGGGGCAGGTCGTCGGCGTGGTTCTCGGGGAGAGTGCCCTCCGAGAGATCCCGTGCGAGTTGCGCGCGACCCTTGGCGAGGCCCTCTGGGTCCTCAGCTTCGAGACGGGCGAAGTAACTCGTCTGGCGAGCAAGTGTTGCGTCAAGCGCGAGTCGCGGGTGCCGCCGCATGATCTGCATCGTGAGGTCATCCGTCCCCCGAATGTTCAGCGGGATTGCACGCGCCCCTGGCAGCGCATCCTGATACTCAGCGAGGGGAGCGTGATCAGTGCCAACCCACTCCTGGCTGGTCGGGAAGTAGCTCAGGAAGTAGTGGTCCCGGAGGTGCTCGGCCGTATAGAGCAAGAGAACAAGAGTGCCAACCGGTGTCAGCACCCTCTGTGCCTCGCTCAGGGCTCCGCGCCAGTCCGGTATCTGGTGAAGCATCGAGATCATCGTGACCGCATCAAATGTGGCGTCCTCGACCGGGAGCGCGGTGGCGTCGCCGCATGTGACGCGCAGACCCTTACCCGCGGCCACTGCGAGCATCTGAGGTGATCGTTCCAGCACCGTGACCTCATAGCCGCGTGCGGCCATCGGAAGCGCGTAGTTCCCGGTGCCGCCGCCGACATCCAAGATTCGACTGCCGGGCGCGAGAAGAACGATCTCCTTCAGCAACGGCTCATGGGTCTCCCTGGCCGCACCCCGAGTGTCGTCGTAGGTCCGCGACTGACAGACATATGTGTCCGCGAAACCCAGGACCAGTTCAGGGTCGGTTCCAGTCATTTGGCCATGATAGAAAGATGCCCCTGCGCGCACTGCGCGGGTGGCAGCGAACATCCCGATCGGTCACTTGACCGCGCGGGCTGGGTCCGCGCCAAAGCGGTCGGAATGACGCAGCGTTGAGAACGACGGGTCGTTCTCCCTCGGTGGCAACTTTGGTGTCGCGTGGGCCAAGTTCTGCACCAAGGCCGACAAAGCCGAGTTCGTCGGCGCTCATTGAGCCGGCATCGGTCTAGATGGTTGATTCCAAGAGGTCAGTGGTCGTCGGCGGTCAGTGAGCGTCGGATATCCAGGCCGAGGTTGTCGTTGTGCCAGATCGTGGCGGTGAGGGCGAGGACCCGTTGGGCTACTCGGGTGCTGATGCCGGCGATGGTGCGGCCGCCGTGTCGTTCGAGGTCGAGGTGGCTTTTGTAGGTCCAGTTGATCGACTCGATCACGTGGCGCAGGGGTTTCAAAAACTGTGAGTCTGCCCGGGGTTTCTCGCCTTTGCGGGCCGGGCGTAGCAGCTCAATCCCGCCATCATCGAGGCGTGTCTCTAAGTCGTTGCCGAAGTAGTTCTTGTCGCCGATCAGGATCTGCCTGCCCTCCATGTGGCGGTTCGTGGCTCCTGGCGTGTTGGCGAGGATGTCTTGGAGCACGGCGCGTTCGTCGGCTTTGGCGCCGGTCAGCGCCCAGCCCACGGGCAGGCCGTGCAGACTGCCGATCAGATGCAGTCACAAACCGCAACCAAACGGCGCTCCGAGGTTTGTCCCAGAACGGCCTGTATGACCGCCAACGTGACCGGCTCGGCATCGCTGATGGAGGTTGCACGTCTCAGAGACGCTGGTTGCGAGCTGGTCTATTCGGATTTTTTATCCGGCACTCGCGCATCACGACCCTAACGAGACGTAGCCCCGACGAGACCCGGGGCAACCTCGACAGTACCCGCGCTGAGGTTTAGGGTGCCGAACATGAGAACTCGGATTCTGAAGACGTTCGCGACCGCTGCACTGATGACGCTCACCCTGGCCGCCTGCGCCACCGGTCAGGACAAGGTCGAGCTCGCGAACGGCGTGAAGCTCATCGAGGAGGGCGAGCTCGCGGTGTGCACGCACCTGCCCTACGAACCATTCGAATACAAACAGGGCGGCGAGATCGTCGGATTCGACGTCGACCTGATGGACTTGGTCGCCGATGAACTCGGCCTGAAGCAGAGGACCTTCAACACCCCGTTCGAGGGGATCGAGACAGGCCAGTCCATGAACACCAGCAAGTGTGACATCGCCGCGGCGGGCATGACGATCACGGACGAGCGCGCCGAGGTGATGGACTTCTCCGATCCGTATTTCGACGCCACCCAGGCTCTCCTGGTCAACAAGGGCTCCGGTCTCAACTCGCTCGAGTCGCTGGCCGGCAAGACCCTGGGCGTGCAGATCGGCACAACCGGTCAGCAATACGCCGAGGCGAACGTGCCCGACGACGTGGAAGTCAAGGTTTTCGAGGACCTCGCACTGCTCGTCAGCGCGGTGAAGAGCGGCAGCATTCCGGCCGTGATCAACGACAACAGCGTGCTTTACGACTACGTCGACAAGAACCCGGGAACGGAGGTCTCCGTCGAGTTCGACACCGGAGAGTCCTACGGGTTCGCAGTTGCCATGGGCGACAACGATGCGCTGCTGGAGACGGTCAACGAGATACTGGCCCAAGCCAGGGATGACGGCACCTACGACGATCTCTACCAGAAGTACTTCCCGTCTGCGAACTCCTCGAGCTGACGAGCACGGTTGTTTCCTGATCGGCAGTACTTAACGAAGAGGAGTCGCAAATGGCGATGAGTCCGCGAAGGCGTGCGCAGTTGTCGCGGGGCATCCAGTACGTGCTGTTGACGGTGATCGTCCTCGCCGTGGCACTGCTCACCGACTGGGCAACTATCCAGGACGTCTTCTTCGACCCGCAGATCCTCCGGGCGATGTGGCCGGATGTCATCACCACCGCCCTGAAGAACACCGTGCTCTACACGGCTTGCGGGTTCGCGTTCGGCCTCTTCCTCGGTCTCGTCCTCGCGCTTATGCGCCTGTCCCCTGTCGGGCCCTACCGCTGGCTGGCAACCGGTTTCATCGAGTTCTTCCGCGGCGTGCCCGCGCTGGTTGTCTTCATCGCGTTCGGACTCGGTGTGCCACTGGCGTTCCAGCGCGAGGTTCCCGGCGGCACACTCGGCGTGGCCACCTTGGCTCTGGGGATGGTTGGCGGCGCCTACATGGCCGAGACCATCCGGGCAGGTATCCAGGCCGTGCCTAGGGGGCAGATGGAGGCGGCACGCTCGTTGGGAATGCCGCACGGGCGGGCGATGATCTCGATCGTCATCCCGCAGGCGTTCCGGATAATCCTTCCACCGCTGACCAACGAGCTGATCCTGCTCACCAAGGATTCGTCGCTGATCTACGTCCTCGGCTACACCGCGGCGACACTCGAGCTCACCGCGCTCGGGCGTGAGGTTCTGAACCAGGAGAAGAACCTGACTCCGCTTGTCGGAATCGGGCTGTGCTACCTGATGATCACGATTCCGCTCTCCATCGTCGTACGACGGATGGAAGCCCGAGCCGAGAAGGCACGCTGATGACCGAGCCAGAGTTCCAGAAGAACGCAGCGGCCATCGACGTCGAGGACCTGCACAAATACTTCGGCGACAATGAGGTCCACAAGGGAATCGACTTCCACGTCGACTACAGCGAGGTCGTCTGCGTCGTCGGGCCGTCCGGTTCGGGGAAGTCCACATTGCTGCGTTGTGTGAACCTGCTGGAGGCGCCCACCTCGGGCAAGATCTTCGTCGAGGGGATCGAGATCACCGACCCCGACATCAACGTCGACAAGATACGCAGCAAGATCGGGATGGTATTCCAGCAATTCAATCTGTTCCCACACCTGTCCGTGATGCGCAACCTCACCATCGCCCAGCAGCGCGTGAAGAAGCGCAGCCGCGATGAAGCCGTCGAGGTGGCCCGCAGAAACCTCGAGAAGGTCGGGCTTGAGGAAAAGGAGGACGCTTTCCCCGCGCACCTGTCCGGCGGCCAGATGCAGCGCGTCGCGATCGCCAGGGCGCTGTCTATGGAGCCGGACATGATGCTTTTCGACGAGCCCACCAGCGCTCTGGACCCCGAGCTCGTCGGCGACGTACTCCAGGTAATGAAGAACCTCGCGCATGAGGGCATGACGATGATGGTCGTCACCCACGAGATGGGCTTCGCGCGCGAGGTCGGCGACAAACTGGTCTTCATGGACGACGGCGTCATCCTCGAGCAGGGCGACCCGGACGAGGTGCTCGCCAATCCGCAGCACGAACGCACCCAGTCGTTCCTCTCGAAAGTCCTCTAGATGAATGATTCCAAGGGGTGTTACTGGTGTGTCTGCTGGGATTTGGGTGCTCGGGTGTCCAGAATCGGCGTTGATAACCCAACGTCGAACTTTGGAGAACGAACGTGGACGCCGATCTGGACACCCTTGCCACTGCACTCTATGTGAAAACCGATGATTTGTTGAAGGCCTACACTGAACGGGTTCCGGCCCGACCGAAGAACGGGATTGTCCCGAAGATCAGTGATGCGGAGCTGGTCACGTTGGCGGTGATGCAGGCCTTGCTGGGGCATACGTCGGAGCGACGTTGGCTCCGGTATGTGCGCAAGAACCTGGGCGGCATGTTCCCCGCGTTGCCGGGCCAATCTGGTTATAACAAGCGGCTCCGCAAATTGGCGGACACGATGTCGTGGCTCGTCACGATGCTGGGCGCCGACACCAGCGTTGCCACCGATGATGTGTGGGTCGTTGACTCCACACCTGTGGAATGCGCTCGTTCCCGTGAGACCGTTAAACGTTCCGATCTGGCCGGCTGGGACGAATACGGGTACTGCGCCTCACATTCGCGGTTCTTCTGGGGGTTACGTCTGCATCTGGTCTGCACCCTGCACGGGCTCCCAGTGGGCTGGGCGCTGACCGGAGCCAAGGCAGACGAGCGCGCCGTGCTCGAAGACATTCTCGCCCGAAGCCCAGCCATCACTGCACCACCGGGCGGCAGGCAGATCCTGATCGGTGACAAGAACTACTTCGGCAACGACTTCGAGACACGCCTCGATGATGGCGGGATTGAGCTGCTACGTCCCGCCCGCAAGGGCGAGAAACCCCGGGCAGACTCACAGTTTTTGAAACCCCTGCGCCACGTGATCGAATCAATCAACTGGACCTTCAAGGGCCAACTCGACCTCGAACGACACGGCGGCCGCACCATCGCCGGCATCAGCACCCGAGTAGCCCAACGGGTCCTCGCCCTCACCGCCACGATCTGGCACAACGACAACCTCGGCCTGGATATCCGACGCACACTCACCGCCTACGACCACTGACCCCTTGGAATCAACCACTAGCACCGGCAGCCTCGACACCTTCAGCGCATCACGCTTCGCTCGGATCGAACCAGGACAACAAAACACTCGGCACTGCTCACTCCGTTCACCTTGCCGACAGGCCCCGCCCGACAGCATGATCGATGACTAAGGATGATTGAGCCGGTCGCCGCCGGTGGAGATCTGGGCTGTGAAGCGGTGCGAGGCTACGTCTCTTTGTTGGCCACCGGTAAGACAGCGGCATGCCACTGGACTTGGCGTGCCGGGGAAATTACCTCGATCTGAGTGCACCGAAAGCGGCGACGGCCCGACGCTGTGATTTCGAACGGCAAGAGACCCTTGTTCGAAATTTGACCGACACGCGTCTTAGGCAAATCAAGAATTTGAGCCGCCTCAGTGACGTTTACCCATTCAGTTGGCCGCGGGTTCCGGGCTTGTTCCTCAACCCGGGTCCGGGAGAGCGACGGATATTGCTTTTTCACCCGGTCGAGTAGACCATCGCGGATCAACTTCGGGATCTGCTTGACAGACATGCCAAGCATTTCGGCAGCCTCGCGATGAGTCATCGCATCAGGGTTCGGCGTCAAGACCCCGCGCGACGAGTTCGTCGCGCAGGTCTGACGCTGTCTGAGAGTCTTCATGCGCGAACGACAGGAATATGTCGTGCTCTCGGTCGACCGGATCTGCCCCCCGGCAGTTGCGATTGTGCTCAGTGCGGTTCGCTCGAGATTTGTAATGCGTGTACTGAGTTGACTGGATGTTGACTCAAGGTTTTCGACTTCCCGTTGCAATGCATTTTGGGCACGATCATGAGCCTCCGTGCGACGTCGAGATGATGCGTCGCGCTCTTTGGCTTCGGCGGTCTCGCCTTTGGTGATCCTCGCCTTGAGTTTAGAAATCTTCTTGTCGTAATCAGCGACCTTCTCCATGGCCTTGTCATGCCGACCCTGCAGGCGCTTTAGTTCTCGCTGACGTGTTTGGTGAGACGAGTCTGTTGTGGCGGATTGGACAGACTTGCGCTTCTTTGTGATTTTGCCCGTGAGGCTTGCGAGGTCCGATGTGGCTCTCGATCTACTGTCACGTTCGCGCTGCAGGGCTCGTCGGTCTTGATCGAGGCTCACTTACTTAGTCCCTTCGCCGCCTGATTCTTGAGTTTATGATCGAGGCCACCGCAGACCTGATGCAGATGCCGTGTTCGTCTCGAATTCGGGCAGCTAGACACGTGACTATCACGAGGGAGGGCCGAGAGACTGATTGGCGGCTGGGTTGGCCAGTAAGGGAAACGATGACCGGTCAACTTCACAAGCGATCTGCGAGGTTGTAACTCCGGCCGAAATAGTGTCCGTAAGACCCGTTCGATGGGATGTCCGTCCGTGGTGCCCTACTCGGGACACCGATTCAAATGGCTCGCAGATCGGCTGTGGTCAGGTTGTTACTGGCCAGTGTTGGTCGTCGCGATTCGGCGTCCGAAAAGAGAAGACCATCGGGATCTGCCACGGTGACGAACTCAGCGAAACGGCGGTGCTCCTTGGTAACGATGAAGTCCTGATTCATTACTAGTCCTCTTCATAAGTGCGCAGCCGTCCGATCTGCTTTGCCATGAGGACTCCTTCGTGTCTTCGTGGAGACATGCCGTCACGAGGACGCGCTCGGGTCAAGGCCCTCGCACGAGCCCGGCGCCCAACTTGCGTCGGTTGCGCTGCACGCCGGCGCGGATCCGCTGCAATGGCTCCCGCGCTTCATGCTCGCCGCGCCCTAGGACTTGCGGGTGTCGTGGGCTGACCAAGTCGGCCGCTTCCTCGAAGAACTCGGTACCGACGAGGCAGGCGCGCAGTGGGAGCGCTGGATTGGAGCCTATTGGTCCGGGCGCATCCAATCGACACCGCTGCCGCTCGCCAGTGCCGAAGCATCAGCGATGGCACGCTGGTTGATCGGCCTGCCCACCGTGCGCGGAGAGGCAGTCGCACTCTTGGTCCAGGCGCCCGCCGGACTTCCCCAGCACGGCGGGTTCCTGCATCGCATCCACGACCTCGATCTAACCCCCGATGCAGCAAGCTGGGCGACTGCCATCACACATCTACTTCGAGGCACCACCGGGCCAAACTGGGTCCTCGGCCACTACCCTCAAGCTCAAGCTCAAGCTCAAGCTCAAGGAGATTGTGCAGCAACTTCGCGCGGCGGACCCAGCGCCGGATCTTTCCGAGTTGATCGAGGAGGCGTTGAGGCTCGGTGTAACCGATGCGGTGGAGTGGTAGCCAGGACGTGTGCCACCGCTCTCAGACCTCGGCGGTGCGAATCGTGGCGCAAGCGGTGGCCGCGTCATTTCGCCGCTACTGGAATGTGCTTCCAACACAGCTACGGACCGCGTCTGGAGTCGGAAGGGTAATGACGCAGGCTCATCTTTCCAAGTACCTGGAAAGCATCATTTTCGGGGTTTCCGCCCCAGCATGCCCGTCGCCGCCGCCCTGTGGGCGATCGTGGGCCACATCCGCTCGATCTCAGCGTTGAGCTCCGCCCCGAGGAGTACCGCGATTGAGGAGACATAGAGCCACAGCACTACCGCGATCGGCACACCGAGTTGGCTGAACACCGCGTCTCCGCCGAGGGTCACCGCAAGGTAGGCGCGGAGGCCCGCGGCGGCCAACAGCCACAGGATCATCGCCAGCAGCGCCCCCGGCACGCCGCGCCGCCAGGGCGTCCGCCAGGGGACACCGATGTGGTAGAGGGTCGCGAGGCCAGTTATCGCGAGCGCGGCCAGCACGGGCCAGTACAACGCTCCCAGGACATTCAGCGTCGCGAAGGCGACGACGTTCGGTGCGATCCACTCGACCACGCGCGGGCCGAGGACCAGGAGCGGAAGGATCGCGATCGCGCCCAGAAGGCCCGCCGCGGTCAATCCGACCGCCAACAGCCGACGCCGCCAGCTCGGGCCGGGCTGTTCGATGTCATAAGCGATGGTGATCGTCTCCAGCGCCCGGTCAGTGGCCCGGGACCCTGTCCACAGGCTCAGCAGGGCCCCGATGGAGATCACATCGGCGCGGCCGTCAGCGAGCACAGCCGAGGCTAGTCGTTCGTACGAGTCGTAGGTCTGGGCAGAGAGGAACTCCCGCGGCAGTTCGAAGACGATCCTATTCAGCCCTTGGGTGCCTGAGGGCCCCAGCGCATCAGCCACGAAGCCGAGCGAACCCAAAACGACCAGGATCAGCGCGGGCAGCGAGATCATCGTGAACAGGGCGATCTCGGCGGCCAGCCCAGGCACCCGGTCGTCGAACGTGTCTCGCCCCGTTCGCTCGGTCAACACCCAGGCTCGCTGCAGGGGGCGCGGGAGCCGGTCGTACACCCCGCGGGCCAAGCCCTCTGCCCAGCCGCGAAAACGCGCTGCGAGGGCGGCGATTCGTCCATGGTTTCCCGCGGGCAAATTAAGGAACTGCTCCGGGGTGCCTGTCATTGCCACCATCATACGGAAGTCCGACCACCGGTCACACTCCGAACAGTCCCCGGTTCGCGGCCCCGTCGGTGACCTCCGCGGCGAAGTCGAGCAGCGCGTCGAGGACGTCTTCGGCGCTGCGCAGCTCTTCTGGAGCAATCGCCCGGCCCATCCCGGGGAGGTCAGGATAGATCCGCCGGAACCCCGCAACGCCGCCAAAGACCGGATCGAAGCATCTCTCGGCCTCACGGTGGTCCACACCAGCGCCGCGCAGCATCAGCACCGGGCGACCCGCTCCGTGGTCCGCATAGCAGAACGTGATCTCACCCGCACGCATCTCCAACCCGACGAATCTAGTCGCGCCTGGGAGTAGGTCACAACCGCCGGCATCGAACAAAGCTCACGATCACCGAGTCCGACTGCGTCATTTCACCGCGACTGACGTGGTTCCCGATCTTTCCGGTTGTCGGACCCTGACGCAGAACGCACTACTGACCGCGGGCGGTCACGTCTGCCCCCGGTTTGGTTGACACTCGGGGTTGATGGTTCTCAGGCCGCTTCTGCGGCTACGTAAATCATCTCAAACTCGGCTGGAGTGAGCTTGCCGAGGGCTCGTTGCCGGCGTCGGCGGTTGTCCTTGGTTTCGATCCAAACGACGATCGCGAGGCGGAGTTCCTCCCGTGTTTCCCACCGCCTGGTATCGAGGACATTCTTCTGCAGCAGGGAGAAAAACGACTCCATGGCCGCGTTGTCGCCCGAGGACCCGACCCGGCCCATCGAGCCCCGCAGCCCGTTATTCTTCAGCAGCCGTACGACCTTTTTCGACCGGAACTGGCTGCCCCGGTCCGAATGCACGATGGTGCCCTCCGGGGAGCGGAGCGCGATCGCGCTCCTGATCGCCGCCGCGGCGAGCGAGGACTTCATGCGCGAGTCGATGGAGTAGCCCACGATTTTGTTGGAGTAGCAGCCCTTGACCACGCACAGGTAGAGCTTGCCCTCACGGATGGGGTGCTCGGAAATGTCGGTTAACCACACCTGGTTCGGTGCGGACGCGGCCCCAGTGAAGTCGTGGGTGACCCGGCCCTTCTCGTCGACCGTCGCGAGCAGGTCGTCATGGACCGCAGGTCCAGGTTTGCCGGACTTGCCCCGACGTCGGTGATGGGAGGCAAAGACACCGGCGATCGAGGCCAGCCGCCACACCCGGTTCTCGCTGGCCGTGATGCCGACATCGGCGAGCTCGTCGGTCAGGAACCAATAGCCGAGCGTGGGGTCATCCTCGTGGATCTCACGCAGGACATTGATGACGTCCGCGTCGTCGAAGTCCCGCCGACTGACAGGCTCTTTGAGCCACTTGTAGTACCCCTGGGTCGACAGCCCCAGGACCCTGCACGCCACCGCGACCGGCACCCCGATGCGGGCACCGGTCGCGGCCATTTCACGGACGAGCGGGAAGACTATTTTCCCGGCAGGTTTGCCTGCGACAAATACGCCGCAGCCCGGCGCAAGACCTCATTCTCCTGCTCCAGCAGCCGCACACGCTTCTTGGCTTCGCGCAGCTCGACACGCTCAGCATCGGTGAGGTCCGGACGGTGGCCGTCCTCTACATCAGCTCTCTTCAGCCACTTCGCCAAGCTCGACTCCCAGATCCCGAAGTCCTTCGCGATCTGATTCAACGGAGCCTCGCCCTTACGGGCCACTGCCACGACATCGTCGCGGAACTCCTTGGGATACGGCTTCGGCATGGTTGACATCCTTCCAGCGAGGACGAATCCTCACAGGTCAGGTGTCAACCAAACTCTGGGCAGACCCAGCTGGCTCCGCGAGCACCTGGACCATCACCTGCCCTTGCTGCTGTCAGACTCCGGCCCCTTCAAGGGCTGCTTGATCACCAAGGGTCACACGGACGGACGCGACTACACGTTCCCTCTCCAGGAGCCACCCGAGGGGCTCTACGTCGACGAGAACGACCGCCGACCGTTCTCCGCGTTGGCCACCGATGTCTGCGATGGGTCAGCCGATGCGGATGAGTTTCTTGTTCACGAATTCGCTGGCACCGTAGCGTCCGAGTTCGCGCCCCATGCCGCTTCTTTTCACCCCACCGAACGGCAGCTCTGCGCTGCCTGCGCCGACGAGATTGACGTAGACCATGCC
>JACMOZ010000293.1 GCA_014377785.1 Aeromicrobium sp.
CGACCAGACGGTGCCTTGCCAGTACATCTCCTCGCTCGGGTTTGCAGGGTTCGGATACCAACCTGCGGGCGCGTCAGCCATGGGAGAACTCTCTGCTCAGGAGTGGGAAGAAATGCGATAGATGCGGGCTCGAAGAATTCGGGCCCCGACGTTAGTGACAATATATTGTGTTTTGGAGCTGTTTGACCACCCCAGTTCGGGTCGGCAATTGGCACTCGTCCGTTTTCGGAATCTCGAAGTTGCTCGGGGCGGAAAGGCCCCCGGGCGACCCGATCACACAAATGGCGCACGAGACGGGAAGCTCGGGCTTGAGCGGCGGGGGCCGCGGCCACCTCGTGCCGCTTTCTCAGGGCCTCTGATTGGTCAATTCGGGAAGCCGGTGGTGGCATGTGCACGGTGCCCCTGGCCGCGCGAGGCGAGCAGGCTCCGTCGGCAACCTGTCTCACCAGGGCGTCCTACTTGGTCGTCGGTGTCGTTTGTCCCGCAGCGTAGTCGGCGGCGAGGCCTCGGGCGCGACCGATATTGCGCTGCATTTGCTCCCAAGAGAGGACGCCATACTCGCTGATTGTCGCGAGATGGAGAAGGTTCGCGACCGCGAGCTCACCGGCGTCCAAAGGTCCGAGGACGTTGGCCATGTCGCGGGCGCGCCGAGCGTGATCGACTGGCGGCGGCTGCGGAAGTCGGGCGGCACGCTTGGCTCGGATGTGAGCGACGATTCGATTCGCGGCGGCCCAAGGTACTCCTACGACGACGCATCCCACGATGAGGAACAAAACGAAATACGCGGGGTTGTCCATTACCCCGATCCTAGAGTTTCCATCGAGCGATCAACAGGCACCCGTTCGGGGTGAGATACCCTCAAACGTTTGTCGACGTTTCTCATCGCACGTGTTGGCGCCGACCACCGAATTCTCGCCCAATGTCACATGACAGGCCAGATCGCACAAGTTGCGAACCTCGGACAGGCGGAATTCCGCGGAAGTTGTGTGAAGGAGGGCTGTGGTTTTGCCAACCTAATTCGGACATGCATGACGGTCGTTCTTTCGGGTGCAGCCAGTCCAAGGACTGGTCACGGGGGGGTGCCCCTATGTGTTTGTCAAGCGGCGACGGTGTGGTCGGCTTGATAGAGGGTGCCGTCGCGGAGCATGGCGTAAAGGACATCGCAGCGTCGTCGGGCTAGGGCGATGAGGGCTTGGTTGTGGCGTTGCCCTGGCTGATCTTGCGGTCGTAGTAGCTCCTGGAGACGGGGTCGCGCAAAGCCGCGAAAGTGGATAAAAAGAACGCCCGTTTGAGCATCTTTTTTCCCCGCCGGGGTGGATGTTCGCCCCTGATTGAGGACCCGGATCTGCGGGTCGCCAAGGCGAGTCCGGCGTAGGAGGCGAGGTGGCCTGCGGTCTCGAAGTGTTTTCCAGCGACTTCGGTGAGGAGCCTGGCTGCGGTCCTGATCCCGACTCCGGGCATGCTCGTCACGTCGGGCGAAAGAGGGTGGGCGTCCACCAGTTTGTCGACCACTACCGTGATCTCGGCGCGTTGCCTCCGAAGCGCTGCGAGTTGCTCGGCTAAGCGTGGCAACACGGTCGCGGCGGCGTTGGTGCCGACTACCAGCACAGTCTGCTCAGTGAGTGCTTGGGTGATTTCTTCTGCGAGGCGGCGCGCCATTCGTAGCGCGAGTTTTATTAGGCGGGTTGCCAACCTGAGAGTGCCGGCGGCCTCCATCGCGGCCGGCGATGGGTAGTGCTGAAGTAAGTCCAGCATCGCCGGGTGGTCCAGGTGTGGACCCACGACCCGTTCCAGAGACGGGTGGATCTGGGTCAGGAAGCCGCGGATGCGGTTGCTGGTGGCAGTCAGCTGGCCGAGGACGTCATCGTCGAAGCCGCAAAGGGGACGGATGTCGATTTCGTTGACCGAATGTCCGGAACATCATTGTTGTGATCCAATACGGCGTCCTTGAGCAGGATCCCATCGGACTCAATCCGACCGACGAAATGACCTTCAATATCGACAGCCGGGTTCGGATTCAGCAGGCCATTTAGTTGGGCTCGCCTGGAACTCTGACAATGGGGGAATTGGGCAGCCCAAGTTCTATCCGCCCGCGACGTCAGCTCCCATAAATATCCCGCAGAACGGCGAAGCCAAGGCGTTGGTGCCTGAAGTGATTTGATTTCGATTCGTCCGGCTATCGCTCCCTGCTGTAAGTGGACGGGACTGGGCGATTCGCGCCCACATTTCTCTTGTTTTCCACGGCTACACCAAGCTGCTGACTAACGTCGGTCCGCGTGTAGTTCCCCACACATCGATCGCCCCTCGGCACCGCGGATGCTAGCCGCGGAGCGCCACGTTCGATAGGGGGCACCGCCAGGCCGATCCTTTTGCGTCCAATGCGGGAAAACGAGAGCATCCGCGCCTGATCAGCGGTTCAGACTCGTTTCGTAGTCGGCCGCGGCGGCGTCGATCTCCCACCGCTCGACGAACGAATCCCCGGGAAGCAGGTTCGGACGGTCGTAGCTTGTGCCGTTGGAACAGACGTAGTCGTCGTGCCAGTTGTCGTTCATCGTCGGATCCCAGGTACAACCCCACCCGGCCGAGGCGAAGTCTTCAGATCGCTGCTGGTCCAAATAAGCATCAGCCTCATCCTGGGCCTGTTCCTCGGACTGTTCGTAGCTGTCCGGCAGGTCGTTGGCGGCATCGCTCCCGTATTCGATGTCAGAGGTGGACGAGCAGCCAGTGAGGGAGAATACGACGGCGGACAGCCCAAGCAGCACGCGAATCTGTAGCTGGGTCAGCATCTGTTCTCCGGTCGATTTGCTCACATTACCAACTGCGAACGGCGCTCGAATACCCCACATCGAGGGTCGAAAGGCGAGAAACTTTCCACGGGACTGCTGTCGGTGTGATTCAAAGTGACAACTAAACCTTCAGCTGTCCCTTCCATCGATGACCGGATGAAAGCAAGCCTGGCGGTGGCCGCGCTGAACTACGCGATCAAGGCACGACCGCACGCCGGCACTATCGTTCACTCCGATCGTGGCTCTCAATTTCGTTCCCGAGCTTTCGTGAAGACATTGGCTGATAACGGGATGAAAGGCTCGATGGGCAGAGTCGGCGGGTGCGCGGATAACGCGGCGATGGAGTCGTTCTTCGCGCTGCTGCAAAAGAACGTGTTGAACCGGCACCGGCGGTCAACGAAGCAGCAACTTCGCCTCGCGATCGTGCTCTGGATCGAGGGAAGTTATCACCGTAAACGACGCCAACGTCGACTCGGTCGCCTGACGCCGATCG
>JACMOZ010000294.1 GCA_014377785.1 Aeromicrobium sp.
GAGCGCCCGTAGCTCAGACGGATAGAGCAAGAGCCTTCTAATCTCTAGGTCGCAGGTTCGAATCCTGCCGGGCGCGCTTATTCGCTGCGGTCGCAGTTGGCGCACCGATTCGCCGCTGGCCACGCTTGGACGGGGTGGCCCACTTGGTAGACCACGTGTGTCACTCCGCTACTCACAGAACGGCTGCGAGATCCGCCTACTCGCCTTTCAGATCCCGGCCCAAGTAGACCCTCGCCGTCATCGATGGGTCAGCGTGGACGAGCTGGTCAGCAATCCTCACAAGAGGTATTCCCGCTTCGTGGAGCATTGACGTCACTATACGTCGGAAGGAGTGCGGGACTGCCCAATCCATGTTTGCGCCGTCGAGCACGGACCTCACGGCGGCATTGCTGTTCGACTGCTCCCACTTTTGACGGCTGTCAGCGCCGTTCGGAGCTGCAACCACGAACCTGTCATCCACGACAAGACGCGCGGCTCTTCCCGCGTTGACTTCAGTTCGTTCAGTTCGTTCAGTTCGTTCAGTTCGTTCAGTTCGAACGGGCGGAGGGGTCAAGTCCGGCATCGACCCAAGCGGCCCTCACTCTTCACAGCGAAGGGCATGGCATCTACTGTCGCAGGCTCTGATCACGAGGAGCGGCGCAACTGCCAGCCCTGTACCGGAGGTGGAGTTCGGCAATCTCGCGAGACTGCTCGTTACGGCCGACCTTCTAAGATGTAGGAGCCCTCAGGGCAGGACTGAGGCCCTGAAGCCAATCACCGCGGATCCCCCTTCGCGAAGGGTCACCGCAATGCTCACCTCATCGGACGAGCGCACATTCTTGTGGGGTCCCGAGATGAAGCGCGAGTCCGTTTCGCCAGGTCGGAGTTTGATGGCCACCTGGCCAGCAGGCGGCTCCTTGGGCGTCCACTCCCACTCACACGTTCTTACGCCTTTCGAGTGTGAGATCACTCGAATTCGCTCCAAACCCTTGACCTCATCGAGGAAGTCAAGCGAAAGGCGCAGCGACTCCAATCCGGGCACTGAGAACGCCACACTTCCGCTGCCAGCGAACTGGCACCTGACTCTCTCTTCCCCGGCTTGGTCGAGACTCACGATGTTGTCGGGATTGTCTCCCACCCGGAACTCTTCCGCCCGGACATTGAGAAAATCGAAACTTGTACTGAGCGGCACCTCAACCCGAACTGGCGGGCGATGGGTTGCCGCGCTGACGCGTTGGGACGGAGCGGGATCGCGGCTGGCCACGACGAGGGCCCAAACATTAGACAGCGGCTCAACGTGATGCGCGTACAGATCGGCGGCCTCCAACATCTGCTTCAACCGCGCGACCCCGAAGACGGACACGTGTCCCCAAACACCCTCTAGCCGGCCAACTAATGGCACGGAGAAAATGAGTTCAGCGCCCACCGGAAGCGAGTCCGAAAGCGTCTTCAGCGCAAGCTCTGCGTCGGGGACGTGCTCAAGGACTTCACAACAAATGACAAGGTCAGCACCCGTGGACTCGACCTTCTCGCGGGTGAGGTCGTACAGGTCTCCCTTCGCAAGCGTGATAGGCGCGTCGGCGAGTCCATTGTTCGCGAACAAGGTGGTAGCGGACGGTATGTACTCGTCGACGATGTCGATACCGTGATAGCAAGCAATCCCGGATCCTTTGATCAGTTGGGCGGCCAAGAAGCCCCGACCGAAGCCGACGTCGAAGACACGATCGCCCTTACGCGCGAAGTCCATCATCCGTCGGTAGCGCAGTCGGTTGTTGGCGCTTTCGTGCGCTGATCCATGCCCCGTCTTGCTCACTAGGTTGATGATGGTCTGATCGGTGTAGTTGCGCCAAGCCTCGACCTCGCGCCCGAAGACTAGGCGCGCAGCTGCAACTGAGAGCCGTTCGTAGGCGTCGACGAGTTGCCAGCCGGCTCGCACGGCCATGGCTTCGTTGGGATCGGAAACCTCGCGATCTGTGGCCTCCGCGGCCTCGTCGAACGAAGGAATGTCGGACGAAGGGATAACGCGGAGCCAACGTCCGGGAATTCCGGCTGGACCGAATCCTCGGCTTGAAGCGCCCCCCTTCCCACGAGCAGGTGGGGCAGGAATAGTCATGGACGTCCTAGTCTCTTGGGCGTCCTCCCGTGCGGTCTTTCGGCCACGACTGCCTCGCAACTTATTGAGGATTCTGCGACCGGATCTGGCCCTATCAATGATGGATACGCGCGACGCCATGACGCAACCGTAGGCGATACCGCTCGCACTACATTCACGCCCCTCGGCGCCACCGCCGGAGCGCCGCCGTGCCGAGGTACGTGTCGCTGCTGAGCTCACATTTCGATAACTAGGGTGGTGCTGTGCACAACTCCAAGGGCATCGCGGCAGCAGATCTGTTCAAGCGCGGATTCATCTGGGGCGACGTCCATGGCGCGGCTCAAGATTAGACCGAGCACTAGGGACGCTTACGGGTAGCCGGCAGCGTACTTCGGCTACACCCCCTGACGCCGTACATCGTCGGGAGACTCCAACCGTGCAGGTCCACTGCCTTGGGCTTATCTGTGACGTGTTCAATCTGACCTCAACTGACGGCGAAGTTGTGCGGTCACTCGCGCAAGCTCTTCAGATCGGCTGGACTGAATTCTACCAAGCCCTCAAGAAGACTGGAGGGACGTACGTTTTACTCGCAGAGGCCGACGGTTTCTATGCCGTTCTGGATGCTTGCGGCACAGTCCCGCTCGCTCACGGGGGCGGCACTGTCGCATCGCATCCCCGCCTGATTGCAGAGGGCCGCGGCTTTCAAATAAGCGACATTACATGCGGGTGATCTGGCTCCTTCTGGTGTCGGTCTGATCGTGCCGATGGTCGGCTCGAGTGAGGAGGCCCGGCTATGAATGGTTTCGTCCCTGTTTTGGTCCATCCGTCTGGCGAGCCTCCTCGTCTCGGTGAGTCGCTGGTTGATGAGTATCTGCGTTTCGTTGCAGCTCGTGCCAGCGCGAACACGTTGCTGGCTCAGATGTTCGATCTGAAGGTCTTCTTTACCGTCGTGGGCAAGGAACCGCTGGCGGTAACGACCACCGACGTGCTGGCGTTCATCGAAGCCCAACGGCTCCCACGCAAAGGAAATGTGGTCCGCCTGGTCGACGGCGAATCAGGGTTGGCCGCATCGACGATCAAGCGACGTCTGGCATCGATCGCGGGCCTGTTCTCCTATCTGTTTGAGCGGGGGCTGGTCGAGAAGAACCCAGTCCCACGCGGACTCTCAATCCGCTCGGTTCATTCCCGGGTCCGTGGCGTTCCGTTGATTCGTGCGCCACGCCGGTTGCCGCGCATTCTGAGCCCTGATGAGGCCAACATGCTGCTGGCTGCTCTGCGCACGGAACGTGATCGGGCGATGGTGACGTTGATGCTGTTCGGCGGCCTGCGCCGCTGCGAAGTCCTGGGGTTGCGGATGGCCGATGTCCACCCCGGCGAGCGCCGCGTGTTCGTCGTCGAGGGCAAGGGTGGCCATCAGCGCATCGTTCCGGTCGCGGCCACGTTCTTTGAACACTTGGGCCGTTATCTCAACAGTGAACGTCCCGAGGTCTGCGGCAGCGATCATGTGTTCGTGGTGTTGAAACGGCCCAGACGCGGCCAACGGCTTTCGGCGGCAGGCGTCGATGAGATTCTGTCCGGTGCTCGCCAACGGGCAGGTCTGGTCCATGCGACCTGTCACGAACTGAGGCATACGTGTTTCACCCGGTTGCGGGAATCCGGGATGGCATTGGAGGCGATCCAAGCTCAGGCCGGGCATGCCTCGATCGAGTCCACCCGCATCTATTTGCACCTGGCCAACGACTGGCTGGTCGGTGAATATTCCAAAGCGATGGACAGCCTCGACGGTCTCGTAGTCAGCGATCCCGAGAGCACAAAATGAGTACGCCAGCGCTCGCTCCGCAACGGCCAGACTCTTGCGCTGCTGATGCCTATGTTGAAGCCGGAGCGAACGCTCAGGCCCACAACGATCGGCTGCGGGCCGTCGCCCGGTTCGATGACCAATTTGGTGACCTGTCCCGCTGGCGATCGATGAGTGTTGCAGAACGGATGGCCACCGATGACGGCGTTCGCGCCTTCGTGGCCTTCGCGGCCGTGTTCGCGATGATCGCGGTCGACGCCGTCTATGTGGTGACGGCCGCCTCGAAATGGGGTGCCCACGTCGCCAGACGCGAACCGGTCGCGGAGGTCACGTTCGCCCAGCAGTCGACGAGCTTGGGGTTCTGTCAGCGCGCAGCCAAGAGGATGTGGGCCAAACTCGCCCAGATCTGTGTCATCGCTGGCACCACCACCGACGCCCTCACTGAGGCTGAATACGTTGCCGCTCGCGCAGAGTTTCATGCCGCCGTCGTTGCCAAGCTTGGGCATGGGCCAAAGTCACTGAACACGCCTTTGTTCGGGCTCGACGCGGTGATGTTTCATCGTGGGCAAGGGCCGAGGCCTCACCCCCGCAGGTCATCGGCGGCCAGGTCGGTGCCCGAGATCGGCTGGGACCACATCAACCAGAACGCGCCGGTCATGGTGGCCACGATGCGCCGCTACCTCGACCAGCTCACCATCAGTTTGCGGGCCTCGTCGGTCGAGTGCATCGAGACCACTCTGCGCCAGTTCGCCGGGCATCTGGTCACCACCAGTGATGTTGTCCGCGTCGCCGATGTCGACCGCACTCACATCGAGGCCTACAAGACATGGCTCGCCGCTCGGCCGGGCTATCGCAAGAAGACGAACCTGTCCAAGACCACGATCGGGATGCGGATGGGACACCTGAGTGCATTCTATCAACGCATCATCGAGTGGGAATATCCCGATGCCCCCAAGCGCGCGCCGGTCTATTCATCGGACCGGCCGATCAAAGACAAACCATTGCCGCGGTTCCTCGACGACGCCGCTGCAGCGAAGTTTCTGAACGCGGCGCGGAACCTGCCCGATGAGCTCGGCCGCCTCGCGATCGAGATCCTGTCCCGCGCCGGCATGCGCAAGGGCGAACTGCTGGGCCTGACGATCGACTCGGTTGTCCAGATCGGTTCGGCCTACTGGCTGCGCGTTCCGGTCGGCAAACTCCACAACGACCGCTACGTCCCCCTTCACCCGCAACTCAAAACCATGATCGACACCTGGCTCGACGGTCGACCCGGCTGGCAAGACAGCCAGCTGCTGTTCACCGACCGCGGCCGTCCGATCCCCGGCACCCGCGTCGACAAAGCCGTCCAGCACGCCGCAGCTGCGGCCGGCATCGGCCACGTTCATCCACATCAACTACGACACACGCTCGCGACCCAGGCGATCAACCGAGGCATGAGCTTGGAGGCCATCGCTGCGCTCCTGGGCCACAAAACGATGACCATGACGATGGTCTATGCCCGCATCGCCGACCGCACCGTCGCCGACCAATACTTCGCCGTCACCGAGAAAGTCGAAGCCCTCTACAGCAAGAATCAGCCCGCCGTTCTGTCCGCTGAAGACGAGCCAACGGCGATGCGCAAACTCCGTGCCGAAGCACACCGGCGGATGCTCGGCAACGGCTACTGCGCACGCCCCGTCGAGCTCGACTGCCACTTCGAGTCAATCTGCGAATCCTGCACGTTCTTCGTCACCACCATCGAGTTCCGGCCCACCCTCCAAGCCCAACGAGACGACGCCACCGGCAAAGGCCAAATCGGTCGACAGAAAATCTTCGACGGACTCCTTCAACGACTCGACGACACAGCCTCTTGACACCGATCACCCACATAAGACTTGGCACGTTCTTGGATTGCAAACCCAGCGATCAACGCCGGAAGGCGATACATGCCGGGGTTATTGACGTCCTACAACGAGATCGAAATCGTTGCGCCAAACCATCGCTTGGATGTCGCCACCGGAGAAATGGAACGGTGCTACCCTGCCGCTGACTTCAGGGTGCTGGAACTGGACGAGATCGCGGGCAAAGCCTCGCCAGCCCTGAGCGAACAACTCGGCCGTCTCGAGATGCCTCTCGTGATCGGATTGACTGGTGGGATGGACTCACTGCTGACGTTGGCCGCCTCTCTCCCGGTCAGCGCCAAGGCGGAGTACTACACGTACTACAGCCCTGATCAAGAACGTCCCGTCGCGCTCAGGCTCGGACGGCTCGAAACCAAGCCCCCCGCGGGGTCACGAATCGCAGCGTCTTGGTCTTGGGCCGACCGCCCGTGAGCGCCCGTAGCTCAGTCGGATAGAGCAAGAGCCTTCTAGTCGCTAGGTCGCAGGTTCGAATCCTGCCGGGCGCGCCACCGGGGGTTGGGGCCAGGCTCTCCGCGGCAGCCGCCCTGACAGCCGCTGACACCGCCTCCAGCGCTGAGGTCTGCAGGGTCCACTGCTGCCAGTGGAGCGTGATGTCGACGTGCCGTCCCGGGTCGAGGTTTACGAGCCGTGCCTCCCGCTCGGGGTCTCGCGACTTCTGATCGGGCAGCATCCCCCA
>JACMOZ010000295.1 GCA_014377785.1 Aeromicrobium sp.
GCTCCCCATCCTGGGCGCCAGAGACGATGAGTGCCGGCACAGCCAGGTGCCTGACTTCTGGAGACCAGTCTTCGCGACTGCCCCTCTCCAGCCAGGTCCGCCAGGCCAGCGGGTCCGCGCGCCGCACACCCGACACCGCGCTTGCCATGTCTGTCTCGGCGAGTGTCTCGGCGATGTTGGCGTTGACGAACTCGCGCGCCGATTCGTCGCTCAAGTGGCCGTCTGAAGCTAAGTGGCTTTCGGAAGCCCAGCCGATCATCGACTCGCGGCGGTCCTCTGCCATCGGCTCAGGCGTTACGGGAGATGCGGCCAGCAACACGACGCCGGCGAGGCCGAAGAGAGGCGCCCGACCAGACATGGTTCGCGCGGCGATGATCGAGGCGATTTTGCCGCCCATGCTGTGGCCGACGATTATCCATCGTGAAGCACCGTGCGCACGGATCCGGCGGATGACGAACTCGACCGTCTCCTCCACCGAGGCCCCGTCGACCCATGCCGTCTCACCGAACCCGGGCAGATCGATGGCGACCACCTCGATCTCACCAGCCAAGGTATCCCGAAGGTGAGCGAACTCGGCAGAACTCGCGCCCAAAGCATGAAGGCAGAACGCCACCGGCCGCACGGATGCGCGGGCGCTATTGCTTGACATAACACCACCTTGCCGGAAGACCGCCGACACCCCAAGGGCTTGACAAGGACCGCCGAAAGGAGGGTCGAGAATATTCACCGAGTGAAGCATTTAAGCGATGACTCGATTGGCGAGGCCGACCGGACAAGTACCGTTCCCCTCCTTCCCGCGCGAAGGGTTCGATGCCGCTGCAATGGGAAAGGAACTGCTGTCGATTTGGTTGACTTGACGGCGGCCGAATTCGTCGGCCGGGTGTTCATATTCGGGACCTTGACCGCGGCAGATCCGCGCAACGATCGCGGGCTCGAGGCCTGTCATTTGGGAACCGCATGTGAACGAAATTCAAGCCGATGTATGAGCGGCCAGAAAACGGGCGATATTCACACCAAGGTGTTTCGAGGACTGCTCTGGGTCAGTCGTTATCGAAGTCGATATCGGCTCCTCGTAGTGCGGCGACTGCTTGCATCGCTAGCCGAGTTGCGCTGTAGCCGATCACGACGGCGAGAATAAGCGCGATGACGGGATCGAGCCAGTAAAGAGCGCCAGTGAGCCAGATAATGACGCCGGCCGCGAGCACTCCGGCCGCGGCGGCGGCGTCCGCGATGGTGTCGATAAGCACGGATTTCATATGGATGTCTTCACGATGTGCAGACAGGCCGAGAACAAGAGCCCCGGCGATCATCACGGAGAGGGTGATTAGGGCGACGATAGCCATAGGGAGCCCGAGGACGATAGGGGAGCCCTCCCGCAGTCTCAGGATCGCTTCGATCGCGACCCCGATGGTGACTGCGAGGAGGAGCATGGCGTTGATGAGAGCGACGATCGCGATCGGCCGGTTCGCGCGGGAGCGATCCGGGTCGCGGTCGCGCGAGGTGACCGCGATCAACCCGAGGGTCAGTGCGACTGACTCGGCGAGGGTGTCTCCAGCTGAGGCGAGGACGCCAACCGAGTGGGATCTGATACCGACGGTGATGGGTCCGCCGATCAGTGCGAGGTTCAGGGCGAGGACGATGGCAAGCCTTCGGCGCTGACTCGAACGGCCTGGGCCGGAGATCGTGCTCATTCGTCAGATCCGATCGGACGAACAGCGTCCGGTGGTCCGTGTTCACCAAAATTGAAACATTTCCAGAGCCCGACGATATTGCACATTACAGACTCATTCCTCCTTCAACCCGTCATCACGATGATCATCAGCAGAGCGGACTTCGGCGCGATGGGATAGCCACCGCCGCATTTGCGATCTCTTCAACCTGACCCGGGGGAGTGAATTCCCACGCGGGACGTTCGGACTGTGTCACCATAACGACGGCCCTAACGGTACGGCTGCTGCGTCAGGTATTGTTGAAACAGACCGGTTTTCCGACCGGTCACTTCAGCCCCCGGTCGTTAGGTATCTCCCCCCGTTACCTGATTTGTTGCCGGGGGTTTTCAAGCCTCACAGGTCTGTCTCCTAAATGCTTGAGTGCGCAAGTGAGGGCGTCCCTGGACGACCCCACCACCGGAGGCGCTGGAGTTTGTGGCGACGCCCATCAATTGGAGTTCAGCTGCGGGCGTTTGTGGAACAACCGACGCCCGCTCCGAGTTCGAGTACCGCATCCCGGACGAAGTCGAACTTGGGTTCTGTGTTGCAACCAAATTCTTGTTGGAAGCGCCCGCTTCTGATCGGAAAAACCATAAACGAAATGCCTTCAGCATTTCGCGCCCCTGGCGTGTGCACTTCACTGCTATTTAGATGAGCCATCGGGCCCATTGCTCACAACTGCGTTGATCGACGCGGGAACACCCACCTCAGGGTGGTTGAGGTCGAAGGCCGGGGATTCGGAGCGGATGCGCGGAATCGAGGTGAAGTTGTGCCGCGGCGGGGGGCAGGAGGTCGCCCACTCGAGCGAACGGCCGTGACCCCACGGGTCGTTCACCGTCACCCGGGGTGCCGTGCGCATGGTGATGTAGACGTTGAAGATGAACGGCAGCATCGAGACTCCCAGAATCATCGCTCCGATGGTGGAGAGCTGGTTCAACCAGGTGAAGCCGTCCTGCGGCTGATAGGTCGCGTAGCGACGGGGCATTCCCATCACACCGAGCCAGTGCTGCACGAGGAAGGTGGTGTGGAAGCCGATGAACAGCAACCAGAAGTGGATCTTGCCCAGCCGTTCGTTGAGCATCTTCCCGGTCCACTTCGGCCACCAGAAGTAGAAGCCGCTGAACATTGAGAACACTACGGTGCCGAATACCACGTAGTGGAAGTGCGCGACGACGAAGTAGGTGTCCGAGACGTGGAAGTCCAGCGGCGGCGAGGCGAGGATGACCCCGGTGAGACCACCGAAGGTGAAGGTGATGAGGAATCCGATCGCCCACATCATCGGGGTTTCGAAGGTGACCGATCCGCGCCACATCGTGCCGATCCAGTTGAAGATCTTCACCCCGGTGGGCACCGCGATCAGCATCGTCATCAGCGAGAAGAACGGCAGCAAAACCGATCCGGTGACATACATGTGGTGAGCCCATACCGTGACCGACAGTGCCGCGATCGCAATCGTGGCGTAAATCAGGGTCTTGTAGCCAAAGAGGGGTTTGCGGCTGAACACCGGGATCACTTCGGAGATGATCCCGAAGAACGGCAGGGCAATGATGTAGACCTCGGGATGCCCGAAGAACCAGAACAGGTGCTGCCAGAGGATCGCACCGCCGGCCTGGACGTCAAATAGATGTGAACCGAGCACGCGGTCCGCGCCGAGAGCGAAGAGGGCCGCCGCCAGGACCGGGAATGCCATGAGCACCAGGATCCCCGTGACAAGAGTGGTCCAGGTGAATAGCGGCATGCGGAACATGGTCATGCCTGGCGCGCGCATGGTGATGATCGTGGTGATGAAGTTCACCGAACCGAGGATGGTGCCGAATCCGCTGAGGGCCAGTCCGAACACCCACAGGTTTCCGCCGAGCGACGGCGAGAACGTGGTGGTGGACAGTGGCACGTAGGCGGTCCACCCGAACGATGCCGCACCATACGGCGTGAGGAATCCGGCGACGGCGATGAGCGAGCCGAAGCTGTAGAGCCAGTAGGCGTAAGCGTTCAGGCGCGGGAACGCCACGTCGGGCGCGCCGATCTGTAACGGCATGAGCACGTTAGCGAAGCCGGCGAACAGCGGTGTCGCGAACATCAGCAGCATGATCGTGCCGTGCATGGTGAAGAGCTGGTTGTACTGGTCTTTGGTCGCTACGAGCTGCAGGCCGGGTTCGAACAGCTGGGCGCGAAGGACGAGCGCCATCACCCCGCCGAGCAGGAAGTAGAGGAACGAGGTGATCAGGTAGAGGTAGCCGATGGTCTTGTGATCCGTAGTGGTGATCCACTTGAGGAAGATATTTCCTTTGCGGGCGGCAGTCGGGGAGACCGTGTCGTCGGATTGGGCTGTTGGCGGGGTCTCGCGCAACGCACCGGTCAATTGATCACTGCTCATCGTTGTGGACTCCTCGAGTGAAAGGTTGCCGACGTTCTTTGGAGAGTGGCGACGAGATCAGGAATATCGGTGGAGGGCCGAGTTGCGCCGCGCGTGTCGATATTTTTCGCCCAGGAGGGAGCGCAGTCGATCGGCGTCATCGCGGGTGCTCTCACAATCGGCTACATGATGGCCGTAACATTTTTCCCCGACCGCGACGTGGTACTGACGTGAAGGGTGTCGCACCACAACTGGCCTAGGGGTGCAGCGTTTAGGCGCTGGTATGGATGCGCCCGTTTACTCCATTGGGGAAGAAGCCGCCGGAATTGACGCGACCGGGGTTGAGGTAGACCACGTTGAGCACCTGCCCTGTGGATCGACTGAAGGCGAGTGAGTTCGAATCTGTGGGAACCAAGTTGGCTACCGCGGCGGTGCCGATGCCTTGGTCGTCGTCTGTCGGTCCGTCCAGGCTGTCGCGAGCGTCTGAGATTTTCTGCACGCTCCCGTAGAGAGCCGGCGTCGCGACGCCCTGCGCATATAGCGTCGTGCGGATCACACCAGCGTGGTATGCCTCCACGGCAAGTAGGCCTGCGGCTGCGTCCAGGTACGTTTTGTTTTGGATGAAGCCTGCGGCACCCTTGTATGCCGTTACTCCCACGTCTTCGAAGATGAATGCGGCGAGGAGGAAATTGATTTCATTGGCGTATGGATCGAAAACTTGACCGGGCTGTATGAGTCCGGCGGCTGTTGCAGCCGCACTGAAACTGGCGTCCAGGGAAATCGCGGGGCGAGACACTGCTGCGCTTCCCAATGCGCTTCGAAGGAATGCGACATGCGCCTTTTCATCTGCGGCAATTTCTTGCGCGTATTTTTTGATCAGCGGGCTTTGGAAAGGCACGGCCCTGCCGCCGGAGACTTGACCGCGATTGCCCCGCCCTGTGGTCATCCCATCGGCGAGACCGACGCCGGTAACTGCGCGAAGGTAGAACTCTGCCTCAAGATATTCGAGGTTGAGGGCGAAATTGAGTATCGACGCGTCGCTGGGGGCTTTTGAGTCATCTTCGTCCCCCCATTTCGCGGCGCCCGTTTCTGCCCGCGCGGGTTCAGAGGAGACGAAAACCGCTGCAGCAGCTCCCAAACTGCCCACGCCTGCCATGGCAAAGAGCCGTCGCCGATCGAGTTCAGTTTCGGCGCTTCGGGTGATTGCGTCTGCGATGAATTTTTTTTCAAACATTGTTGCACTCCGATCATTCGTCATTGAATGGCGGGGATAGATCATGGTCCGATGATCCTCGTCACGGCGAGAACGCCGTTTTCAAAACTGTACCCCCAAACGGGGGCATGGCATTGGGAAACGGAGACGCTAGCGCGCTCAGACGTCAAGATTCTGCTGGCAGCCCTCAGGGCGCTGAAGGGCGCCGGTGGGGCGCTCGGGGCGACGATTTTCTGTCTAAAGGACGAATTGGGGGCCCGGCGCATGCTGGGAATCCCGGCAATTCACGAAGTAGGCAGTCGACGGTACGCACTTTCGGGGTCCGGTCCCCGTTGGCTATGCGGTGCTGTCATCTGTTTTCTCAGTTGTGTCAGCCCGCTTCTGAGTCGACCTTTGACGGAGCTCACGCTGACCTGCAGTGCAGCGGCAATCTCGGTTTGGCTGAGACCTTGTAGATAGACCATGTGGACAACCAGGCGTTGACGTTCGGTGATGCGGTCACATGCCGACATTGCTCTTTGGAACTCGATTGTGGTCTCGACTTGATGCTCCACAGTGTGGTGAGTGGGAACAAGATCGCGGATGCCGACGGCGAGATCGCGAGTTCGGGAAGCTTGCGACGCCCGGACGCGATCAATCGCACGACGATGCGCAATCATCAGGATCCATGTGGACGCACCAGCGATCGTCATCTCGACTTTGGCCGCGTTCTGCCAGATCTCGAGGTAGACCTCCTGCGCGACTTCCTCGGATTGAGCCCAGTCGATCAGGCAGCGTACGATCACGTTTCGCACTTGCACCTGCGTCAGGTCGTACAGTTCTGCAAATGCGATGCGGTCTCCAGCTGCCACTCTGAGCAACAACTCTTCGAGGTTTTCTGTTGATTCGAAATGGGTCGTCACTGCGGTCAGCTCCTTGAGGCTGGTCGCTGCGAAGGCCGGGCAGTCACCGAATTCGTTGAGCACTATTGTCTCTCTTGTAGTCCGGAATGCACCTGATATCGGCTTGGTCGGACGGATGCGCGCCGCCATCAGCCTCACGGGCGGGTCAATCTCCGTCAGTAGAGTCGAAGGCCAGATGGCCGCATGCTTGCGATGCGGCGGGTGCGAACGTAGGTTGAAGTTATTGCCCTAGACCTTGGCAGGCCCACTCGCCGAAACAGTTTGGATCGCCATGTCCTCTACAGTCGCCAATGCCATGCAGAGTCTCGGAATCACCGATCCGAGCTCCGAAAATGTACTGCTTGTTCACCAAGTGGGACCCGGGCTGTGGGCACTGACAGAGACCCTGGGTCAGGTTCACGCGATCGTCAGTGAGAGATCCCGCGGGCGGTTCTCAGTTTTTGCGGTGTCCGGCAGACAGCTCGGCATCTTCGCGAGTTTGCGTGAGGCTCGGTTGGCTGTCGAGGGAACGTAGAGATGCCGGGCAGTAGGGCGATTAGGTTCCCGGCAGGTGCCGGCTACCCGTGTGCCCCGGGAAAATCAAGCGTTAGGTAGAACTCGGACAAGCCCAGAGACTGGGCAAATGATGAGGTTTCGATACGCCGGAGGTGCCGCCACCGTCAGCGACGCTTTATGCGAGGCGATCCTCGACTATGCGACCGCGTTGGCGGGTGCGGGTAGGGGTGGTGTCGCCGACTTTCCCAGCTGCGATGATCGGGGCCGCTTAATCTCGGTGAAGGTGTTCCTCAGCGCCAGCAGCCAGTTATGGTTTTCCGAGATACCGCCCGGTGAGTTCGCTGTTGACGACAGCGCTGCGATCTCTCACCTCCAGGCGAAGA
>JACMOZ010000296.1 GCA_014377785.1 Aeromicrobium sp.
ATCAGACAGGACATCCTCATGCTCGCCATCTCCATGCGACTGGCCCTCGCCCTCGACACACTCCTCCGGCACGCGCCCACCAATCTGCTCCTTAGTCGGCTTCGATCTCGGCACGGACTGAAGTGGGGCGTACCGTTCATGCTCCTTGGAGCCGCCTACTTCCTCGCTACGGCAATGCTCACCAACTGGCTCCACAATGGCGGACCCGGATGGCTCAACCTGCCCGCACTCCTCGGCATCTGGAACGGAGTCAAATTCGTCGTCTTCGGACCGATGAGCTTGATCCTCCTAGCTCGCGCCCTGATCGCAGAGCACCGAGACGAGGCTCAACGAATCAAGACCCAACCCGGCCACTCTCGACTTTCGATCTAGCCCTTTTTCCGGACGGCGGGACCACACTCGTTGAAAGCTTGTCGTGGTGATTGCGACTGACAGGGCCGCCGTTCGTACGGCCATCAACGACGCCTCGACGGCGTCCATGGGACAGTGAAGCTCTGGGTCGACGAGGCTTTTCTGAGGATGACAACGTGGCGTACCGCTATCAGGATCTCGATGACCAGAGATTCCAGAAGCTATGCCAGTCCCTCCTGATCTAGAGGCCACGGGTCTCTGCAGACGAGATCGCAATTTGAAGTTTGCTTGGCAAGCCCCGCGATTTCGTGATGAAAGCCGAGACCAAGCAAAAGAACCCCGTTCGTTGCCCACACGTAATCTGTGACTCTTGACGCTCGGTGGCGGCATTCTGCTGCCAGTGGATGGCGAGGTTGGTCCACCGATTCTGAACGTGCCTGTGGTGGCGTTGCAAACGTGGTCCAGCCGAACCTTCTGCACCGGTGCGAGCCTAGGCATCCCGGTAATGGAGCAGCCGGAGCGGGTACAGGTCCAGCTTTGGAAAGGTCGTCCCGAACTTCGCCCAATGGCCGCTGCAAACGTGCAGTCCCTCTACGACATCGCCGTTCCCATAATGGTGTACGAGCCAAAGATGAATGTCGGCAAGCGGCGGGTCCGACTGCGGTAGCAATAGGTCGCGCAAATTCGACGGGGGCACATAACGGCCGAACGCTGCCGTCATATTCCCGGGCGGACCGAACGGGTACATCACCAGGTGCTTGTTTGGGTACCCGTTCAACTTCTCGGCGAGGGCCCGCACGCGGCCTCGCTGCTCCTTGTCGACGATGTGCAGCGATCGCCGAATTAACGTCCATGGATCATCAGGTGACGCCTCATGATCCACAGACCACCTGATCTGATGAGCTTCAACGTCCGAATGCTGGCCCTGCTGAACACACACCGCGCGGACCCCATCGTCGTAGCCCCAAGGCCGAGGATCGGGTCGGGACCGATGCCCTGGAGCCACCCCCGTTCGTCGGGCGGCTGACCAGTGATACTCACAACCGGCTTCCACAGTCCACCGAAGGACGTCCGCCTTGATTTTGTCGCGCACGTCTTTGGTGGCACCTCCCAACCTCGTGTACGGGATCATTACCCACACGCAGTGGGGCAGTCTCGGCTCAGCCACCGGATCCAGGTGTTGTTCTTCTTTACCGACGGCAGACGGAGCGGTCGTAATCACTTCCGCCACATGCTTCCCGTCCTCGGACAGAAGGCCGGCCATGCTCGATTTGGAGCCATCGTCATGGAGCCGAAATTCCACTCCGACCTCGCGAGAGAGCATTAGCCTCGCGTCTCTTCCTCCGCCCTCGACACCAACCTCCGCCTTCCCATGTGAACTACTGCCGGTCGCGCACAGTGTTAAGCACAACCACATGAAATGGGGATGTGGACGTATCCGTGTGACTGATGGACGAAGGTACGGAGGGGTTGACGGATGCCACAGTTGACGGGGCGAGACGAGGCGATGCTGGAATGGCTGGCTGTCGTTCGGGTAGCCGGCGTTCAGGCCATCCAATATGCGCTTGCGGGATTCGGTGGAGGCTCAGACCCGGTGAGCCTGCGGCGGGCGCAGCAATGGATCGTCCGTACGCTCCAGACAGGGCTGATCGGGCGGGCCGCGCCGACCTTCCATTTCGAATCCATCGTGTGGTTGACGCGGGATGCGTTCGGCCAACGGCCGCCGAACCTGTTTCGGGGGACCGCTCGCCACGAGGTCGCGGTGGCTTCGGCATCCGCACGGTACGTCGCGCAGGGCTACAGCTCGGCGAGGGACAGGCGACCCAACGGCCTGCTCGATCACCAGGCCGACGGCGTCGCGAGGAAGGGGGACACCCTCGAGCTGATCGAGGTGGAGATGACCCAAAAGGCCCGCGGTCGCTACCGGGTCATTTGCGACAGCCACGCCTTCCGAATGGATCACGAGGGTGTGACTCGAGTCGCGTACCTGTGCACCCCGGCTGCCAGCAGGTCTGTTGCCCGCGAGGCCGACCGATTCCTGCATCCCCTTCACCGGTCGCGGCTGATCACCCTTCATGCCTTCGACGTGCACGGACGGGTGGTCGGCGACCTCGAACCGCTCTGGCAACACTCGCCCGGACCAGGTGGTGGGCAGGTCGAGCTCGTCGGCCTTGAATGCCCCTCCACGCAACAGGGGGTGCGTCAATGAGCGGCGTCACGAATCGCGACCCAGTCAGCGATCTTCTCGGCCGCCTCATCGGAACAGCGGTCCGAGGATGCATTCTGCTGCTGGGTCTCCCACTGGTCATCCCCGCCCTGGCCGGCCGACTGTTCGGGAACTTCGCCGCGACGAAGACCCGGTTCTGGGTCGTCTGGAAATGGCAGTAGCTGGCGAACACGGCGGGTGTGCTGGTCGTGCTGATGCTGCTTACTGTCGAAGCCGGGCTCATTGCCCACTGGATTCGCTTCGGGCAGGCCAACACCCTGCTCAAGAACCCGCACTGGAAGCGCCTCGTGCACGACGCCATCATCCCCTGGCTAATCGTCAACTTCCGCTCGTCATCCACCGAGTCCGATCGGCTCTTTCCGGGTTGCAGCCGCCTCCTGCGGGTAGCAAGCAGTAAGACGATCTCGGTCTCCGTTAGACGGCCGCAAGGGCGAGGCCGACCGCGGCAAGCGCGAGACCGCTGAATTGCGTTCTTGAAAGGCGTTCCTTCAGCAGTAGCCATGCAAGCAGGGCTGCATAGATCGGGGCTGTGGACGTTAGCAGAGCGACGAGCACGAGGTCGCCGCCGCGAAGCGCGAGCAGCAAGAATAAATTGCCCGTCGCGTCCATCACCCCGACTGCGGCAGACAGGAGGACGCCGGTCGGTGTGACCTGCGCGAGGAGTGCGCGGCGACCCCTTATTGCGGCCGTGACTAAGAAAAGCACGACTGTGATGCCGACTACACCTAGCCGGACTCCGAACACGGGCCACGAGCCTGCCCCTGGCTGGGCTGTATTGAGAATCAGGGCGAAACCAGCGAACGCTGCGCCAGCAAGCACCGCTGGAAGGATAACTCGGCTAGTCGGCGGGCTGTCTTGCTTCCCACGCAGGCTGACCAGGATGACAGCGCCGGTGCAGACAGCGAGGCCAGCGAGTCGCGATGGCGACGCACTGGTTCCGGTGGCGATTCCCGCGCTGGCCAGCAACCCGGTACTGACGCACGCCACAATAGATCCGGCTACGCCAGCGGGCCCGATTGCGAAGGCTCGGTACGCAAGCGGAAGGCCGATCCCGCCTATCGCGCCCGCGAGCATCCCCACACCGATAGCGGCCGATGCTGGAGGATTTCCATCCACCAACGCGAGCGCCAGTGAGATCGCTAACGAGACCGGGGCCGACACCACCATTACCAAGGCAAGAGGTTGTCGGCGTGTCGCCACTCCGCCGAGTACGTTGCCTGCGGCCACGGACAGGGCGTTGAGCAAGGGAAAGAGTATGAGCACGAGCACCTCGGGATCGACATCGTGAAGGAATCTGGAAGGCTGGGGTGAGTTCGGCGGCCGGGCGTCGATCAGCGAATTGCTATCGGGGCGCGAGAGTTCAGGGTTGAGCGCATGCCGCCGTCTCGACGGCGGCCACTGCCAGCTCGGTGATTGCCAGCCAGTCTTCGGCATCAACTAACGAGGCTGGGGTGAGCCAGGTTCCGCCGACGGCCGCTACGTTGGCCAGTTCTAGATACTCCCTGAGGTTAGCTGCAGTCACGCCGCCCGTGGGGCAGAACCGCACCTGTGGCACGGGGCCACCAATGGCGGCGAGGTAGCTCGGACCACCAGCCGGGCCGGCAGGAAAGAACTTCAGCTCCGTCAGGCCATGGTCAAGCGCAGAAAGTACTTCGCTCACGGTCGCGACGCCCGGGAGAACCGGGACCGGCGTGGTGATGAGGCTCTCCAGCAATGACGGATTTGCCCCCGGGCTCACGAGAAAGTCTGCCCCGGCGGCAAGGGACTGCTCGATGTGCTGGGAGGTCAATACTGATCCGACGCCCAGCGCGATCTCGGGAACGTGTCTCGCAATAGCGGCCACGCACGCGAGAGCCCCGGGTGTACGCAGCGTCACCTCGATGATCCCGATTCCTCCCGCCCAGAGCGCACGCGCAAGCAGAACGGCTCGTGTCGGGTCGTTGAGCACGACGACGGGTATGACCGGCGAGACGTCGAGCGGGCTGCCTGTCAGAGTCATGAGGGGTGCCCCGATCGGAAGATTTCTTCGTGGGTGGCCAGATGGGATCGCGTCTGGGTGAGTGTCGGGACGAATCCCGTGCCACCACGACCTCCCACAACCAGCGATGATGCTGCGGCAGCGAGCCGGGCTGCGCTAACGAGGTCGTCGCCGAGAACGAGTCGCGCGACCAGGGTTCCGATGTAGGAATCGCCGGCGCCGGTCTGGTCCACCACGATGGCCGCCGGAACCGCGGGGATCCACATCGAACCGGTGTCGTCGAGCAACTGGACACCCGATGCGCCGCAGGTGACGGCCACGATCTCGACCCCCAGCGATCTGAGTCGTTCGGCCGCATCGATTGCGGAATCCACTTCCAGAAGGGCAGCAGTTTCTGCCGGATGCGACGGTGTGACAAGCCAGCAATCGGGGGCGAGTTCGTTCAAATTCAGGGCTGCGGCATGAGCGGTTGTCAGCCTCGGTCGATAGTTGGGGTCGTAGGCGAATCGATGGGAGTTCTGCGCCGCATATCGAACGGCATCGTGTGCGGAGGTGGAGATTGCGCACGCGATTCCACTAGCGACGACCGCGCCAGCGGCGCCCAGCACGGCAGTCGGCAAATGCCTGGGTGAGAGTGTCGAGCCAACGCTATGAGATCGGGCGTAGCTGAATTCCCTCTGCCCAGAAGGATCGCAGTGGACGAGGTAGACCCCTTGTTCCCCGGTCGCGAAGGTCAGTAGGTCGGTGCTGATGCCGAGCGACGTCACCCGGGCGGCGATCGCTCGACCGAGGTCGTCATCCGTGAGGACTGCGGCCAGCCCGACACGGGCACCGGCCGCGGCGGCTGCGGCTGCAACGTTGAGAGCATCCCCCGATATACCGAGTACAGCCGGAATGTCATGCCCTATCGGTGCACTGGTGGCCACCTCAACGAGCACCTCACCCATGCTGACCACGTCGTAGCTGTCTCTGCTCATCTGATCACCAATCGTGAATTGAACCGTCAAGGCGGCGATTGACCGGGAGGTACTTTGGATCGTAGGGATATCGAGCCGCGGCGTTCTCGTCGAAGGTGACGCCGAGCCCCGGAAGGTCTCCCGGATGCATATAGCCGTCTCGGTAGGTATACGCGGTACCGAACACTTCGGCCGCCTGGTCGCGGTGACCCATATATTCCTGGATACCGAAGTTCGGGATCGTCAGATCCACATGCAAAGCAGCCGCCAGAGCGACGGGGGAGAGGTCCCCTGCTCCGTGCGAGCCCGATCGAACACCGTAGAGATCAGCCAAAGCGAAGATCTTCTGAAGGTGTGTGATTCCTCCCGCATGCGACACCGAGGTGCGAATGTAGTCGATCAATCGCTCGGTGATGAGCTGCTGGCAATCCCAAATGCTGTTGAAAACCTCTCCGACGGCAAGAGGAGTAGTGGTGTGCTGCCGGATCAGCCTGAAGGCACTCTGATCTTCGGACGGTGTCGCATCCTCCATCCAAAACATTCGCGACGGCTCGAGTGATGCGCCGAGCCGACCTGCTTCGATCGGGCTCAAGCGGTGATGCACGTCGTGCAGGAGATGAACCTTGTAACCGAACTCCTCTCGCAGATGCGCCATCATCTTCGGGGCGAAATCGAGATAGGTGCTGGTCTCCCAAATATCCTCTTGTGGCATGTTGCCACTGGCGGGCTCGTAAACCTTGCCATCGGCGGGAGCGATCCCATAGGTCTTCTCCAGACCGGGAATCGCGGCCTGGGCGCGGATCGCCAGATATCCCTGGTCCAGATGACTCTGGAAGTCCTCGCTCAGTTCCGCGAGGGTGCCCCCACTCGCGTGAGAGTAGACCATGACACCCTCGCGGGCAGCACCGCCGAGCAGCTGGTACACCGGGCGCCCGGCCACCTTGCCCGAAATATCCCAGAGTGCAACGTCCACGGCAGCGATCGCCGTCATCGTCACGGGGCCGCGACGCCAGTAAGCCCCCTTGTAGAGATACGACCAGGTGTCGGTGATGCGCCGCGAATCGCGTCCGATCAGAAGCGGGCAGATGTGGTCTCGCAAGTAGGACGCCACGGCCAACTCGCGGCCGTTGAGCGTCGCGTCTCCCACTCCGATGACCCCGTCTTCGGTTTCGACAATCAATGTGACGTAATTGCGGCCGGGCGAACTGACCACCACTCGGGCATCGATGATCTTCATGGGTTCTCTCCGGACTCGGCTCATTCGATACGCCCGCCAGTGTGGCGAGCAGAAGCTCTAGTATGTAAGCACTAGTATGTAAGCATGTCAACGGCCGATACTCGACTGGAAACGAATCCTGGAAAGGGTGCCTCGAGGGCAGGCCCGCCCCGCGGCCACGCTCGCGAGCAGGCCCTCGAGACCTTGCGAGCCGAAATAATCGCGCTTCATCTTCCACCCGGAGCGGCGCTGTCAGAGAATGAGCTGGCGGCTCGGTTGGGATTCAGCCGCACGCCGGTTCGTGAGAGCCTGATCATCCTCCAGAGCGAGGGACTGGTCTACGTCATTCCCCAGGTCGGCAGTTTCGTCGCGCTGGTCGATCCCGGTCGAGTTGCAGAAGCCCAATTCATCAGAGAAGCCGTTGAGTGCTCTTCGCTGCAGTCTGTGATTCACCCCGTCGCGCGAGTGGATCTGAATGCCCTCACCGAGAATCTCGCTCGTCAGGGTGAGTGTGTAGTGAACAACGATGCCGACAAATTCTTCGAGCTGGACGAGGACTATCACCGGATCTTGCTGCGGATCGGAGGGCACGAAAGTTCGTGGCGCACCGTGCACTCGCACAAGGCGCACTTAGATCGAGCGCGCCGGCTGAGCCTCGGAAACCTCCGAACCTTGGGCGCACTGGTTGAGCAGCATCGGAGTGTCGCCAAATCTCTTGTGGCGGGGGAAATGGAGTCTGCGGTCGCGAGCCTACGTGCCCACCTCCGGGAAATCTTCGACGACGTCGAGATGATCCGCTCGGCCCGGCCCGAGCTATTTCAAGATGCGGGTAAATCGCTACCCGCGCGAAAACGTGTAGGGCTAGAGGACAGGGCACAGAGCGCATGAGCAACACAGAGATCAGCAATATCGACGGCACGTGGTGGCAGTCCGGCACCGTTTATCAGGTCTACCCCCGCAGCTTCCGTGACTCGAACGGTGACGGAATCGGTGACCTCGGCGGGCTGCTCGAGAAGATCGACTACTTGCACTGGTTGGGAGTCGATGCGGTCTGGCTCAGTCCGGTCTATCGCTCCCCTCAGCACGACAACGGCTATGACATCAGTGATTATCAGGATATCGATCCAACTTTTGGCACTCTGGCGCAGCTGGATGAGGTGATCGAGACACTACGCGAGCGGGGTATGCGGCTGATCATGGATTTGGTGGTCAATCACACCTCCACTGAGCACGCGTGGTTCACTGAATCCCGCTCATCGCGGCAGAGCGCGAAGCGTGATTGGTATATCTGGCGTTCCCCTCGCGAGGGTTTCACTGCGGGTGAACCTGGGGCCGAGCCGACCAACTGGGAGTCTTTCTTTTCGCGACCAGCCTGGACCCTTGATGAAGCCACAGGCGAGTACTACCTGCACTTGTTCGCCCCGGAGCAGCCCGACCTCAACTGGGAGAACCCCGAAGTGCGGCAGGCCGTCTACTCGATGATGAACTGGTGGCTCGACCGTGGGGTGGGCGGCTTTCGCATGGATGTCATCAACCTGATCTCGAAGGTGTATCCATTCGGTGATGGGCCGCCGTTGGCAGATACCGGACGCGGCGATGGTCGAGAGTGGTATCAGCACGGCCCTCGCCTGCACGAGTTTTTGCGCGAGATGCAAGACGAGGTTTTCGCGGGCCGCGACGCGGGTCTGGTGCGGGTGGGCGAAACACCGGATGTCACGGTGGATCAGGCCCGTGAGCTGAGCGACCCCGGTCAGCGGATGCTCGACATGGTGTTTCAGTTCGAGCACGTCTCGCTAGACAGAGAGCCGGATGACTGGAAGCGCCCGGTGCCGATGGATCGTGAGGCCATTTATCGGAACCTCGCCGACTGGCAGAGCGGCCTCGCGGAACGGGGCTGGAACAGTCTCTATTGGACAAACCACGACCAGCCGCGCACGGTCAGCAGGTTTGGAGACGACTCACCGCAGCACTGGGAGCAGTCTGCGAAAACGCTTGCGACCGTACTTTATCTGATGAAGGGCACCGCGTTTGTCTATCAGGGCGACGAAATCGGAATGGTCAACATGTCGTTCGCCGGCATGGACGACTTCGTCGATGTGTCGGCGATCGAATACATTCGTGCCGGCCTTGCTCGCGGGCGTGATCCGCTAGAGCTGGTGAGTGACCTCAGTCGCACTTCGCGTGACAATGCCCGCACTCCGATGCAGTGGACTTCAGAGCCCACCGCCGGGTTCACTTCGGGAACTCCGTGGTTCGCGGTCAATGCGAGCGCGACTTGGCTGTCGGTGCAGGCTCAGCGTGACGATCCCCAATCGGTGCTGTCGCATGTGCGCGCCGTAATCGCAGCACGCCGTCAGCTGAAAGCTCTTGCGGAGGGTGACTTCGTGGAGCTCTCAACCGGAGACGCGCGAGTTGTCGCCTACGATCGCGACGACGCAGTGAATCGCGTACGCGTCGTGGCCAACCTCTCGAGCGACTCAGTGGCGGTTGATCGTGCGCTCGTTGAGCCGGGTGTCGATCCGGGGATGGCAGGGGTCGAGGCATTGAGCGTCGGCGAGACTTCCGCCGGGCTGATCGGACCGTGGGCCTCACGCGTCTGGACGACAGACGTCTGAGTAGACCGTGTCGGGGGAGTCCGTGTCGTGCCGCTTCGTTCAGTGACGGGAACGTGCCTTCACGGGCGGGGCGGCGGTCCAATCGACTCTCGCTTCACCACGGTATGAAGCGACGTCGTGTCAGGAACCGGAGGCTCCGAGCCCTGGATCAAGGCGACCAACTCTTCCATGGCCTGACGGCCCTGGCGCTCGCGGTCGATCGCCACGGTGGAGAGCGACGGCGTGGTAAACCGGCAGAGTTCGTTGTCGTCCCAACCGAACACGCTCAGGTCTTCGGGAACGCGCCATCCACGATCACGCGCGGCCCTGATGGCGCCCATCGCCTGAGTGTCGTTTGCCGCGACCACGGCGGTGATCACGGAATCGGCAGGCAGCGCCGCGATGGCATCGTATCCGGACTGCCCCAACCAATCGCCGTCGGCCACGATGCCGGACACCCCGAGCTTGGAGGTCGTGTCGACAAAGGTCCTGCGTCGGTTGCGAGCGGAGGCGTACTGGGGTGCGCCTGCGACGTGCAGGATATGCGTGTGGCCGAGATCGACGAGGGTTTTCACGATTTCTGCGCACGCTGCACCGTCGGCGAGAGCGCCAGTTCCATGAAGTTCGTCGTCGTAGTCCGCGATGATCACGACCGGGGTCGTGGAACTGACGATCGGCTGGTTACCGAGAGTGGCTATGGCCAGAATGCCTTCGAACTCGCCCGAGTCGGCGAGTTCCTGCGCTCGCGCGACACGGTCGGCTTCGGCACCCTCGAGCCCCAGCATGTCGATGGCGTACCCGGCGAGATGGGCGGTCGCGGAGACCGCCGACATCAACCGCAGAGGGAGACTGTGCATCGCGGCTGGCATGAGGATGGCGACGCGGCCGGTGCGCCGGGTACGCATTGAGCGAGCGATCGTGTTGGGCCGATAATTTAAGGCTTCGATCGCGGACTGGACCTTCTCGGCCGTGGCCGACTTCAGCCCTCCGTTGTGGCGGAGATATCTGGAAACCGTCTGGTGAGACAGCCCTGACAGCTCGGCGACGTCATAGATAGTCGCGCGTTTCGGCCTCATTTAACACCCCGTCAAGAAATTTCGGACAGACACTTGACTAAATAGTGATCGATCACTATCTTAAATCCACAGGGGAAAATTATCGATCACTTTCTGTCTTCTCCCTCAATAGTCACACATCGGAAGGATCAGTCAACGGTGACCACACCACAGCAGCAAGATCGGATCGTACGGTTCGCCGCCGTCGGCTTGGACCACGCTCATGTCTTCGGACAGATCCAGGGCCTTCTCGACCAGGGCTGCGAACTGGTGGGCATCTCATCCGATGACCAATCATCGTGGGTGGTTCGGGCGGTGCGAGACCGGTGGCCAGATGCAGAATGGGCAGATGCCCCTGAGACCTTTCTCTGCGATCCGACGATCGACCTGATCGTCACGGCCGCTGTTCCCAGCCGGCGCGCGAGCATCGCGATCTCCGCGCTCGAAAACGGCAAAGACGTGGTCGCCGACAAGCCGGGCTGCGTCACCGTGGATGAGCTCGAGCGTCTCGAGAAGGCAGTGGCGAAATCTGGACGATTCTGGTCGGTGACCTTCTCTGAGCGCTTCGAGGTGCGTAGTGCGGTCAAGGCAGCCGAGATCGTACGCGAGGGAAGGATCGGCCGAGTCGTGCAGACACTGGGTCTCGGGCCTCATCGGGAGGGCGATCGTGCCCATCTTGCCGGTGGAGACGGCCGCCCAGACTGGTTTTACGACCGTGAAAGCACTGGCGGAATCATCACGGATATCGGCAGTCACCAGATCGACCAATTCCTGTATTACACCGGGTCTGAGACGGCAGAAGTCGTCTCGAGTACGGTGGCCAACTACACGCACCCCGATGCCCCGAAGATGCAAGACTTCGGCGAGCTGACGCTCCAATCCGACACGGCTCACGGCTACGTTCGTCTCGACTGGTACACCCCCGACGGATTGGGCACCTGGGGGGATGGACGACTCGTGATTCTCGGAACGGAGGGGTATATCGAGCTGCGTAAGTATGTCGATATCGCGGGTCGATCCGGCACAGACCATCTCTTCGTGGTTGACGGCACCACCACGGAATACATCGACTGCTCCGGTGTCGAGTTGACCTACTATCGGGATCTTGTCTATGACGTGTTCAACCGCACAGAGACGGCGTGCCCACAACGGCACACCTTTGAAGTGATGAGGCTCGCCATAACCGCGCAACAGAAAGCATCGAAGAGGGGGTTCGCCCAGTGAACAGTCGTGACGGAAAGGTGAGAGTCGGCATCGTGGGGTGCGGAGCGATTGCGAATGCTCATGTTCTCGCCTACCTGAGCAGCCCGCATGTGGAGCTGATTGGCGTGTTCGACTCGGACGGCGCCCGAGCAGAGGCCTTTGCCGCGAAGCACGGCACTACTGCGTATCCCACCCTTCAAGCGCTGATCGACCTCGCCCCTGATCTTGTCTCGGTGGCGACCCCGCCCGGTAGCCATACCCAGCTCACCCTGGCTCTCCTCGCAGCGGGCTGTTCGGTCCTGCTCGAGAAGCCGCCGACGATCAATCTCGCCGACATGGATATCTTGCTTGCTGCGGAGTCGGAGAGCGCCGGATCGGTGTATGTGGTCTTTCAGCACAGGCACGGCTCTGGCGCTCGTCGCGCCCATTCACTCCTCGCCTCGGGTGCTCTCGGTGTGCCTCAGGTTGCGGTGTGCGAGACACTCTGGTTTCGCCCTGACAGCTACTTTTTGCCGGATTGGCGGGGTAATTGGGCCGGGGAGGGCGGAGGGCCCACCCTCGGACACGGTATCCACCAGATTGACTTACTGCTTCACCTCATGGGCGACTGGGACACCATCGATGCCAAGGCGTCTCGGATAGCACGACCCATCGAGTTCGAGGACGTGTCAATGGCCATCGTCACCTTCGCCAATGGAGCGCTCGGATCGGTAGTGACGAGTCTGCTCTCACCGCGGGAAACCAGTCGTATCCGCATCGACACCACCGGCGGCACCCTCGAGGTGGAGCACCTGTACGGGTACAGCGACTCGGACTGGTCGTGGTTCCCTGCACCAGAAGAAGTTGCAGCCGCCTCCAACGGTCGAGACCCGGGAATGGCGACCACCACCCATGGGAACTCCGATATCGGAGATGCGGCGAACCCCTGGGCGGTCTCCGCCGGCACCGACGTGCAATCAAACCATGCGGCCCAAATCCACCACCTCATAGATGATCTGGTCGCTGGCCGACCGCACGAAACGACCCTGTCAAGTACGAGACCCACGATGGAGTTCGTCACGGCTCTCTATGCATCGTCTCTGGAGCGAGCGTCCATCCGTCGCTCCGACCTCACTCCAGATCGTGGGTTCTATCACCGTCTCGACGGCGGGCTCGATGCCGACGTGGTTGGCCGACGATTGAGCGTTCATTAGGGCCCGCACCGCCACCGGGAAGACCAGCAAAATCGATTCGTGACCGAATGAGATCAAACCGATTCAATGAAGAACGGAGACCAGCAATGCCATCCAAGCTTGCTTGCACCGAAGGGCCTAGGCGATGAGCGTCATTTCCGAGCTGTCGCAGCTCAAGGTGACGCGAGGGAAGACAGCCCAAGAGCGCGCCCAGCAGCGAAAAGAGAACGGCCGCGACAATAAGGCGGCGTATCTCTTTCTCATCCCGTGGTTCATCGGCCTAGCGGTCATCACTATCGGACCGATGATTGCGAGCCTCTACCTCTCATTCACCAATTACAACCTGCTTCAGGCACCGCAGTGGATCGGTGCGGACAACTACATCCAGATGCTTGGAGACGACCGACTTCACAACTCCATTCGGGTCACTCTCATCTATGTTTTCGTCGGCGTGCCGGTTCAGCTGATCTTCGCGCTCGTAATCGCGCTCCTGCTGGATAGGGGGATGAGGGGCCTATCGTTCTACCGATCGGTCTTCTACCTGCCATCCATGATCGGTGGGTCTGTCGCCATCGCGTTGCTGTGGCGACAGATTTTCGGCACCGAGGGCCTCTTCAACCAGATCCTGAGACTGTTCGGAATCGACTCGACGACGGGATGGATCTCCGATCCGAAGTACGCGTTGTGGACGGTGATCCTGCTCCACGTGTGGACTTTCGGATCGCCCATGGTGATCTTCATCGCGGGTCTGCGGCAAATCCCCGCGATGTATTACGAGGCGGCGGCAGTAGATGGGGCATCGAAATGGACGAGGCTCATCAGGATCACTCTCCCGCTTCTGTCGCCAATCATTTTTTTCAACCTGGTGTTGCAGCTCATCGGTGCTTTTCAATCTTTCACCCAGGCCTTCGTGGTGTCTGGCGGAACGGGCGGGCCAGCGGATTCGACGCTGTTTTACACGCTGTACCTCTATCAACAGGGGTTCGGACAGTTCCACATGGGCTATGCCTCCGCAATGGCGTGGCTGCTCGTGGTGATAGTCGGCGTGCTGACCGCAGCTAATTTCTTCGTCTCAAAGTATTGGGTGTTCTACGATGACTGATCTGAAAGAGTCCCTTGCCGCAGCGCCCACGCTCGCGATTCCACCACTACCGGGGAAAGCGGTCGCTGGCGTGTCGCGTCTGCGGTCGATGGTCAAGCATCTCCTGCTCATCGTCGCCAGTTTCGTCATGATCTATCCGGTGTTGTGGCTGCTCGTCTCGTCATTCCGTCCTACCGCCGTGATCTTCCGGACTCCGGGGCTATGGCTCAATGACCTCGTCTTTAAAAACTATTCGGATGGCTGGTTCGCCCTCAGCCAACCGTTCGGCCACTACATCCTCAATTCCGCGATTGTCGTGATCGGTGCAGTTGCCGGCAACTTGATTGCTTGTTCACTCGCCGCCTATGCGTTCGCTCGCTTGAGCTTCCGGTTCAAGACCCTGTGGTTCGCGATCATGTTGCTCACCGTGATGATCCCCATCCATGTGGTGCTGGTTCCGCAGTACATCCTGTTCAACAACCTCGGCTGGGTGAACACTTTTCTTCCGCTGGTTCTGCCGAAGTTCTTGGGCACAGATGCCTTCTTCATCTTCTTGATGGTGCAGTTCATTCGCAGCATTCCGCGGGAGCTCGATGAGGCCGCCCGTATCGATGGATGCGGCCACGGTCGCATTTTCTTCAGCGTAATTCTGCCGCTTATGGGCCCGGCTCTTGGTACAACAGCGATATTCACCTTCATCTGGACCTGGTCAGACTTCTTCACCCCGCTGATCTATCTGACGAACCCGAACACCTACACGGTGCCGGTCGCCCTCAAGCAGTTCCTCGATGCCACCAGCGGCAGCAACTGGGGAGCCTTGTTCGCCATGTCCATCGTCACACTCATCCCGCTGTTCCTGGTGTTTCTCTTTGGCCAGAGGTTCCTGGTCAAGGGCATCGCCACCACGGGGGGCAAATAAGCGGCCCGTGTAGCTCTCTCTCGAAACAGCATTCCTCCTCCCCACCAGAAGCACCAACCAAGCAGAACGGATTCGCAATCATGATCAACCCCCGCCGCTCGCCTTCGGGAGAGTCGACAACGCCACCACGAGCGACGCGCGACCGCGCCTCCCGCACTTTCTCTACACGGTGGAAGACCGTCATCGGCGCCGTAGTGGCCGCAACCGTACTATTGGGTGCTGCCGGCTGCTCCGCCTCCAGCAACACCAACCCGGCCGCATCCGCGTCCGCCGGCCCTGTGGCTCTGCGACTCTCCACGTGGGGCAACGACACTCGTCTTGGGCTCACTCAGCAAGCTGTCGACGCCTTCACGAAGGCCAATCCCAACATCACTGTGACCATTGAGAATAGCGAGTTCGGCCCGTACTGGGACAAACTGGCCACCAACACGGCAGCAAAGGATGCGCCCGACGTTATCCAAATGGATGAGTCGTACATCGCCGCGTACGGAAGCCGCGGTGCCCTCCTCGATCTCAAGAAGGTGAAGAGCACTCTCAACCTGTCCGGAATGAACGCGACGGTCCTCGATACCGGCAAGGTCGGTGGGGCTCTGGTCGGGGCTCCGGTAGGAGTCGCTAATTACGCCATTGGCGTCAACCCCCAGATACTCAAAGACGCGGGGTTGAAGATGCCCGACGACAAGACCTGGACCTGGGATGACCTTGCCAAGCTGGCTGCCGATGTGACGAAGAAGCTGGGCAGTAAGGGAGTAATCGGGATGGATCAGTTCGGCACCAACCCGGTGGAGCTCGCTTTCTGGGCTCGCCAGCGTGGGGAGGACACCTTCCCCACCAAGGGGCAGAAAGCCATCAGTGCCGCCACTATCAGCAGCTACTTCGGCTATGCGGCCAAGCTCCGTTCGACGGGGGCTATCCCAGCAGCCTCGGTGCAGGTGGAAAACGTCACTGGCGCGCAGGACGCAAATCCTTTCTCGAAGAACAAGGCCGCATTCCACCCGCTGTACAACACGCAGATCTCATCGTTTGGGGCGTCGAGCGGCAGCGAACTGCAACTTCTCCGACTGCCCGCGCAGAAGACCGGCAAGTCGGCGAAATTGGTCAACAAGGCTTCGATGTACTGGTCGATCTCCTCTGGCACCAAAAACAGCAAAGCAGCTGCCATGCTGGTCAACTTCTTTCTGAATGACCCGGCTGCCAACAAGATCCTGGGCACCGATCGTGGCATCCCGGCGAACCCGGCGATCCAGAAGAAGATCGCGTCGCAACTAACAGCCCAAGGCACGGTCGCGCTCGCATACGCCCAGTCAGTTGCACCGGACCTCGTTTCACCCCCGCAGGTCACCCCGGCAAACGCATCCGGATACTCGCCCGCGTTCGAAAATGTCAGCACCCAGGTGATGTTCGGCCAAACCAATGTGGCCAACGGCGCCAAGGCTGTGCTCGCACTCATCAAGAGCATGAAATAGCAATTCGTACTGCTGTGCGGGTCCGGGTCGTTTCGCGCGACCCGGGTCCGCCTGCTTGTACCCGAGCAGCGGGGCATGAATTCTCGGTGCTCGGTTGCCCAACATTCACCCAGCAGCCGTCCAATTGACGTCGGCCTAACCTGACCTCGCAATCCGGAGGACCCTATGAACAACGCTCGCACGAGCAATTTCATCAAGACACCTTGCTTCATCGGACAGGAACACCGCGCCCTGAGTGAAGGGGGAACACGGTAATGGTGAGAATCCCTCTCCCGCAACTGCGGAATCCCTCCCGTCTCTTCCCCGCGGAGGAGTCTCTTCGGGGGCTGGCGGCAGACCTCTACGCACGGGTCGTGGATACTCCCATTATTTCTCCTCACGGTCACGTACCGGCGGAGTCGCTCGTCGCCAATCTTGCCTTCGAGGATCCCGCGAAGCTATTGATATCGAGCGACCACTACGTAGTTAGATTGCTTCATGCTGCGGGGATCGACCTGTCGCGGCTCGGACTGGGGGACGTCAAGATAAAGCCCAGGGAGATCTGGCGGACGGTTGCCGAGAACTGGCATCGGTTTGCGGGCACGGCATCGGGCTACTGGCTCGATGAGGAGCTCGCGGGAATACTCGGAGTGGGCATCGCCCTGAGCGCGGAGACCTCAGACTCGGTGTTCGACGCGATTCAATCGCGCCTTGATGAGCCAGATTTCCGTCCCCGATCCCTTTTCCGAAAATTCAGGATCGAGTTTCTGGCCACCACGGACGATCCGCTGGATGACCTCGAACATCATCGTGCGCTCGCCCGGATGGACCTGGGCGGTAGAGTCGCGCCCACCTTCCGCCCCGATCGCTACCTCGATCCCAACGCCGCCGATTTCTCCGAGCGGATCCAGATGCTGCTCGCAACGAGGGGCGCAGCAACGACTTTCGCCGAATACCTTCAGGCTCTGGAATCGCGCCGCGAGCACTTCGTGCGCAATGGAGCCGTGTCTGCCGATCACGGTGTCGAAGAGATGTTCACCGTCGATCTCGATTCGTCCGAGGCGGAGACGCTCTTTCAGTCCGTAGTCAGCGGGTCTGCAGATGCCGCTGACCGCAGGCTTTTCCGGGGCCACATGTTGTTGCAGATGGCCCGGATGAGTGTAGACGATGGTCTCGTCATGACCATTCATCCGGGCATCGCGCGCAGCCATAGTTCGGCAACCGCACGGCGGTTCGGTCCCGATACCGGACACGACATTCCGGTCGCCACATCATTCACCCACGGAGTGCGGCCGTTGTTGGAGAGATTCGGTCTCCAAAAAGATTTCCACCTCATTCTGTTCACAGTGGATGAGACAACGTACTCACGCGAGATCGCACCATTGGCAGGCTTCTATCCGAGTGTGTTCATCGGCGCGCCCTGGTGGTTTCTCGACGCGCCTGATGCGATCGGGCGCTTCCGATCGGCGGTGACCGAGACCGCTGGGTTCTACCGCGGCTCCGGCTTCATCGACGATACGCGTGCGTTTCTGTCCATCCCGACCAGACATGACACGGCGCGGCGCGCGGACTGCGCGTACATCGCTCGCCTCGTGGTGGAGGGCCGCATCGCGCTCCCGACGGCAGAGCGCATTACGGATGACCTGGTCAGCGCCATCCCCAAGACGGCATTCAAGCTATGAGTCATATTCCTTCCGCGGCACGGTTGTCTCTCGGTCGTGCGGAACGGGGCCGCCTCGCGCCAGTGCGTATCGTGCACATCGGTCTCGGTGCGTTTCATCGAGCACACGAGGCGTGGTACACGCAGAACGCGGTCGACGGAGCCGATTGGGGAATCGCTGCTTTTACTGGACGCACGGCAGAAGTCGCCAGGCAACTCGAACCCCAAGGCGGGCTCTACACGCTCGTCGAGCGTGGGGACGAGTCCGATCGCTTCGAGACTATCTCAACGATCGTGCGAGTCGCCCCGGCCAGCGATCTCGTCTCGTTTATCGATCTACTGTCACATCCCGAAGTCGCGATCGTCTCGCTCACCATCACCGAAGCCGGTTATCGGATAGACGAGGCGGGCGGCCCCGACCTTGGTGACCGTGTCGTCTCAGATGACCTCGTTCAGCTTCAAAAGACGATCAGGGGCGGTCGAAACCTGGCGGACGCCAAGGTCACCACCCCCCTCGCGCGGCTTCTCCTTGGTCTGGAAGCGCGTCGGCGAGTCGCGGCGCCACCCCTCGCAATCCTGCCGTGCGACAACTTTCCGAATAACGGCCGCATGGTGCGGCGCGCTCTGGAAGGTCTGGCAGAGCTGGTTGAACCGCAACTGGCCACCTGGCTATCAACGGGTATCACCGTGATTTCTACCTCCGTGGACAGGATCACCCCCCGCACCACCGAGGCCGACAGGCAGGCGGTCCTCGCCGCAACAGGCCAGTGGGATGAGTCGCCAGTGGTATGCGAGCCGTTCAGCGATTGGGTGCTCAGTGGAGAGTTCCCCGCCGGGAGGCCTGCGTGGGAGACTGCGGGCGCACGTTTCGTGGCGGATATCGAGCCTTGGGAACGACGCAAGCTGTGGATGCTGAACGGTGCTCACACTGCGCTGGCGATCTTCGGTCTTCTCCGGGGGCACTCCGTGGTGAGTGAGTCGATCGCCGATCCTGCATGTCGTGAAATGGTGCGGAGGCTCTGGGCGGAGGATGCCCGCCATCTGCGGGGCGTGGAGGTGGATGATTACGCAGCTCAACTTCTCTCGCGGTTCGGAAATCCGAGAATGGAGCATCGGCTCGACCAGATTGCCACCGACACCACTACCAAGTTGAGACTGCGCATTGTTCCGGTTGCCTTTCTAGAGCGGGACGAAGGCCGATCCGGCGAGGCGTGCGCCGCGGTCTTGGGAACCTGGACCATCGCGGTCGCGTTGGGAGTGCTGCCGCCCCCGGTAGGGATGAGCGCTGGTTCATCGGTTGCCGAGCTCATCACCGGTCTCGATGCCGGGCTCGGCAACGATAGCGAATTCCGGGAGACGGTCGAGGCTGCCGTAAGTGATTTGAGGTCGTGCTGAGGCAACGCCCCCGAGCTGCTGTCGAGCGGGCGCCGAGCAGTGCTCCAATGGGAGGGGGCGATCGGCCTGTCGATGGTTACTGCGCTGGGTCAGGGTACTGAAATCTCGCACGCAGGAACAGGTGGTCGCCGGCTCGGCGCATCGCGATTGGTAGGGAGTCGGGATGCCATTCAGGAGCCAATGCCTGGCCCTCGACTAGCTGTGTTGCCCAGGCAGGTTGGTTGAGTGGATATGACGACACGCTGTAGTCACTATCGACGGCGAAGGACGGTACCAACGTGCTCGAGAGGGTGTTGATCACTTGGATTGAGCTGCAGCTCGCCGGACGTGGGCTGATCGCGGGACTTTCTCATCGGAGATGCTCGTGGCTCAAGTGTCCCGCATCGATGTCTGCTGCTCGGGGCTTGTGCGGCTGTGACTGTGGGGGACCAAAAGGGGACCAAAATCATGCAAACGATGCAATGCAAGACGTGACATGAGGGGCTCTGCGTAGCTCTGCACTCCGAGAAATCAGCTAACTAGGCCCTCGGGGCTACCTGGGGGTCAGGGGGTCGCAGGTTCAAATCCTGTCAGCCCGACCAAAGGTTCGTCCCATCAACCGTCCTAAGAACTGAAGACGAAATCCCTTGTGATGAAGATCGCGAGGGATTTTGTG